>NZ_BLKA01000007.1:0-108949 GCF_010306265.1 Weissella sagaensis | reverse complement strand
CGTTCATCCTGAGCCAGGATCAAACTCTCATTTTAAAAGTTTGAGTATAACTCAATTTTGTTGTTTTAATTGTTTAACAGAAGTTAAACGAATTTATTAGCGAATTGACTTCGCAAATGTTTTTTGTTTCAAGCTTAATGCTTGAAGATCCTACACATTTGTTCTATCGAAACGATATTCAGTTTTCAATGATCAACGTTGTTGTCTCGCTGACAACTTAATCTATTATACAGAACTGATTTTGAAAGTCAACAACTTATTTTTACCAATTTCTTATATAATTTCTCACAGTTTTTCGACTGCTTATATAATATACCGTAGAAATCAACGTTCGTCAACTACTTGTTTTATTTTAATTTTAACGAACGTTTTTATAACCAATATGCTCGAATAATTGCGTGTTTAAAGCGCAATAAAATCCCATCAGCGCACCACAAAAGTAATTTTGTAGTGTGCCAATGGGATTTTTAAATAACGACTATTAACTTAATTATTGTTGAATATCAGTTGTGGGCGTTACATTTGCACCATCATCCTCACCGTTATTTTCATCTGTTTTAGACAACTCTGATGATGAAGAAACCTCTTGAATAGTTTGTGGCTCACCACCTAATTCTGGCGCATCTGTCACATAGTCCTTTAATGTTGATTTATTATCATGTTGTGCTTTAATTGATGTTTTATGTTCCTTATTCATCTTTTGCAACAAACTCATTCCTTTAGCCCGCTGATAAGAATAGTCTTTGATATTAACCTTCTTAAAATCCTTTGGCTTATAGAATCGTAGTAAGTCACCCGTTTGCACGTCATCAGAATAAGTTAACATTTTATCCACATATGATTGAGTCTGATCAATAATCTCTTTAGCTCTTGGATCTTCCTTTGGTTTAATCTTTGTACCCGTGGTTGTAACATAATAATCACCACCATACTTCATATACTCAGCTGATACCCAGTCACCATTTCTAAATGGAACAATTTGACGTCGATTTGGACTTAGTAAATCTTGTCCAAACTGGATATTATCTTGCGTTGATTTTCCCAACAAGTGCAAAATAGTTGGCATGACATCAATCTCACCACCATACGTATGATTAACACCACCCTTTAACCCTGGCGCATGTACCATAAATGGCACTTTTTGCCAGTTTGCTAAATCAAAATTAGTTGTGCTCTTCTTTCCAGTTAACTTGGCGATAGCAGCCTTATGATTTTCAGAAATACCATAATGATCACCATACAACGCAATAACTGAATTATCATATAAGCCCGACTTCTTCATCCAGTTTAAGAATTCAGCAAATGATTGGTCCAAATAACGCGCTGTTTGTACATAACCATCAACAGTCTTATCGCTAGTCTTCGTTTTAGCGATAGAAATATTTTGCTTATCCAAATCATAAGGGTAATGATTTGTAACCGTAATAATCTTTGAATAGAACGGTTGTGGTAACTGTTCTAGATACTTTGCGGAATCCTTCAAAAATATCTTATCCTTCATACCATAACCAATATTGTAATTAGCATTATCTGCATTTTTAAAGTATGGCTTGCTAAAGAAATAATCGTATCCCCATGATTTATAGGTATTGTCACGATTCCAAAATGAAGCAACATCCCCATGCAAAGCTGCTGTGGTGTACCCTTGCTGATCTAAAATAGCAGGAACTGCTTGATACGTATTTGATGTACCATAATTAACCATTGCTGATCCTGAAGCTGTTCCAAATAAGCCAGTCTCTAACATCATTTCAGCATCAGCTGTTTTACCTTGACCAACTTGATTATAAAAATTATCAAATGATAATGTGTTTTGATCATGATAGAACTTATTTAAGTTAGGTGTTACTTCCACCCCGTCCACTTTGTAATCAATTAAAAATTGTTGGAATGACTCTAAGTGGAACATAATAACATTTTTGCCTTTTTCCTTACCAAAGTAAGCGGCATTTTGTAAAGCTTGATTATCTTTTAGATAGTTTTTGATTTTATTTAAATCTTGCGCATCAGCATCTTTTTTAACATCAGCCGTCTGCTTAGTTTTGAACATATTATAAGCAGCATATTCATTAAGTCCCAGATACTTAACAATGTAGTTATTATCAAAAGTTCGTGTCAATAGCCCTGAACGATCTTTACTTGATATACCATAACCAACTAACATTAAAACAATACCAAACAATGTTGTTAGTGCTGCAAAGCGCTTCTGTACAATTACCTTATCATATTTAATGCGTTTGAATAAAACCAACAATATTAGAATAATGATGTCTAAAAACACCAAAAAATCAAACGGACTAATGATTTCAGCAATTGATTTACCTAAATTATTTTCTACTGAGCCACCAGAATTAATAATATTTAAAGATAGGAAATCTGAAAACTCACGATAATACAACATATTAGCAAAAAGCCATATTGATTGTATTAAATTAATTAAAATCATTAACCAATAGGCTACTTTACCTCTAAAGTACAAAGCAATACTTAAAAGGATTATTGCTGTTGGTAATGGATTTAAAATTAAAATAAATTCTTGTAGCGTTCCTTTAACGCCTAAAGAAAAACTTGTTTTATAGGCCCAATAAGTTTTGATCCATACCAAAAATACAGATAACAAGAAAAAGCCAACAGTGGCATTAAAATCAGGCCACTTCTTTTTTATGGCTAGCATAACTCGTTGCATTATATTCTCTCCAAACTGTTTTAACTGCTAAGCAGCCATTTAATTTTAAAAATTTAGTATCCAATTTAACAATTAAACAAGTGTCATATTAAAAAGACCATAAACTATTGCCAACCTTAAAAGGTTTCCTTAAATTCTGACAACGCTTCATAGACATCAATAGCTAATAAATCAACATCATCAAAGGCAAAACGCTTACGTTTTTCTTGGTTAATTTCCAACGCAAACATACCTGACTCTGAATCATATAAAACAGTCACGACCGACACACCAAAAATACCAAAATCACGTTTTTGTAGCGTTTTTTGACGATCCTGCACCATCGCATTAATACGATGAACTATTTTATCTAAATTATTTTCTATTGGCATTTGTTTAACTCCGTTATTTTGTCTTGACGTTAAAAGCAATAATTCCTGCAAACATCCCCAAATAGTAGGTAATGATCCGCCATAAAACCATAGCGCAAACCAACAACCCTGCATTAGGCAAGAACGTTGAAAAAATCATTGAAAAGCCAATCTCAGCTCCTCCTGTACCACCTGGAATTGGAAATAGTGAAATAACCATCACAATTAGCACATGTAACGACATTACCAAAATAATGTTAACATGTTCCGCCCCTAAGGCTAATAATATGAAATACGGAATTAGATAATAAACTAATAATTGCACCAAAGTCAACATAATTGTTTTTATCAAAACTAACCAATCGTGGCTCATTCGGACACTTTCTGAATGAAAGTTATCAATTTTTTCATTGACCAAGGATTGCCATTCAGTCACCTTATCAGGTTTAATCCATTGTACTGGTTTAAAACCAATTTTAACCAATGTTCTTGTTAGACTTGGCCAATACATAACCAATAGCAAACCAACAATAACAATGAAATGAACTAAAAATCCTAACACTAAGAACCATGCCCATGCTTTTAATTTATCAGCAATAAACTCATAACCAACAATCATGGCTATGAAAAAATTTACAACAATCATCGCTTGATAAACAACAAATTTCATTAATAGAATTGAACCTGCACGACCTGGATCAACACCTGCCTGAATTAAAGTTATTAGTTGCATTGGTTGGCCACCAGCGGCAAATGGTGTAATACCATTACCAAACTGTTCAACTAATGGTATGCGCACCGCATTTGGCCATGACAATTTTCCATGTGAATCATCTACAAAAATTTTAACGACTACTGATTCAATCAATAGATAAACTACCATCGCTAATACTGCTACTAATAGCCACCACCAATTAGCATTACCTAAATCATGAACTAATTGCTTCATACTAACACTTTTAAATGACCAATAAAATATTCCGACACCAGCAATCATCATCAAAACGAACACAATGCTATTTCGCCTTGTCATTAATTTACCTCATCATCTTTATATTGAACTTGCGCTGTATAGTAAGCTTCCCATATCTTAGAAACACGCTCAGCAGAATAATATTCTGATGCTGACAGCGACTGCTGACTAACTTGTTGTCGTAACTCATCATCTTTTGCGAGCTTATCTAACTGACTTTGCATAGCTTGTCGGTCATAAGCTGGTAAGTAATATCCTGCAATAATTGCTTGATATAACTCTAAATCTCGCAAAATAGTCGGCGTTCCTGTACTAAAAGCTTCCAATGCTGACATTGGAAATAATTCCGTGTAACTTGGTAATAAAAAGACATCTGCTGCATTATAATAATCATTCATAAATGAGCGATCAACAATACCAGGAAAAATTAAGTTCTTTGGTGGATTATCAATTACTTTTTTTAATTGATCATACCCAGCTGTAATTGTTCCAAATGAAAAACCACCAACCCAAACAAAAGTCCAATCAGGATTGTCTTTTGCTAGCTGAATAAAATCAAGCACACCTTTGCGAACTTGAACTTGGCCAACCCCTAACACAATAAAGTCTTGCTCAGGTAAATTAAGTTTCCGTCGTAAGTCCGTTTTTTGCGAGGTTGGCTGCTTAAAGAACACTTTTTTTGAAACAAAATTTGGAATAAATGTTATTTTTTCCCGCTTCACACCTAGTGCAACTAGTTTATCAATAAAAACTGGGTTTACAACTACAATTTGATCCATTCGCTTATAAAACGTCATCATGTACCAATAAAAAATCTTTTTAAAAGGCCACCATAACTTAATTGAATCTTCAAGCGTTTCTGGAATAAAATGCACATATCCAACCTTAACACCACGACCAGGTAAGAAAGTATTTAAGAAAAAGCCCAAATTAATCGTATGATAATGACTAATATCCGACCTCGCTAAGCTGTTAAATTTCAACTCAAATTTATTTGGAAACTTTTCAGTTAATAAATTCACGAGTTCTCGATAAGCTGATCCAACTCCCTGACCGGGAACTGTCTCCGCAGCAGAAAACATTGTAATTCGAATCATTTTCCTTCTTTATGGAAAGGCGTCTTAGTTAAAAATGATTTTGCATATTCTAAATCATTACTAGTTACTTCTTCCATATCCTCCTCTTCATGGTAGACAACCAATGCCTCAGAGTAACAATCTAATACACGTTGTCCAAATGTTACCGCATCTATATCATATAATACCTTTTCACGAATCGATGGCTGACCAATTATACGATGTGTTTTTTTCGCCATCAAATAATTAACAACTGGTTCTAATAGTTCGTAACTATCATCAGCTAAGGCACCAATATTATCATCGATCACAACTGTTTCCAAATACGGACTACGTATTGCAACAACCGGTGTATTAGCTGTCATAGCTTCAATAAAAGTTAACCCTTGCGTTTCAGAAATCGAAGCTGACAAAAAAACATCAGCTAATCTGTAATAGCCATATACCTCATCATGATCCACTTCTCCAGTAAAAATGACATTATCTGAGATTTCTAAAGAGCGCACATGATCTTTTAATGCTGCCATCGCTGGCCCACCACCAACAATCAAAAAGATAGCATCAGGAACTTTCATTAATACTTCAGCAAAAATTTCTAGTGCCGTATCAATATTTTTTTCAAAAGCAATTCGTCCTAACGATAAAACAACTGGCGTCTCCGATGATATGCCTAATTTTTGTCGCAGTTGACTACTTGTGTCTTCTGACTCAGCGTGTTTGACGTTAACACCAGTTGGAATAATTTCAATTGGTGCTGATACTTTGTACTTTGTCAAAGTATCATACGTTTGTTTAGACGGTGCGATAACACCGGTCATTCCTGCCATAAAACTGCGTGCTATCACAGCTACACTTGCAGGTCTAATAATTTTACCGTTAGCAACATAATGCAAATAATCTTCATAGTTTGTGTGGAACGTGTGTACTGCTGGTATTTTTAATTGCCGTGCAACTAATTTACCAATTAATCCCAACGAGAACTCAGTTTGCGTGTGTACAATATCTAATTGTAGTTTTTTTGCCAACTGTATGGCCTGAATTCCACCTCGATATGACAATCGTCGATCTTTAAATCCAATAAAAGGTAAGCTTGGGAACCGATAAACATCTGGTTCTAAAACATCCCTTGGCACATTTGGATCTGTAGATGTAAATATATATACACGATGACCACGTGCAATCAATTGTTGACGTAACGTTTGAATCGACGTGACAACTCCTGAAACTTGTGGTGCATATGTATCTGTAAATAACCCAATATTCATGACCAACCAGCCTTTCACTAAATAGCTTATCCCTTTATAATACCAAATTTCCATTTAGAACGGTTAAAAAAGCAATATAAAAAGAGCTAGAAAATTTTTGTTATCCTAAAAATTAAGACTAATCACAAAATTTTCTAACTCTTAAACTATAACTAACTAACTTTATTTTCTGCTAAAATTTTGTCTACTAATGCATCCATTTCTGGTGAACGTTGCCATTCGATAAACTCAGAAATGGCAACATTGGTTGGAATATCAAAATTTTCATTAACAAACTTTTCATATTTCATCACATTAGCAGAATGTGGGATATTGATTTTCAAAATACGCACTTTTTTAATCATGCCTTTTTCAACTGCATATTCTGATTGACCATTATGTAATAAATTACCAATCTCTTTATACGTTGAACCATCATTACGTGTGATTTCTTCAATAATATCTAAGGTTTGAAAGGCTTCTGCCATTATTGAACACCAACCTCTTGTTGCACAACAGCGACAATTTGATCAACATATGCATCAACAGACTCTTGTGTTGGCGCTTCTGCCATTACTCGCAACAAATCTTGTGTCCCAGAAGGACGTACTAGCACACGACCTTCATCTCCCATTTCAGCTTCAACGCTGGCAATTACTTGTTTAATGGCTTCATTAGCTAAAGCCTCTTTTTTATCTTGCACTTTAACGTTGACTAATTTTTGCGGATAAATGGTCATTTCAGCTGCTAATTCTGACAATGATTTATCAGTTTCTTGCATCACGTGTAGTAATTGTAAGGCTGTCAACATGCCATCACCAGTCGTTGCCCAATCCAAAAAGACAACATGTCCAGATTGCTCACCACCCAAATTATAACCAGATTTGAGCATTTCTTCAACGACATAACGATCACCAACAGCAGTCTTAACGGAATGCATATCATTAGCCGACATTGCTTTATACATTCCAATGTTAGACATAACAGTTGTAACAATTGTATCCTGCTTTAGACGACCATGAGCTGACATAAATTTACCAACGATGAACATAATCTGATCACCATCAACAATTTGCCCCTTTTCATCTACTGCAATCAAGCGATCGCCATCACCGTCAAACGCCAAACCAACTTGTGCATCATGTTCCAAAACAAATTCGGCCAATGCTTCTGGGTGAGTTGAACCAACATTTTTATTAATGTTAAGCCCATCTGGATTAGTTCCCATTGTTTCAAAATCAGCACCCATATCAGCAAATAAATTGGCTACCAACCCAGATGTGGCACCATTAGCAGCATCAATAGCTAATTTCATACCATCAAGATTACTTGGAATAGTTGTCTGCAAATATTCCAAATATTTAGCAGTTCCTTCTTTAAAATCAGACACGGATCCGAGACCCTCTGCTGCTGGACGAGGTAATGTATCTTCTGGTGCATCTAGTAGAGCTTCAATTTCAGCCTCTAGTTCATCAGATAGTTTCATACCATCAGAACCAAAGAATTTAATACCATTATCTTCAGCTGGATTATGAGATGCTGTAATTTGAGCACCAGCATCAGCTTTTTGGGCACGTACTAAATACGCAACTCCTGGCGTTGAAATAACGTCTAAACGCTGAATTTCAATACCAACAGATAATAAACCTGCAATTAGTGCATATTCCAACATTTGGCCTGACATACGCGTATCACGTCCTACTAATACACGTGGTCGATGATCAACGGCATGCCGTGTTAATACAGCGCCACCCATACGACCTAATCGAAATGCCAATTCAGGTGTCAATTCTTCATTAGCAATCCCGCGTACGCCATCTGTTCCAAAATAATGTAATTCAACCATAACTTTCTTACTCCTTAGGTGTAACAACTACTGATACTGTCTTTGGGTCTACGCTTTCAGCACCATCTGGTACCTTAACTGTCACTTCTTGTTCACTTTCTGCTGTAATGTTTGATAAATCAACAACCGCTTGCACGCTCTTTAACTTATTTAACACATCAACATTGCCTTTTACAGCAACTTCGTTTACTGAACCAGATAATGTAAATTCAGCAGCATTACCATTTTTTGTTTTTAAATCTAACGGCACTTGTTTTGTACCATTTCCCTTCTCTATCGGGATTTTTACAGTGGTATCTTGTGGTGACACAGCAACATCAACGGGATTGTTATTAACATCAACCGCTTGCAAAGTGACTTTTTGTTTCGTTGTCTTTTTTGTATCACGTTCTAACTGCACATTTGCCACGACACTGTCTACAGCATCAATGGCATTTTGCCGTCCCATGATTTGTACATTATTAACTGAACTCGTCACTGTGCCTACAGTATAACCATCAGCGATTGCTTCTTTATTATAGTTTGTCTTCACTGAATAATAAGATGATGTACGCTTATAGATTGTTAAAGTTACTTTAGATTGTTTTATTTTATAAGTTAAATCCTTATTCAACCCAACCACTTTTAGTGTTACTGTATGTGTCCCATCAGACAAATTTTTTAAATTAGCTGCCACCTGAAAATTCTTTGTGTTTTTAGCTGCCGTAACTAATGCTGCTGGCCCACTAATGCTAACTTCAACGTTATCTGGTGCACCACTAATGTAATAATCATCTGTATTAATTCCCGTGAATTGAATTGGTACCGTTACTTTATCAGTTTTAGATGATGCGATTTTGCTAATGTTTGCAAAACCTTCTGTTTGATTATCCGTCCGTCGATTAGATGACGCTTGTGAGTCAGTATAAGCGGACATAAAGACAGCAACAGCTAAAGTCAAAAGGCCATATACTATTTTATCAGTATGCCATTTCATATCACTTATCTCCTCGCTTTAAAAAAGATTGCACTTGCGCCCACCATGACTTATTAGTTCCTTCATCTGAAGTCACTAATTGACGGGTAAGATACTTACGATAATCTTCACGTGACAACGATTGCATCAATTCTGCATTTCTTGTAATTGATACTGCACCTGTTTCTTCAGAAACAACAATCGTTAATGCATCCGTTACTTCAGAAATTCCCACAGAAGCACGATGACGAGTTCCTAATTCTTTAGGAATTGTCGCACTATCTGATAATGGTAAATAAGCTGCAGCAGTTGCTAAACGACTATCTTTTAGTATCACTGCACCGTCATGTAAAGGAGTATTTGGAATAAACGTATTAATTAATAATTGACTAGATATTTCCGCATCAATTGGAATACCTGTTTCAATATATTCTTCTAAACCTGTTTCCATTTCAATTGAAATCAACGCACCTATCCGACGTTTTGACATATATTGAATGGCATCATCTAACTCATTTACCAAACGCATTTCCGATTGATAGGCTTGCTTTTGTCTAAATAACCCAGAACGACCTAGATGTTCTAATCCTCGACGAATCTCAGGTTGAAATACAATAACTAAAGCAATAACTCCCCAGTTAATAACTTGATCTGTTAACCATGAGATTGTGGCTAGACCAAAATACCAACTGATAATTTTAACAATAATAACAATTGCCACACCGCGCAACAAAGTTATAGCCTTGGTTCCGCGAATTAACATCATTAATCGATATAATACCCACCAAACGATGAGCACATCAATAATACGGACAATACTTATACTTTTTAACAGGGTCTCAATATCAAAATTCATCTTAACTCCTACTCTTCCAAATTGGTCAACATACCTGCTTCAGTAAAGTTAATATTTTGACGAATGTTCAAACTAGTTGTCCCAGATATAAAATGAGCTTCCGTCAAATGTTGTACTGCTTCACGCTGCGCATTTAACCCGATTAATTCTAGTTCCATTTTAAGTGCTTCAGCATTTTTCACGCTCGATTGCCCATGCCGTTCACGTTCAATTTGCGCACGATACATAATAATTAAATTATACGCTGCAGTTTGATCAAGATGTGAACTTTGCGCTTCATCGGTACTGATATATTTTGAAATAGCAGCAATTGCTTCCTTTGATGCCTCATGGCGAGCTAATTGATATTCTGATAACAATTTATCTGAAGAATCATCACTTAACCAGACTCGAACCATACGACCAAATCCAGTGAAAAAACGCCGAATTTGACGCCACGTTCGTTTACCACGATCATGCGTGACCAAATCATCTAATTCTGATTCAGCTCGATCAATACGACGACCCTCACTCGCAAACACTAAAGGTGAAATGCGTTCATCTACTAATAATCTTTGCACTGCACCTCGTTCTGTTTCTAATGCAAATTCTCGTAGCGTCATTTCAGCATCTAAAATCGGACTCATTTTATCAGCTTTCATAAATTGCAATTGTAATTGCCTAATCTGGCTTTGATAACGCCGAATAATATCATAAACAACCGCTTGATTAGACTCTCGACGACGAGCTTCTATCTCACGAACAGCCGATTGTAATACGTAGACACGTGCTCTAGGTTCCGACATATGCTGAGCAACTTTTGCTTTCGCCTTAGTCGCTCCTGGTGGTACCTGTGTCTTTTTTTCACCACCAACAATGGGTAGTAAAACAATCGCCATAATCAAAGATAATATAATCGTAATAGCTGCAATGAATAACATCAATGCTCGCTGTGGGAAAGGTGCCCCACTATCTGTCACCAACGGAACAGATAACACACCGGCCATAGTAACAGCTCCACGAACACCAGTCAAACCAGATGTTATGGCAACTCGCCATGAAGCTGTTTCATTTTTATGGTTTTTGAGGCGAACCCATTGCGTTACATAGGTCCAAATCACACGGATACCAAAAATAATTAGCCAAGTCACAACTGAATAAAACAATGCCATTGGTAGCGAAATAGCTGCACTCAAATGTGTAGCCAAGGGGAATTCAATTCCTAATATAACAAATATGTACCCATTTAATAAATAACCAAAAACATTCCAAGTGTTAATACCAACAACGTGTAATTCACCAGTATAGTCCACATCATGCTTTGTATGAATATTTAAGATAATGGCTGCAACAACTACTGCAATAACACCAGATGCATTAATTTCTTCGGCTAAAATATATACCAAAAATGGTGTAAATAATTGGAGAACAACTCTTAAAGAAACATCATTATTCCCGTGCGAAGATAACCAATCGCCAATCGCGTTAAGTATAAATCCCATTAGCGCACCAACTAAGGTACCCATAATTGAAACATAGAAAAACTCACCTGTTGCTTGCCACAAAGAAAATGTACCAGCTGTTGCAGCTGCAACAGCAAATTTAAAGCCAACAAGACCACTAGCATCATTAATTAAACTTTCACCAGCTACCAAGTGCATAATTGACGGTGGCAATTTTGCTTGGGATGCAATTGCAGATACAGCTACTGGATCAGTTGGTGACAAAATAGCTGCAATTGCTAAAGCAACCGGCAATGGCAATTCTGGTACCATCCAATAAATTAAAAAACCACCAACAATCGTTGTAATAAAGACCAACAAGATAGCATTACCAAAAATTGGTCCTCTTAATTCCCATAACTCTTTCTTAGGAAAACGCCATGCATCTGAATAAAGCAAAGGCGCAATAAATAAAAGCAAAAACCATTCTGTATCAAGTTCAATTTTAACATTTAAAAAAATAGCCACTAATAAGCCTAAAGCAATTTGAAATAAACTAACCGGAATTTTTTTAAAGAAATAACCTAACACATTACCTAACACAACTAAAAATGTCAGGCCTACAACGGTTTGTAGTAACGCCATACGCACTCTCCTTTTTTAATACCTATTTTCTGCCCAATATTCGAACTTCAGTTTCCAAATCAACCATAAATGTTTGATAAACAGTCTTTTGAACATGTTTAATCAAATTAACATAGTCACTCCCAGTCGCATGTCCACGATTTACAATAAAACCTGCATGTTTCGTTGATACTTGGGCATCCCCAATTCGGTATCCTTGTAAACCAGCATCCATAATTAATTTACCAGCAAAGTATCCGGTTGGTCGCTTAAACACTGAACCACATGATGGGAACTCTAATGGTTGTTTTTGAGCGCGACGCTCATTATAATCCGCCATTTGTGCGCCAATAGCTGATCTTTTACCTGGCGTTAAGACAAAAGTTGCGCTCACAATAATATCACCAGTTTCTTGAATTAAACTGTGACGATAACCAAATGCTAACTCTGCTGCTGAATAGGTTTTAAGTTGACCATCAGATGTCACCACATCTGCACTTTCTAATACTTGATCAATTTGTCCACCATAAGCACCTGCGTTCATAAACACAGCACCGCCGACAGAACCTGGAATTCCCGCAGCCCATTCCAGACCTGTTAGGGCATATTCATAAGCCATTTGTGCCGTTTCAATAATCCAGGCACCCGCTTCTACAACAATATGATTATCTAATACGTTAATCTGTTTCATTTCTGTCAAAAAAATGACTAATCCAGATAACCCATCTTCTTTAATAACCAAATTTGACGCATTTCCCAGTACAGTTATCAAAATATTTTGTTCATTTGCATACTGCACAACTTCTTTTAATTCTGCTTGTGTCTTTGGCCAAAAGCACCAATCTGCTAGCCCACCAACACGAGTATTGGTATAATTCCCTAATTTAACATCCGCTTGAATATTATACTTTGGAAATGTTTCAATCAACGTCTTCATTTTTTTCCCTCAATCAAATCACTTTAACCAATTGTTTTAGTGGTTCCACACCAAAAACCTCTGTTTGTTTAACTAATATTTTTGCAGCAGCAACCGTATCATCCAATGCATTATGATGATGCTGTAAATCAATTGCTAATGCTTCGGCAACTGTATTTAACTTGTGATTAGGTAACTGTGGGTAAAGTTTGCGTGATGTACGCACTGTGTCTAATGATAAATAATGTGGTTGTGCAATACCATAATGCGCAAGTGTTGCCCGTAAAACACTATTATCAAAAGATGCATTATGGGCAACTACCAATTGATTGGGTGTATAAAACTGTTGAATTTGTTCCCATACCTCAGGAAATACAGGTGAATTGATAACATCTAATTCTGAAATACCATGAATGCTTGTATTTCGTCTATCAAACACCGTATCCGGTTTAATCAACGTATAAAATTCATCAACAAGTTGGTTATCACGTACAACTGCTAATCCCAATGAAACTGCACTATCCCGTTTCGCGCTAGCCGTTTCGAAATCCATTGCTACAAAATTCATCTTTACACCTCATTACTTTATAACTACTAAAGTCATATCAAAAGCTGGTACATTTTCATGATCACTATTCAAAACCTGTTTTTCTGAACCAGTCACCCGTTTAAACCCTATCTTTTCATAAATATGAATGGCTGCAGCATTACTAGTTTGGACAGTCAGCAGTAATTTTTCAACTGTACTAAATGTCTGCGCCCAATCAAGTAATTCTGCTAACATCGCCTGGGCTAATCCATGTCCTTGAAAATCGTTTATGACCGCCACACCAATTTCAGCAACTTTTGGTTGTCCTGGCATAGCGGCTGCAGATGCTAGTCCAACTAATTGGCCACTCTCTGTTTTAGAAACAAGCATAATATTATTGGTAGTTGTTTGTAAAATATCAATATTATCAGCTTCCTCTTGCACTGCAATTTGATTTGGATCTTGTTCAACAATGAAGGTGTTTGATTCATCTTGCAGTTGAAAAATCAATTGCATTAAATTAACAGCATCCTGCCGTTCAGCTGGACGAACAAAAACTTCCATTATTTCTCCATTTCAGACAACAGAGCGACTGATTTTTCACCACTTGCTGTCAGTGTAATAACACGTTTTGTGTCATAATTTGGGACACGTTCAAAAACAATTTCTAAAACATCATCAGGTAAATCCGGCTTAATATACTGTGACCATTCAACCAACGCAACTCCTTCACCACCAAAATATTCCGATAGCCCTAGGTCTTCAGCATTGCCCTCTTCACCCAAACGATAAACATCTAAATGATATAAAGGAAATTGTGCTGTCTGATATTCACGCACTAACGTAAAAGTTGGACTTTTAACTGGTCGTTTAATCCCCAATGCTTTCGCAAAGCCTTGCGTAAAAGTTGTTTTACCAGCTCCCAAATCCCCTGATAATAAAATTGTATCTCCTGCTTTGACATTTTTTGCTAATTTTGCAGCTAATTCTTGTGTTTCATTCACTGTTTCAACTAATATTCTCATAATTAAAAGTATACCATTTTTCATCTTTTGATTACAGCTTAACAACAGCCTAGACTGCCAATAAAAAAGCCCGTGTAAAAATGAGTTCTACTGAGCTTTCTTGATTATACTGATTACAAAATTGATTAATTCAACTGATTAACTGATAATTCATCGGGCACCTCATATATAATTGGCTCTGTCAAAGTTAGCATTTCATCTGTTAATTGCAATTTTGTAATACTTCCCTGATGATACGATTGAAAATAGTAGCTACGACTTTCGGATACAGTAGCTGCCCGATAGACAGAAAAAGTTTGTTGATGCCTTAAATTTTGTGGAACTGTCACGCTATCAAGTAAGTGCCAACTTGTTATAATTGCTTCATTCTCATCATTAGGCTGATCAGCTCGTTCTTTTAAATAAGCAGCTCTCAAAAAACGAGCCCCTGGTGAATATGCTCCTGGTGGGGTTGATTTTCCAGAAAGTTTCCCTGTTGTCACCTTTGGCACATTGATACCAATAGTGCCTGCTTTAAATTCCGGTTTAAACTCAACATATTTTTCTAACTGCTTAATTTGTTGATCAAAATATGGACTATTAGTCACAATCCCTAATGGATTCGCCACAATTTTCATTGGCCAAGTTGTCGGTTCAACAACAACGATAGCACCAGTTGTATCAGTAACTGCATAATGCAATTCTGGATTACCATATTTAATAACGCTGTTTTGGTCAGACATCAATTGAATTTGATCAATATGAGAAACCATATCATCAACCGATTTAAAATTACCTAGTAACCAGAATACAAATTCAAAAGGTGCGATTTGTACCTTTTCATCATCAATATTATCAACAAATTTAGCCCCATTACCGAAAGTTAATTTTTGGGCACTTAAGCCAAATTCATTAACACCATCTGCAATATCTGTTCTTTTACTACTTAATTCACCCCCACCAATGAAGGCATATTTATTTTGAATTAAATGTCTGTTAAAAGATGAATGCCAGCGATACTTTCTAGGGACAAACATTGGTGAATTCTCAAGTTTAGGCCAATCCATAGTACGTGACAACACATGTGTGCCATCTTTTGCAATCTGTAAAATACTTGTACACATACCGTTTTACCTACCTTTATCGAAAAATGTTTATTAAAAAAGCGCTGTTAAACCTGCTTAAAAGTTATCAAAACTTTTAAGATCAACTTAAACGACGCTTTGTTTTTTTATTTAATTAGCAACTGCTTGCGCTGCCGTAATAATCGATACTTTATAGACATCTTCTTCGTTAGCACCACGTGACAAGTCCGAAACTGGTTGCGCTAAGCCTTGTAAAATCGGACCAATAGCTTCAAAGCCACCCAAACGTTGCGCGATTTTATACCCAATGTTACCAGATTGTAGGTCTGGGAAAACAAAAACATTGGCGTAACCTGCAACTGATGATTCAGGGGCCTTTGCTTGACCAACTGCTGGGACAAATGCAGCATCAAATTGTAATTCACCATCTATTGGTAAGTTTGGTGCTAATTGTTTTGCAAGCTCAGTTGCTTGTACAACTTTGTCTACTTGTGGTGCGCGTGCTGATCCTTTACTTGAAAAGCTCAACATAGCAACCTTTGGATCAATGCCAAATACACGTGCTGTTTTAGCAGACTGCACAGCAATTTCAGCCATTGTTTGCGCATCAATATCAATGTTGATAGCAGCATCTGCGAATATATAGCGTTCGTCACCTCGTTGCATCACAAAGGCACCAGAAATACGTGATGCATCAGCGCTAGTTTTAATAATTTGCAAAGCTGGACGAACAGTATCGCCAGTGGGGTGGTTGGCACCTGAAACCATACCATCAGCTAGATTCATATACACGAGCATCGTTCCAAAGTAATTTGGATCTTGTAACCATTTTTTAGCAGTTGCTGTATCCGTCTTACCATGACGACGTTCTACTAAAACGCGCACCATTTCTTTAAAATCGTCTTTTGGATAAGTTGCAATATCAATAATCGTAACTTGTGATAAATCAAAACTATTTTTTTTAGCCGTTGCATCGATACTTGATTTTTGACCTAATAAAATTGGTTTAATCAATCCATCAGCTGCTAAACGTACTGCAGCACCTTGAATGCGTGGATCTTCACCTTCTGGAAATACTAGGGTTTTATTTTGCCCTTTAATTTTATCTGCTAATTGTTCGAACAATTCCATGATGGACAAACCTCGTCTCTTTTATTAATAATTCATTATCGTATTACACAGTTATTATAACACAAATGTTGATACACCAACGTTTTAAAAGCGTTTCACTACTGGGACAATTTTAGCAAATTCTTATCCCCAATCAATGGGAGGACAACCTGCTGTGATCAAAAATTGATTTGTCTGACTAAATGGTTTAGAACCAAAAAAACCACGGTATGCTGATAAGGGGCTCGGATGTGGTGCTTGCAAAATTAAATTCTGTTCTCCAGTTATTAACGTTTGTTTCTTTTGTGCTTGCTTGCCCCATAAAATAAATACAGTCGGTTTTTCTTGTTGCGCGACTAAACGAATAATTTCATCTGTTAACGGTTCCCAAATTTTACCAGTGTGACCACCTGCCTGGTGTGCTGGTACCGTCAAAACTGTATTTAGCAATAAAACACCTTGGTTAGCCCAACGATGTAAATCACCATCTTGTGGTGCTGCTATACCTAAATCATCAACCAACTCTTTATAAATGTTAATTAATGACTTCGGTAATGCCATCCCCGCAGGTACTGAAAAACTCATCCCCTGCGCTTGGTTTGGATTCGGGTATGGGTCTTGCCCAAGAATAACGACCTTCACTTCACTTAGCGGCGTTACTGATAAAGCAGCAAAGATATTTTCACGTTTTGGATAAATTATTTCACTGCTATAAACGGCATCTAAAAATGAATTGATACGTTCTAAATATGAACTACCCAATACAGGTTGTATTGCTTTTTCCCAGTCTGCTGGTAATAATGATGCCATGTTAATTTTCCTCCTCATAAATTTTATCTACTATCATTATACTGGCTAACCACTGGTCTAAAAGAGATATGTTAAAATTAAGTTAGTTGAAACCTTGTTTATTACTATAAGGAGGTCTTATTTTGCATCATTTATATTTATCACAGTCGCTCAAAGAACGCTCCGGTACAACTACGGTTACAACTTATGACCAAACAATTAAATATTTTGTTTCAGGGCAAATTGGGCAACGGCATAACCAATTAACCATTTTTAATGACGCTTATGAACCATTAGCCACCATTACGCAAATTTCTGGCGGACTCTTACCACGCTTTATATTATCCAATCAGGATAAACAAGTTGGTTCATTTGGTATTTCACTGAAACGACACGAACTTTTATATATTAATACACTTAACTGGTTTGTTTTAGGTCGTCTTGAAAAACGCCATTTTCAAATATCAATGGTTAACCATCAATTAGCAAATGCGTATCCGCTAACAGATAACAGATTAAAGGTGACTCTAGTAAATCATGACCAAGAAAACTTACTTGTGTTAATCATCGCCTTTTTAGACCGATGGCTATTTATTGCACATCGATATCCACTTAGTTGGCCAAATCTATTTGACACATCATCTCCGTTAGTCGCACCGTTTAGTCGTTCAAAACCATACAACCTAAAATAATCTACAAAAATAAAAGTGTCTCACCGCTATTAGACAAAAAAGGTCTACTAACGATGAGGCACTTTACTTTTCAGCTGCTATATCAATTAAGCATTTAAAACTTTATTCAAAAACTCACGTGTCCGCTCATCTTGTGGATTCTCAAATATTTCAACTGGCTTACCTTCTTCTTTGATATGTCCATCCGCAAAAAAGACGACTCGATCTGCCACTTGTTTTGCAAATCCCATTTCATGTGTCACCACAATCATAGTCATACCTTCTTTAGCCAATTCTTTCATAACATCTAATACATCCCCGACCATTTCTGGATCAAGGGCTGATGTTGGTTCGTCAAACAACATAATTTCAGGATTCATTGCTAATGCACGGGCAATGGCAACACGTTGTTTTTGACCACCAGAAAGTGTATCTGGCTTAACATCTGCTTTTTCCAACAAGCCAACACGTTTCAACAATATTTTAGCTTTATCAATTGCTTCAGATTTAGTCATCTTGCCTAATTGGACTGGTGCTAAAACCATGTTTTCCATAACCGTTAAATGTGGAAACAAATTAAAATGTTGGAACACCATGCCCACCTTTTCACGGACCTTATCGATATTAATTTTAGGTTCGCTAATGTTATGCCCATCAATAATAATTTGACCACTATTAATTTCTTCTAACTTATTTAGTGAACGTAAAAAGGTTGATTTACCAGAACCAGAAGGACCAATCATAACAACAACTTCGCCCTCATTGACAGCTAAGTTCAAACCTTTTAATACTTCATTTTTACCAAAACTTTTATGAACATCATGCGCTTCAATAATTGCTGTCATTATTTGATCCTCTTTTCTACCCAATTTGATAACCACGTTAGTAACGTAATCACGATAAGATACAACGCAGCAATCATCAACCAAACTCGGAATCCTTGTAGATTACGAGCAATAATTAATGTACCCGTTTGTGTCAATTCAATAATACCAATTGCTGACAGAATTGACGTATCTTTTAACGTGATAATAAATTGGTTGATAAAACTTGGAATCATTAAGCGAATTCCTTGTGGCATAACAACCTTACGCATCGCTTTACCATATGGTAACCCTAATGAGCGTGCTGCTTCTAATTGACCTGAATCAACAGACTTAAACCCACCACTTACAAACGCACCAATATAGGCACCTTCGTTTAAAATTAATGTAATAACGCCTGCTGTAAAGGCTGGAATCTTTTGACCCGTTAAGTTAGGAATACCAATGTATATAAAGAATGCTAATACTAGCATAGGTAATCCACGGAAAATATAGATGATCGTCGTTGATAAACCACGAGCAAATTTACTTGGCATAACACCTAGAATACCCAGTAGTATTCCCCAAATTCCAGCTAAAACAATACCAACTAACGTCAATTCTAATGTCTTAACTAACCCAGTAAACAAAGCACTTTTATTTTCGTTAAACAAACTCCAAATGGTTGTTTGTTTCTCAACCTTATCAGCTGCATTTTTTTTGTAATTATAGCTACCTTTACCTAGATAACGATTGACAATTTTATCATACGTACCATCTTTGACAATCGCTGCATAGCCTGTATTAAATTTCTTTAATAATTCCGTATTGGCTCCTTTTTTTACACCAAAGCCATACCAATTTCCTTTAGCTGGATCCGTCACAATTTTTAGTTTCGTTCCTTGTTTAATGGCATAGGCCATAACAGGTTGATCTTCGAACGCAGCCACTGTATTACCAATTGCAACATCATTGTACATAGTATTTGAATCATTGAAGTACGTTATTTTAAAACCATACTTTTTTGATATTTCACGAGCATAATCAGCTCCCGCACTACCCGTTTTTGCTGCAACAGTCTTACCCTTTAAATCAGACAAGCCTTTAATTTTCGACTTATCCGTAGTAGCCATTACAATACCACTTTTATAATATGGTGTTCCAAAATCGAACATTTTTTTACGTTCATCAGTAATTGACATACCCGCAACGATACCGTCAACCTGCCCTGCTTGAACGGCTTGTACCCCTGCATTAAAACTCATTGGCTTTAGCTTATAGGTAAAATTTTCGCGTTTTGATATTTCTTTCAACATATCCATATCAATACCACGATAATCTCCTTTATCCGTTTGAAATTCAAACGGTGGAAAAGTCGTATCAGTTGTTATAGTGTAGTTTGGTGTTGCAGCATGGACAGCCGGTGAACTAATTAGGACACCAATTGCCAAGCTAGCCAACGCTATTAGACTCATTAACCACTTGCGCATTCTTTATTCCTCCAAGAATCTTCTCATTCCCACTAATTGTACGCTATTGTCCTAATAAGCGGGTAAATGATGTTAGTTTTCCTGACATAAAATATAACGATACAAAACTTCTTAAACGCTATTATTATATGATTTAAAAAGCAATATATAAAAATAGCAAATCACCCATTTTGGATGATTTGCTATTTTTTTAAACAAAAGACGTACTTGATGTTCTTTCGCCAATAATTGAATTTTTATCCTACTAATAGCGCTTTTTCATTGTTCGATGTAAATCACGATCTTGATCACGTTTTTTAATCGTCTCACGTTTATCATAATTATGTTTACCAGTGGCAACGCCAATCAAAACTTTTGCAAAACCATGTTTTAAATAAACACGTAATGGCACAATCGTTTTACCTTGTTGCGCTACAGCTGCTTGTAAGGTATCAATTTCTTTCTTATGCAATAATAAGCGCCGACTACGTAATGGATCATGATTAAATCGATTGCCTTGTTCAAACGGACTAATATGAACATTATCTAACCACGCTTGTCCATTACGAACCTGTACGAATCCGTCCCCTATTGTAATCTTACTAGCACGAACAGATTTAATTTCAGTTCCCGTTAATTCGATACCGGCCTCATATGTTTCAGCAATTGCATAATTATAGCGTGCTTTATTATTCGTGGCCAACGCGTCATTAGTACGTCGCTTTTTTTTAGCCATGATAACCCCCTAATTTGTCATTACGAATGGCGACCCTTCCGGTTAGAATCTTGACGCTTATCATCAGGCTTACGCTTGTTATGGTATGCACCAAATGGCTTACCATCATTATGCGTCTTACCACCCTTTGTTGAACGGTTACGCTTATCATTATGACGACGGTCACCACGATTCTTGTTACCAAAGGCACCGCGATTATCTTCAGGTACTTTAATATCAGTAATTGGTGCTTCTTCTGGATCAACTAGCACAAAATCAATTGATGATTGTTCTTTATCAACACGAACAACACGTACCTTGACAGGTTGACCAATTTGGTAAATATGATGCAAACGACGTCCAATAAGTGCCATGTGGGCTTCATCATAAACATATTGATCATCAGTAAAATTAGAGATATGAATCAAACCTTCAACCGTATTTTCTAATGAAATAAACATGCCAAACTTCAAGACACCGTTTACAACACCATCAAATTCTTGTCCGACTTTATCAAGCATATACTCTGCTTTCTTCATCGCATCTGTATCACGCTCGGTATCAACTGCCCGACGTTCCTTAACTGAAGTTTCTTCACCAATCTGAGCTAATTTATCAGCGTATTTAGCTTGTGCTTCTTCACCAAGGCCATTCTTTTCATACCACTTAATTAAACGATGAACCGTTAAATCAGGATACCGACGAATTGGCGACGTAAAGTGTGTATAATAATCTGCACCAATTCCAAAATGACCCAATGGATCATTAGAATATTTAGCTTGTTTCATTGTCCGTAACATCATGGTTGATACCATTTGTTCTTCAGGACGATCGATAAAGAAATTGTGAATACTTTGTAAGTCTGTTGACTTAATCTTTTCAGGGTCAATCTTAACTGGCGCACCTAATGCTTTAACGAAATCAACAAATTTTTCAACGCGATCAGCATCTGGTGATTCGTGAATACGATACAAGAATGGTACCTTCGCTAAATCAAAATGCATTGCAACCGTTTCATTCGCTGCTAGCATAAATGACTCGATAATCCGTTCTGATAACCCACGTTCACGTAATTCAATATCTGTTGGCTTACCTTGTTCGTCAACAATAATTTTTGCTTCAGGCGCATCAAATTCGATTGCACCCCGGGCAGTACGTTTGGCTGCTAAGGCTTCATGCAATTCTGCCATGTCTTCAAACATAGGCACCAACTCAGCATATTCACTACGTACTTCTTCATCACCTGCTAGGATAGCATTCACGGCTTTATATGTCATGCGTGCATGTGAACGCATGACTGATGTATGCAATCGATGATTTACTAAATTACCTTTCGGTGTGAACTCCATTTCGGCTGACATTGCTAACCGGTCAACACCTGGATTCAAAGAAGCAATGCCATTAGAAATCTTACGCGGTAGCATAGGAATAACACGATCCGTCAAATAAACTGACGTGCCACGGTTGTAAGCTTCTTCGTCTAAAGGTGTACCTTCAACTGCATAGTGAGAAACATCCGCAATATGAACACCAAGATGAAAATTACCATTTGGTAACTTCCATACCACCACAGCATCATCTAAGTCCTTTGATTCAATTGAATCAATAGTTACCAACGTTTGGTCCGTAATATCTTCACGGCCCTCACGTTCACTATCTTGCACCTCATCAGGTATTTTTTCAGCTTGTGCCATTGCTGCTTTAGGGAAAACGTGTGGCACATCATAGTTATAAACAATTTCCATGATATCAACCCCTGGTTCGTCTTTATAACCAATCTTTTCGACAATTGAACCAGTAAAGTGCTTTGGCATTTCAGCTGAAGGATATGTTGCAATTGATGCTACGACAACTTCACCATCTGTTGCCGCTAAACCACCCTCTTTGACCAAAAATTCAAATGAGGCAAATTTTTTATCAGTTAATCGGACACTCCCAATATAACCAGTATACGGGCTACCTAATGTAAATTCACCGACCACTTGTTCACGACCACGCGTGATAATTTCAATAATTTTTCCTTCTGGTCCACGCTTTTCATCACCTTTATTAAGTAACTTAACCCGAACTTCATCACCTTGGGTTGCAAAAGCTGTGTTGTCAGGATTAACAAAAACATCTGGCGCTGTTTCATCGTAATGAACAAAACCAAATCCTTTGTCGTTCGCTTTAAATGTACCAATCACACCCTCATGTTCAGCATTGTATTGGAAAGCACCTGCTTCATTGACTTTAACTTTGCCACTACGCTCTAAAGCAGCCAAAGATTGGACTACTAGTTTAAACGCATTTGCGTCATCTAACCGTAACCCATCAGTCAACGTTTGTGCTGGATAAGCCTGGGTTGGATTCCCTTTCAAAAAACCAAATAACTGGTCTTGTAAATTTTGTAATTCCATTGATTTCTCACTCTTCTTAAAATGAAAGACCCCTCGCAATACATGTCACGAAGGGTCTTGAGTACTGGTGATTTTTAATGTGAAGAAAGGTAAACTAGCGCCAATCCCAAAATAAACCAGATTGCTGCAAGAACAGTCGTGATACGTTGCATAACTGCAACAAATCCTCGGGCCTTTTGGGTTGCAAACAAGTCACCACCGCCACCACCTGACAATGCTGACAAAGCATCTTGTTGTTTTGATGGTTGCATCATAACTGCAATTATAATTAGCGCACCAACTATAATCATTGCCGTTAATAATATGTCGTACATCTTGGTGCCTCCTCTTTCTTCTGTTTATAGTCTATATATACTTATATAGCATAACATAGGACCAAGTTTGTCTCAATAAAAAAAGTAAGACTAGGCTAATAATAGCCAAGTCTTACTTTAGTTAAATATTTAATTATTTTGCTTCGTAGTTAACAATTGCATCACGTGCAGACTTGTCAATGTTGTAGAAGCTGTTAATACCCTTGTATTCAGCAACCTTGTCAGTCAACAAATCTTCAATACGCATTAATTGGTTGTACTTTGCAATACGATCAGTACGTGACATTGAACCAGTCTTGATTTGACCAGCATTTGTTGCAACAACCAAGTCTGAAATTGTTGTATCTTCAGTTTCACCAGAACGGTGTGAAACAATAGCTGTATAACCAGCTTCCTTAGCCATTTCAATTGCTTCAACTGTTTCAGTCAAAGTACCAATTTGGTTAACCTTGATCAAGATAGCGTTTGCTGCTCCCTTAGCAATACCCTTTGCCAAGAAGTCAGTATTTGTAACGAAGAAATCATCACCAACTAGTTGTACCTTGTTACCAAGACGTTCTGTTAACTTAGCCCAGTTATCCCATTGCTCTTCATCGTTTAGGTCTTCTGCTTCTGCAAGAGGATCTTCGATTGATACAACTGGGTACTTTTCTACCAAGTTTTCTAGATAGTCGATAAATTCATCAGTTGTGTATTCCTTCTTATCAGGCTCACCATCTAACGTGTAAATCTTACGTTCGTGATCATAGAATTCTGATGAAGCAACGTCAAAGGCAATCGCAACATCTTTACCTGGCTTGTAACCAGCACGTTCAATAGCTTGTAACAAGTATTGGAATGGCTCTTCGTTTGAAGCAAAGTTAGGTGCAAATCCACCTTCATCACCAACAGCAGTTGAGTGACCAGATTCCTTTAACAAAGCTTGCAATGCATGGAAAGTTTCTGAACCCATACGAATAGCTTCAGCAACTGACTTAGCACCAACTGGCATAATCATAAACTCTTGGAAGTCTACAGAATTATCAGCGTGAGCACCACCATTAACAACGTTCATCATTGGTGTTGGCAAAACCTTTGAGTTGAATCCACCAAGATAATTGTACAATGGTGTACCAAGTTCATCAGCAGCTGCACGAGCAGCAGCAATTGAAACACCCAAGATTGCATTAGCACCTAGCTTACCTTTGTTTGGTGTACCATCCAAGGCAATCATTGTACGATCCAACAAAACTTGATCGGTAACATCCATACCAACCAACTTGTCCTTGATTACCTTGTTAACATTTTCAACAGCCTTTAAAGTTCCCTTACCTAGGAAACGGCTCTTGTCACCATCACGTAGCTCAACAGCTTCATTAACACCAGTTGAAGCACCTGATGGCACAATTCCACGACCGAAGCCACCTAATTCAGTGTAAACTTCAACTTCAACAGTAGGGTTTCCACGTGAGTCCAAAACTTCGCGTGCATAAATATCAGTAATTGCAGACATGTTGTCTTCTCCTTACTCATTCTTGAAAGTATAGTTATATGGGATTATCCCTCGAAAACTATTGTAACATAATTCAAAGTATATGCTAACAATGACCTTTTCATCAGTTAAAAAGTTCATAAATTAGTCAAATAACAGTTATATATATCTTTAAAAACACTTTGCTTGTTCACCATTTTATATTCTAGACATTAATTTGCAAGTGATTTGTTGTCATTTTGTTACACTTTTGACCGTCATGTAATTGTTAATCACGTTAAACTAATTAAATCAAATGGGTTTTGGGGGGATATTTTATGAAACGTACAATTTATACAATTTCATTACTAGTTGGTCTACTTTTTATCATTCCTGTGTGTTTTTTAAGTACTTCCCAAGCTTTCTCCGGTTGGCTAACTAACCCCCGAGAAGAAGTAACCCATTTACAATCGCAAAAACAAGCACAAGCTTCATCAAAATCTGAATCATCCAAATTTAGTTCACGATTAGCCGATAGTGGTGTCTTCATTGCTGATTCACAAGAACAAGCAGTTAATACCAACAACAAAGCTGCTATTTCAACAAGTACAAAACGTCCTTCGCAAACGCAATCAAGTCAGCAGTCGTTTTATGCCCAACCTTCTTCACAAAGCAATACCAGTCAAACATCAAAAAATAATAGTTCACAGAGTAATCCGGTTTCAAGTAGTGAAACAACTCAGGCAAGTAGTAGTATAAGTGCCTCAGAAACAACTTCTTCAGTTTCACAAAGCACTTCTTCGGCTGTAACATCTTCTAATAGTAGCTCTTCACAGAATAATTCGTCATCCACATCTAGTTCATCTGAAAATAGTGATACGAGTGATAGTTCTTCTCATAGTTCAGATAAGTCAAGTAGCCATTCTGATGAGTCATCAAGTGAATCTAGCAATGATACTGATTCCTCACAAATAATTGACGATGATGTACCAGATGAAGTTGCACCATCAGAACCAGATACAGCAATTTCATCAATTGATTAATTCAATTAGTAAAATAAAAAAGCGCTTTGTCCCGCATTATAGTGCGGCAAAGCGTTTTTTGTTTACTTACGATTAATTTCTTTTAGCCTGATCAGCTAAACTGATTAATTCTAGGAAAGTTGTTGCATCTAAAGCTGCATCCCCCACTAATACCCCATCAATATCTGGTTGTTTTAATAAATCATAAGCATTAGCTGGTTTTACTGAACCACCATACAAAATACGCACACGATCAGCAATATCCTGATTAAACATATCCGCAACTGTTTGACGAATAATTCGTAAGCTTTTTTGCGCATCAACTGGTGTCATTGCTTGTCCTGAACCAATTGCAGCTGTTGGTTCATAAGCTAACAATATATGACTCATTTCCTGCTCAGTAACACCTTTGAGTGACTCTACTACTTGATTAACGATCCAATGCGCATGATCATTTAAAGATGTTAGTTGCACAGCTTCGTCAATCGCAATAATTGGGGCCACACCATTTCTTAGCGCTGCCAAGGTTTTCAAATTAACCATTTCATCAGTTTCACGAAAATAATTACGCCGTTCAGAGTGCCCAATAATAACTTTGCTAATTCCTAAATCAGCCAAGGCACGTGGACTAGTTTCACCTGTATAAGCCCCCTTATCTTGCCAATACATGTTTTCCGCCCCAATTTCAATTGAAGTATCTTTAGCCGCCATAACCATTGTATTTAGTAACACATCTTGCCCTGCTAATACAGCATCAACATTTGGATAACCAACCAATTTTGGTGCAACATATTGGATATATTGTGATACCTCACTTGGCAACTTATTCATTTTCCAGTTTGCAATTACAATTGGTCGTCGTGACATCTTTATTACCATCCCTCGTTATACTAAAACCAATTATACCATGCTTAGTTGTGCAGAACTATTTAGGCTTAAACTAAATATAGCAACATTTATTTAGTCAAATATACAAACACCGAATGCGGTGCTAACTTTCTTTCAAGGATGTCTTCGTTACCAAATAATACAGTCATACCACTAACGTCTTCAATAGGTAATGTACTTTGACGAGAAAATACACCTGTAATTATTTTTTGGCCTAGCTGGCGTTTTACTACAATACCATCTTGTAACGGGATTAATACTAGATTACCCTCTGCAAATAATTTTGCATATTGCCTTCTAATTTTGATAATAATTTTCGTATTCTGATAAGTTATATTATCTTCATTAGCTAACTGCCATGCCATTGGTTTACGGTTATCTGGATCATCACCACCAGTCATCCCTAATTCTGTACCATAGTAAATATCAGGTGTACCTGGTTGCATAAACATAAACATCAATAACTGTCTGACAATTTTTTCATTGCTAACTTCAGTTTGAATACGTGCTGTATCATGTGAATCTAATAAATTAAACATCATTTGATTAGTTGTGTCCGAATATAACATCAACTCATGTGTCAAACGATTAGTAAATTCTTCAGGGGTTTGATCGTTCTGTATAAAGAAGTCTTTTATATGCTGCATATATGCATAGTTCATGACACCATCAAATTGACTGCCATCTAGCCACGGTTGCGATGTATGCCAAATTTCACCTAAAATGTAAATATTTGGTTTAATTTGCTTCATACGCGTACTAAACTGACGCCAAAAGTGATGGTCTACCTCATTTGCAACATCTAAACGCCAAGCATCAATGTCAAACTCCTTCACCCAATACTCACCAATTGAAAGCAAATATTCCTGTACTTCAAGATTACTCGTGTTCCATTTTGGCATGTGAGGTGTAAATGCAAACGTATCATAATTAGCTTTTTTGGAAAATGCTTCATCCGTTATGTCAGAATTTACAGCTATTGGAAAATGATTAATATGAAACCAATCTATATATTGCGATTGATTCTCATTTTTGATAACATCCTGCCATATTGGTGACTGATCACCAATATGGTTAAACACGGCATCTAGCATCACACGCATATTTCTTTTATGGGCTTCATCAATTAGCTTTTTTAAAGTTGCTTTATCTCCAAAATTGACGTCTACTTCATAGTAATCACTTGTATCATACTTATGGTTAGACGGCGCTTTGAAAATTGGGGTTAAGTATAATCCATTAATTCCTAAATCTATTAAATAATCTAATTTTTCAATAATACCTTCTAAATCGCCACCATAAAAGCTATCTGATTGGGGTGATACTGTTGAATCCCAAGGTAATGTCTTAACCGGATCATTATTTATATTACCGTTATTAAACCGATCTGGAAAAATTTGATACCAAACTGTTTCTTTAACCCATCTTGGTCCAATACTAGCATCAATTAAATGAAAGTATGGTAACTTAAAAAATGCACTACCATTTTCACTAATTTGCTTATTAGGGTGATAAAACTGTTGATCAGCATAAAGGCTAACTTCACCATCATAATCTTCTAACAAGAATGCATAGGCTAAACGTTTCGTCTTTTGCTCTAATTCCAGTTCCCAATAATCATAAATATCATCATGCCGTTTCTTAATTAAAAATTGTGATATTGCTGGCTTATCTGCCGATATGAGATAAGGATCCCCATACAATAATTTAATTTTTTTAATATCATTTAATGCTGTTTTAATGCGAATAGCCACTGTATCTTCTGACAGTAACGTTATATCTTCACTTTCTGGTCGATGATAAATACCTGCCTTGAACATAAGCACTCTCCTTTATTAAATAATGCGGTTTGTTGTGACAGCATCAAAATAGTGTGCTTTTGATAGATTAGCTGCAACTTGGATTGCTGTACCTGGTGCAACATAATCACTACCTTTACCACGAACGACAATTTCTGAATTACCAATTTTTGTATATAACATAACATCAGCACCTAGCAACTCCGAAATTTCTACCTGAGTTGTAAATTTGCCACCAACATATGTCTCCATTGCAATCGGATCAAGGTGTAAATCTTCTGGCCTAATACCAAATACAATTTTTTTGTCTTCATATCCTTTATCAGTTAATTGTTTAGAAATACCTTGCGGTAAGGTTACAGAAAATCCTTCATCGCTCACTAACATACCATCATAATATTCAACTTCCAATAAATTCATTGCTGGTGAACCAATGAAGCCTGCCACAAAAGTATTAGTCGGCTCATTATATAGTTCATTTGGTGTCCCAATTTGTTGAATATCCCCATGATCAATAATGACAATACGATCAGCTAAAGTCATTGCCTCAGTTTGATCATGCGTCACATAAATTGTTGTTGCACCCATTCGCTTATGAATTTTAGTAATTTCTGCACGCATTTGTACACGTAACTTTGCATCCAAGTTTGAGAGTGGCTCATCCATTAATAATATTTTTGCATCTCGCACAATTGCTCGCCCCATAGCAACACGTTGCCGTTGACCACCCGACAAGTCGGCTGGTTTACGCTCCAAATATGGTTCAATTCCTAAAATTTTGGCAGCTTGATGAACCCGTTCTTCAATTTCTGTTTTAGGCGTCTTCTTTAATTTTAAACTGTAGCCAATATTATCAAAGACTGTCATATGTGGGTAAAGTGCATAATTTTGAAAAACCATCGCAATTTCCCGATCCTTTGGTGCCACTTCGTTCATTACTTCACCATCAATAGTAAATGTGCCATCCGTTATTTCTTCTAAACCAGCAATCATGCGCAATACTGTTGACTTACCTGATCCAGATGGTCCAACAAAAACAATAAATTCTTTATCATGAATATCTAAGTTATAATCAGCGACTGATGGTTCACTGGCATTCTGATATTGTTTTTTAATATGTTCTAATTTTATTTCTGCCATTTTATTTTCCTCTTAACCCTTTACTGCACCTGAGGTCATACCTTCAACGAAGAATCTTTGCAAAGCGATGAATAGAATTGTAATCGGTACCGCAATTAATACAGATCCAGCAGCGAACGCCATAAACAACGAATTTGCAGATTCACGGGTCATCATAGTATACAAACCAATTGCTACCGTATAATTTTGAATATTATCGCCCATAATTACTCGTGCAAAAATGAAGTCCATCCATGGTCCTGTAAAGGCCATTAATGTTGTATACACAATTATCGGCTTTGACAAAGGTAACGTAATTGTTCTAAAAATATCCCACTTCGTTGCGCCATCTAACATTGCTGACTCATCTAAAGAAATTGGGATTGTATCAAAAAAACCTTTTTGTACATAAAATCCTAACGCTGCTCCTGCTACATAAACCAAAATTAGTGCAACTAGTGATTGTGTCAATCCAATTGCCTTCAAAATGTAATAAATAGCAATCATACTCATAAAGCCAGGAAACATGTTCAATACCAACGCACCTTGTAAGAAACGGCCACGCCAACGGAATTTTAATCTTGATAACGAATATGCCATCACAACCGTTATAAATGTTGATAATGTTGCACTAACAACTGCGACAATTAATGTATTCATGAACCAACGACCAAAAGGATATGTTGAATTAGTAAACAACATTTTATAATTATCTAGTGTGAAATGATGTGGTATAAAATAATCAACAAACATGCCACCTTCAGATCTAAAACTCGTTAATACAATCCAAATGATAGGTAATACCCATACTACTGCCAATAACGTTAATATTGTATAAACAATCATACGTGTCCGTTTATTTTTATTTTTCATAACTTACTCCTATCCCAGATTATTCATCTTATTAACACGTTTGTAAGCAAATAAAGAGAATACTGCTGACAATGTGAAAATCAAAATTCCGATAACTGAAGCTAGGTTGTAATCTGCAGCATCGATTGTCAATTTGTACAACCAAGTCACCAATAAATCGGTGTCTCCTGCATTATAGTAATCAGAATTCATCGGACCACCACCGGTTAACAAGAAAATAACATTGAAATTATTGATGTTACCAATGAATTGTTGAATTAAACTTGGTGCCATAACAAATAGAATTTGGGGAAAAGTTAAATCACGGAAAATTTGAAATTTGTTAGCCCCATCAATTTCAGCAGCCTCAATTTGATCTTGATTCAAATTTTGTAAAATACCTGTTGTTACCAACATTGTGGCTGGAATACCAATCCACATATTAACAATAATTACGGTGACCTTTGCCCAAGTGCCGTCAGTTAAGAATGGCAAAGGATGACTAATCACATGCCAATTCATCAGCATTGTATTAACCATACCGGAATCATTTAATAAATTATTCATAATTAATAATGTAATAAATTGCGGTACTGCCATTGTTAAGATAAATAACGTACGATAAACCTTTTTACCCTTAATGCCTTTAGCATTGATTAACATGGCTAATAATACACCAAACAAGAAAGATGTTACTGTTGCCATAATGGCCCAAACAATGGTCCAACCTAGTAATGGGAAAAATGTACTAGCAACATCTCCACCGAGCACATTACCCAAATTTTCAAAGCCAACCCAACTAAATAAATTTTTAGGTGGTAAATGATTATGATCGTAATTCGTAAAGGCAATAGAAATCATATAAATTAATGGTAATATCGTAAAAGCAACGACACCAGCAACCGGTACCGACATTAGCAAGATATGTAACTTGCTATCTAATAATGCTGATAAATCTTCTTTTAAAGTTGGAATGCTTTTATGATATAAATCTAATTCCTGCAATTTTCTAGCTGATTTTAAATTTACCCAATATTGATAAAAAAAGATAACAACAACGAGAATAGTTGCAACCCCAAACAAGAGCAACAACATCGAATTATCACCTTGATGTAACACATTTATCCCTAACTTTTTATCAAATACAAATCCTTGCTTATGTGTTCCAAGAGTTATTAGGGATTGTAAACTCTTAATTCCTCTAGCAAAGAACCAAGTAAAAAAAGAAATTTCAACTGCTAAAAACCATAATCCTTTTAGTATCTGTCCATGTAAAAGTTGCGATGTCCCCATAATGATAGCCGATAATTTCATTCGCCAATCGCCTACTTTTAAGGCTTCACGCACTGATAGTTTCTGCGTTTGCATGCGATATCCTCCATATAGTGATGATAAAAAGATATGCCTTACTAGGCATATCTTAGTTATTACTATGTAACTTATTTTTCAGACTTTGTTGATTGCTTAACCAATTTATCTAACTTAGATTGCATCTCTGTATCTGAGGTAAGCTTGCCTTTATAAGCATCATTAATCAATGCATCTGACGGTCCCCAGAAGGTCACCATTTGTGGTAATTTAGGCATAATAACTGAATTTTCAGGCTTAGCCATTTCCGTCACAGCAGCAGCCACATCATCTTTTTGAACATCGCCACTAGCTTGTACTGATTTACTTGATGGTACGTAACCTAATTTATCGAACACTTGCTTTTGGACTTTATTTGATGATAAGTAGTTAGCTAATTTCATTGCATTTAATGCTTTATCTGTTTGTGCATTAACACCAAATAATTTAACACCCAGGAAAGTTTTCATCTGCTTGTCACCATCACCAAAATTAACTGTTGGATACTTGGCAACCCCTAATTTATCTCCCATTTCCTTTTTCAAAGTCACCTTATCCCATGGTCCAGAAAGATAGGCATCGGCCTTACCATTTGACATTTTGTTTAAAGAAGCTGCATCCGTACTTTGAATAACACCATTATTATCCTTTTGCTGGGCAATCCACTTTAAAACTTGCATGCCTTTATCATTGTTAAAGTTAGTGCCTTTTACTTTTTCACCATTTTCACCATACAAGTAATCACCATTACTCATAAATAATGGTACATATTTATAATTAGCACCGTCACCAGCAAAGTTTGTTGTTAGCTTACCTTTCTCAGTAAGTGAGGCCCATGATTTAATATCATCTGCTGAAAGCTTTTCCTTGTTATAATATAAAACTTGCGTCTCAACACCATAAGGGTACCCATACATCTTGCCCTTATATGAAGCCCCTTGGACAGCTGAATCAGTCTGATCCTTTTTAATGCTCTTTTCATACTTCGTGTTTTGATAAATCAAGCCCGCCTGCACCATTTGCCCTAATTGATCATGTGGAAACATAAAGACATCTGCTGCTGCTGACGGATCCTTTTTTAAATCAGCTTGAGCATCTGCTGACTGCCCAATTTTAAAGTCCACTTTGATACCAGTGTCTTTTGTAAATTGCTTAACGATTGGTTTATATGCTTTATTATCAACCCATAATTTAACTGCTTTATCATCAGCAGAAGCCGAATTATTTGATACGAATATACCTGCTGAAGTAACTGTAGCAGCCAGTGCTGTCATCATAACAATTTTATTTGCCTTACCCATTTTTTATCCTCTTTTCAAAATATCCCAAAATAATGTAAGCGTTTTCATTAATAATTATAGCAACTTATTAAAAAAAAGCACGATGTTACCGGTAACATAAATTCACATAAAAAGAACGTACAAAATTAATCATTTTAAGTACGTTCCTTGCTTATATATTCACAATATTTATTTGACCCCAAGCACTATTGCACTATATCCTGACATCGTCACACGATGTTGGTTTATCGCAGTATCACCCACTGTTACAAGTTGTTCACCTATTTGCACCAACCCAAATCTTACATTATTTGGTGACAAGTTTACCAATATCGTCAAAACTTGTTGACCTAATGTCCGTTGATATCCAATTACTGTATCAGGCAGTGAAGTTAATGGTGTAAATACACCCGATACTGCAAGTTTTTCCCAATTTTCATCATGTCGAATTTGTCCTAATTTTTGATAATAATGTAATACTGATGAAGTATCTGCCTGTTCATCAGAAACATTAATACCTTGACGATCGTTGCCCATCTTTAACCAAGGCGTTACGTCTGAAAAACCACCAAACTCAGAATCGTCCCATTGCATCGGTGTTCGTGCATTATCTCTTGATTTTGCATTAATTGAAGCTAATGCCGCTTCCTTTGAGTAGCCAGTTTCTAATGCTTCATGATAATTATTAATTGATGATACATCATTAAATTCTGCAATGTCTTGACGTTCAAAATTTTTCATTCCTAGTTCTTGTCCTTGATAAATAAAAGGCAATCCTGGTAAGAAATAATACATCGTCGCTAATGCCTTGGCTGTCTGTGCAGTTTGATATGCCTTATTTGGTACTAATTTTGAAAGCACTCTTGGTTGATCATGATTCTCCAAGACATTAGCCAAGGTCCCTTTAATATCAATAGCCGTTCGCTGGGCATTAAACATTGCTTGGCGTAAATCTTTAATTTGCCAAGTACTGCGACCTCGATACCATTCATCGGTGTTTTGCACATCAATATTCATATATGAAAAATCAAAAATAGCTGAAAAATAGCCTTCAGGTCCAACATATTTTTCTAGATCACTGTCAGGAACACCATATGCTTCACCAACTGTTAAGGCATCATACTTATCAAAAGTTGCTGCTTTTAATTCATTCAAAAACAAATCAATGCCTGGACGATTTTGTCCCTTTTTAACAACTGCAACTAGGTCATCAATGCCATCAGCAGGTAAACTGGCCCAATCCAAATCTTTCTTCAAATGCGTAATCGCATCAACACGGAAGCCAGCAACCCCCATTTCTAGCCACCAATTAATCATTTGATAAATTTCTTGTCTTAGTTTTGGGTTTTCCCAGTTTAAATCGGGTTGCTGTGGTGCAAATGTGTGAAAGTAATAGTTTCCTTGTTCCCCTGGTACAGGCTCCCAAGTAGAACCACCAAAAATACTTCGCCAATTATTTGGCGCTTTACCGTCGTCACTTTGCTTAAAAATATAGTAATCCCGATACTCACTATCAGGATGTTCCAACGCGTCAATAAACCATTGATGCTGATCAGAGGTATGGTTTATCACTAAATCCATAATGACCTTAATACCTCTTTTTTCGGCTTCGGATAAAAACCGCTTAAAATCATCCAAGGTACCAAATTGTGGATCAATATCCTGATAATCAGAAATATCATATCCCATATCTACCATTGGTGATTTATAAATTGGTGATACCCAAATCATTGTTACACCTAAATCTTTAATATAATCCAAACGATTAATCATCCCTTGAATATCACCAATACCATCATGATTAGTATCCTGAAAAGAGCGCGGATAAACTTGATAGACAACCTCATTTTGCCACCATTTTGTATTCATTGATAAATCCCCCAGTTATTTATTAATGACTTTAGCTTATAGGAGACTCATTAAATATTCAACAATACAATCATTGATTTAAGTAATCGCTTTCATTGATTTATTTTAAATTATTTATAACAATATTATATATATAAATTCATTAGAAATATCTTTTATTATTTTTCTAATATACAAATAAGCATATCAGGTTATCCTATGTTACCGATAACAGAATCATATCAAGCTTTAAAATTATGGCTAATTAAAAATGGAGGTAACCTGTTATTTCAGATTATCTCCATTAAATATTTTATTAACTTATCTAGTCTACTGAAACATTAGCTTGTACTAAAGCAATAACTTCATCATTGGTTTCAGAATCAACGGCTTGCTCAGCTAGCTGCGCCATTTCTTGCGTATCCAACTTCTTCATCAATGAACGCGCTTGCAAAATTGATGTAGCTGACATTGAGAATTCATCTAATCCCATACCCACAAGGATAGGCAAAGCAATTGGGTCACCAGCCATCTCACCACACATTGCAGCAAACTTACCATACTTGTGAGCAGAATCAATAACATTCTTAACCAAACGTAAGATTGATGGATTATATGGTTGATACAAATATGACACACGGTCATTACCACGATCTGCAGCCATTGAATAACCAATCAAGTCGTTTGTTCCGATTGAGAAGAAATCAACTTCTTGAGCAAATTTATCAGCCAAAACAGCTGCAGCTGGAATTTCAATCATGATACCTAACTTGATATCATCTGAAACTTCAGTACCTTCAGCAACTAACTTCGCTTTTTCTTCATTAAAGATATCACGAGCAGCACGGAATTCTGGTAATGTTGCCACCATTGGGAACATAATCCACAATTGACCGTAAACTGATGCACGTAATAGCGCACGCAATTGCGTCCGGAAAATATCATCACGATCTAATGAAATACGGATAGCACGGTAACCCATAAATGGATTATCTTCTTCTGGTAATGGCAAATATGGTAAGTGCTTGTCACCACCAATATCCATCGTACGAACCGTTACAGGTTTACCATCCATGCTTTCAAGTACTTTCTTATATGATTCAAACTGAGCTTCTTCAGTTGGTAATTCTGAAGAATCCATGTACAAAAATTCAGTACGATAAAGGCCAACACCTTCAGCACCATTTTCAATCACACCATCAAGATCCTTGGGAGTACCGATATTAGCACCAATGACAAATTCTTTACCATCAGCAGAAACAGACTTTTCATTCTTTAGCTTAGCCCATTCTACCTTCTTATCAGCATATGCACGACCCTTTTGTTGATATTCAGCAATTTCAGCATCAGATGGTAAAATCAATGCATCCCCATCCAAGCCATCCAAAATTACCATATCATTTTCATCAATATCCTTTGTAGCAACATCAGAACCGACGATTGCAGGGATTTCTAGCGTACGTGCCATAATCGCTGCGTGGGCAGTACGACCACCAACATCAGTAATAAAGCCTTTTACATAGCGACGATCAAGTTGTGCTGTGTCTGAAGGCGTCATATCGTGCGCAACAATTACAACTTCTTCATTAATCAAGGCAGGATTGGGTAAATCTTTGCCTAATAAATGACTCAAAACACGCTTCGTAACATCACGAATATCAGCAGCACGTTCTGCCATATATGGATTATCATCTGCCATAGCTTCGAACATACCAATATACATATCAGTAACAGCTTTTAGCGCTGCTTCAGCATTTGTTTTGTCGGTATCAATTTTATCATTGATACTACTTAGAAGTTCTGGATCCTCTAATACCATAATATGTGCAGTAAATACTTCAGCTTCATCAGCTCCCATTGACGCTTCAGCTTTAGTACGAATTGTTTCCAAATCTGCCTTAGATGCCAAAAAGGCCGCATTTACGCGGTCTTTTTCACCTTGAGCATCGTCGATTGTGCGAGTCTCAAAAGACAGATCCGGGTCAACAAGCTTATATGCTTTTGCAATTGCAACACCATTAGATGCTGCAATTCCTGTAATTTTTTTAGTCATTACTCTGTTCCCTTTGAATCTGTTTATTTAATTACAAATTAATCAGTCAAACCTTCAGTTGACATTGTTTCTGCAATAGCTGCCAAGGCATCAGCCTCGTCATCACCTTCTGCAGAAATCTTAACGTCAGCATTTTGACCAACACCCAATGACATAACACCCATAATTGACTTCAAGTTTACATCCTTACCTTGGTATGACAAGGTAACGTTTGATGAGAACTTTGAAGCTGCTTGTACCAACAAAGTTGCTGGACGTGCGTGGATACCAGTTTCGGCTACAATGTGAAATTCGCGTGATTCCATGGTGATAATCTCCTCTAAATTTAAATATTATTCTTATAAATGGGTTTAGTGAATCAATACTTTCAACAATCTTTTTTCAACTAACCTCTATAAACATTTTATCAGGTATTAAATACAATCGCAAGCGCTTACATATTTTTTTCATTAATATTCATTGCGTTATAGTTATCAATAAATTTATTTCTATGATGCTTCATCATCTTTTGCTGTGTACGTGATAATGCCACCTCGTTCAGCAGTACCAGTAATTGCATTTTGATATGGGTAGTCACGCCAAACATTATAGAAATCTGAAAACTCTTTTGCATTAACTATAAATTGATCTAATTCGCCCGATCTAAGCTGATCTAACATTTGATTATAATCCATTTGGCCTCCTTAACTATATTATACCGTTAATTTTAAAATTGGCACAAGAGACTTCCATAAGTAAAGCCGGCACCAAATCCCGTTAATAAAACTTTTTTACCTTTTAAAGGCACTTGGTGTCTTAGTTCATCCAAAGCCATCGCAATACCGGCTGACGATGTATTACCATATTTAGTTACATTTGTAACAAATTTGCTCATTGGCTGATTTAATTTTTTGGCCAACATCTCTATAATCCGCAAGTTTGCTTGATGCGGAATAAAATAGTCAATGTCATCTGGCGTTAAATTATTCTGTTGCAATAAGTCATTAATATGTGCCGGAATTAAACGTTCTACTTCACTAAATACCTGACGTCCTTCTTGGTGGAAAGCCGTCGTTTTGGGGTAATTATTCGCAGATATTTCATTTAACGGTGCAATTAATCCAGAATGAACCACTTTTGAATTACCAATTGTATGCATTTGCTCAGCAACTACAAGGCTATCTGATGAAGCTTCTAAAATAAAGGCAGCTGCCCCATCCCCAAAGAATACAGCAGACGTTCGGTCATTAAAATCCATCATTTTAGAATTAACTTCAGCTGAAATAACTAAAGCATATTTTGCTGCATTGGCTTTTAAAAATTTATCAGCAGTGCTTAACCCAAACACAAATCCAGCACAAGCAGTTGATATATCATATGCCCATGCTTTTTTTGCTTGTAAGTTTCTTTGAACTAACGCTGCAGTGGATGGCGCTAAACCATCTGGTGTAAACGTCGTCACAATAATTAAGTCAATATCGTCTGGCGTAAGTAACGTTTGTTCAAATGCTTGTTGCGCTGCCTTAGTTGCTAAGTCTGAAGTATTTTCTCCTTGAAGAGATACATGTCGCGTCTTAATACCCGTATGTGTTTGAATCCACTCGTCATTTGTATCCATAATTGTTGCCAAATCATCATTGGTGACAATATCTTCAGGTACATAATGAGATGAGGCAACAATTTTTACGCCTTGCGCCATACTTTGATTTCCTCCTAAATACTATTACAGGCTATTATACTTGTACAAGCACAAAAAAACATTAATTTTTAATAAAAATTACATTTCATCAATACTGTTGATTAAAAAAGTGTAAATACTTTTGACCATCAGTTGTCTGTGTCAATTTTGTCATACTAGCATTGCCTGGTTCTGGTAAATGTATTGTTGCTGGCGTTATACCAAAAGTCGCCATTATCACTGCTTTAATCGTAAAGCCATGCGTTACTACCACAATATTATCAGTTGGATAATTTTTCGTCATTTCATCTAAAAAGATCTGTACACGTTCAACCACCTGTTCAAATGTTTCACCCTCAGTTGCATATTTAACATATTGTGGTAAAACATCATGCAAGATGTCATCAAAAACATCCGGATATGCCGTCATTAATTTTTGATTACTTTTACCGTCCCATTGACCATATGAAATTTCTAATAATCTTTCATCAGTTTGTAGCGACAATTGACCCGTTTTATTTAATAATGCCGCTGTTTGTTGCGTTCTGTTCAATGGACTAGCTACAAGATGTTGCGCAAAATCTAAATCAAAATGCTCTGCTAGCCTTGTAACTTGTTGAATTCCCGTTTCATTTAACTCTGTATTTTCAGTATTAATTTGACCTTGTTTTAAACCACTTGCATTTGCTAGCGTTTGACCATGTCGTACAAAATAAAAGGTTGTCATCGTGTTACTCTCCTGTATTAGCTAAAAAAGCTGGAACAAAATGATGTTCCAGCCAAGTGATACTAAAGATTATCAATAACATTGCTTAAATTGGTAAGTATGCCAAATTATGCTTTTGTTACCTTTTGCTGTTTTAACTTGAATTCTTCATTATATGAGAAGACATTTTGACCAGCTACGGCAGCATCACCCACAGCAGTGGTAATTTGACGTAGTTCCTTATCACGAACATCACCAAGAGCAAACATTCCTGGGCGTGCTGTTTCCATACGCTCATTGGTTTCAATCCAGCCTTGTTCATTTGTAACACCTAAATCAGCCACAACTTGTGATACTGGCAATACACCAACATAAATAAAGACACCAGCAGCATCTACCGTATAAACTTCATCAGTGACATTATTATGCACGCGAACGCCAGTTACCTTCTTGTCGTCGCCTAAAATTTCTTCAACTTCAGTATTCCAAACAAATTCAATCTTTTCGTTGGCAAATGCACGATCTTGCAAAATTTGTTGTGCACGTAATTTATCACGACGATGGAAAACCGTAACTTTATCAGCTAATCCAGCTAAATAAGTTGCTTCTTCCACAGCTGAATCACCACCACCAACAACAATTACATGTTGATTACGGAAAAATGCCCCATCACATACTGCACAGTACGAAACACCACGGCCAGCATAGGTATCTTCACCAGGGACCGCTAATTTCTTATAATCAGAACCAGTTGCAACAATAACCGTATTACTTGTATACTCATCCATATCAGTTACAACATGCCATGAACCATCTTCTTGTGCTTGAACATGCAAAACTGTTCCAAATGCATATTCTGCACCAAATTGTGTTGAAGATTTATACATATTTTCGGCTAAGTCAGGGCCTAAAATACTACTAAAACCAGGGTAGTTTTCTACTTCGGCTGTATTATTCATTTGACCACCATAAATACCGCGATCAATCATCAACACAGAAAGATTTGCACGCGATGCATATGTTGCTGCTGTCATACCACCAGGTCCTGCACCTAAAATTATCGTGTCATAATGTTGAACCATAATAACACCTCCATCTTCAAATACTTTATTTTCTTATTTCCTAATTACTTCTATTACATTTTACCTTCTTTGAAACAGAAAGCAAGCTATTTACTTACTTTTTGTTAACAAAAATAAAACTGTAAGTATTTTATCATACCAACAGTTTTATTTTTAACAAATTAATCTAGTTTATTGGCTAAATCTTTAATGTAGCGCTTCAAAGCTTCAGCTGTTTGTGGATGCTTCAAACCAAATTCAATATTAGTTGTCAAAAAGCCAATTTTTGAACCAATATCATAACGGTCACCCTTAAATTCATGCGCATAAACATGTTGACGCTTGTTTAACGTATCAATGGCATCTGTTAATTGGATTTCGTTACCTTTACCAGGCTTAGTATTTTCCAACTCTTCAAAAATTTCAGGCGTCAATAAGTAACGTCCAATAATAGCCAAATCTGATGGTGCATCTTCAGGCTTTGGCTTCTCCACAAAGCTATTAACTTGGTGAAGGCCATCAGCAACTTCCTTTTCAGGTGCAATGACACCATATTCAGAAACTTGATCGTGTGGAACCTTCATAACAGCCAACGTTGACTCACCTGTTGTATTATAACGGTCAATCAACTGCTTTGTTAATGGTTCATCATCATGCATCAAATCATCACCTAGCATGACAACAAATGGTTCGTCCCCAATAAATGACTTAGCAGTCAAAACCGCATCCCCCAAACCGCGTGGATGTGATTGGCGAATAAAGTACAAGTTGATATCGGTTGTTTCTTCAACAATCTTCAATAACTCATTCTTTCCCTTCTCACGTAAGTTATTCTCTAACTCAGGATTTGAATCAAAGTGATCTTCAATAGAACGCTTTGACTTACCATCAACAATCACGATATCTTCAATTCCTGAAGCTAATGCCTCTTCAATGATGAATTGGATAGTTGGCTTATCAACGATTGGCAACATTTCTTTTGCTAATGCCTTAGTAGCTGGCAAAAAACGTGTCCCTAATCCTGCGGCTGGAATAATTGCTTTACGTACTGGTTTCATGATTTAATTACTTCCCTTCTTGTGAGACTGGCCGTCCCATTAATAACTGCATAACATTTTTAACATCTTCATTGTCATAAATAACACGATACATAGCTGAAGTAATTGGCATTTCAACATGTTTCTTTTGTGCTAATTCATGCGCAACTTTGGTAGTTGAAATTCCTTCAATAACCATTCCCATATCAGCCACGACATCATCTAGTTGCTTCCCCTGGCCTAATTGCACACCTGCACGATAATTACGTGAGTATACTGATGTTGCCGTCGCAAATAAGTCGCCTACACCAGCCAAGCCCATAAATGTAATGGGGTTGGCACCAAAAGCTTGTCCAAGACGACTAATTTCAGCTAACCCTCTTGTAAACAATGCTGCTTTTGCATTAGCATCATATCCTAAACTCTCCAAAGCCCCTGCTCCAATGGCAATCACATTTTTAAGAGCTGCGCCGATTTCTGATCCCACAACATCGGTATTGGTATAAACACGGAAAATTTGATTGCTCAATACATTCTGTACATACTTTGCAACCGTCAGATCTGAGCTGACTGCCGTCACTAGTGTTGGGTCATGCTTGATAACGCCTTCAGCATGTGAGGGACCAGCAATAATCCCCAAGCCACCTAAATATTCACTTGGAATTTCTTCGGCAAGCATTTCAGATACCCGCTTATAAGTGACCGGTTCGATTCCCTTAGTCGCTGCCATAACAACAACTTTATGGTTAGTTTCCTTTAAAATTGTCACTAACTGGCGAGCTACTTCACGTGTTGCTTTAGTTGGAACAACACTTAACACAAGATTAGCGTCTGCAATTGCTTGCTTCATATCAGCAACTGCGATGACACCTTCATTAAGTGGATGTTCACCCAGATATTTTGTATTACGATGGGTTTCGTTAATTTCATCAACTTGTTCAGCACGATGACTCCACAAGCGCACAATATGCCCATTTTCAGCGGCAACATTTGCCAGGGCGGTTCCCCAAGAACCGGCACCTAAAACTGCAATAATTTCGCGACTCACGAGATTCCTCCTTGTTACTAATATCCCTGAGAATACCATAATAATACCACATCTTAATATCTTGGCAATCAAAATTTAAGCTTTGTCTACCCTTATATATTGAAAATACTATTTTGAATTATCAGAAATTAATTTATTTAAGTTATTATTAAATGTCTGAGTTGCATCGAATCCCATTAATTTAGCACGGAAATTTTTTGTTGCTGTCTCAACTAAAACAGCTAAATTTCGTCCAGCTTGAACAGGGAGAACAAAGCGTGGTAAATCAACGCCTTGTATAGTCATTACTTCCTCACCATTCCCTAAACGATCAACGTCTTGATCATCATGCCATTTAGCAAGATGTAAATTAAACGCAATCGTTGCATGTGAACGAACCGCTCCAGCACCAAATAAATCCATCACATCAATGATGCCCACACCACGCAACTCCATTAGATTCCTTAGAATTGCTGGCGGCTCACCTACCAGACGCTCTTCATCTTGTGCATAAACATCTACTCGGTCGTCTGCAATTAGTCGATGACCACGTTGTACTAATTCTAAAGCTGTTTCTGATTTACCAACGCCAGAATCACCCGTGATCAAAACACCTAACCCGAAAATATCAACCAATACACCATGAATAGATTCACGTTCTGCCAGACCTCCACTCAAAAAATACGTCATGTTGGCCAAAGTTTTAGAAGAAGTCAATTCAGTTGCTAATACTGGAATGTGATTTTCTTCGGCAGATTGCATAAATTCTTCTGGTAATTGCCGACCTGTTGACACAACAAATGTTGGTGTATTTGGTTGCATCATTTTTCTTGCAATCAATAACAACTCTTCATGATTCATACGATGCGCAAATGACGTTTCCGTAATCCCCATTAACTGAATACGTTCGGGTGCATAGTAATTAAAATATCCAGTCATTTCTAGACCAGGACGCGAAATATCTGGTGTCGTAATTTTTCGATCTAAATATTCCTCACCTGCCACAATTTTTAGACGCGTATTGTCTAACAAATCTTTTACTGTTAGTTCTTTTGTCATCTTTAATTCCCCATCTTATGCCTGTTGATTATCTTTATTGAAATAATTAGAAATGATCAAATTAACAAGCGACATTATAATTGCAATAAAGACCGCCCAACCAAAACTGGCAAACTTAAAGCCATCCCCAATGACCCAAGCTGATAACCAAAGCACTAGTCCATTAATCACTAAGCCAAACAGTCCAAAGGTCAAAATGGTAAATGGTAATGCTAATAAATGTAACACTGGTTTAACTAGGGCATTTAAAATACCTAAAATAAATGCCGCTAAAATTGCTGTCCAAATACTGCTAATATAAAGACCGTTTCTAAACAATCCTGCCATTGCTAATAATGTAATTGTATTAATAATAATGCGTTGCCAAAAAGAAAAATTCTTAAAAGTAACTGTTTTCATAAAATTCCTCCAGTTATTCTTAATAAACAGTATATCAAAATTACAGTTATATTTGGCTAAATGTCTTGTAAATTAGTCTTTAAATATATAAAAAAAGCGGAAATGAAATAAATCATTTTCGCTAATATTGAAAATTTTTAATCAACGTTGATCTTTAGCTTTGAATAAATCATCAAATGGCGATTTCCCACTATGCGCAACTTGCGTTAAAAACATTTTAACAGCTTGTTGGGTGGTTAACCCATTTTCTTTAAAAACATTATCTGCTGCATTACGCACCTCTTCTTCAACACGTATTTGAATCAATTTTTCCATTGGCGCATCCCCCCTTTTACCTTATTAAGTATATTTAACCCATGCTTTATTATATACCATTTTACGGAAAATATCTTATTCCAGCATAGATTTGAAATACAAAAATTTTGTCTGTATAAAAAAATGCACTGTCTTATACAAGACAGTGCATTTAGATTGGCATTGCTAAGATTGACGCGTCTTAGCGCACGTGATGGTTACCCATCAGTCAACGTACACCCAATAGCAAAGCTAAAGGTAGTCATGTGCAGCAATCCGAGTTCCACAACTCGTTTTGCATCCTCCAGTATATACGACTGTTAATGAGGACCGTTTATAAAAGATCTATTATGATCTTTCTCGACTCATCGCATAAGTAAAATTATAGCACATAATAATATTTAAAACAATCTAAACATCATTTTAAACATTACTAGGTGAAAATTCACCTTTTGTATGAATTATGCATTAAAGGTGTCACCTAATTTTAAAGATTGCGCTTACATTTAACTATTATTAGGTATATAATACAAGTATAAAATAATTTATTTAAACATAATACCTTATAAGGATGGTGACTTCCATGGCAGAGGACAAGATTGCATACAAGAACATATTGGCTCCTATTGATGGATCGAAAATTTCTAGCGTCATAATTGAAAAGGCTGCTGCAGTTGCTGTGCGTAACCAAACTGCTCTAGATTTGTTGTATGTTATTGATACAAACTCAATTTCTGGCCTAGCTGGTATGTCAATATCTGGTGATGTTGTTTATCAATTAGTACAAGATGCTGAAGAAAAGCTAACAAAATACGCTCAAATTGCTCGTGATAATGGTGCAGAACAAGTTAATATTCACGTTCGTTTTGGTTCACCAAAGACGGTTATTGCCCGTGATTTCCCACGTGACCACGATACTGGTCTAATCATGCTTGGTAAGTCAGGATTAAACGCACTGGAACGTATTCTTGTTGGATCAGTTACATCGTTTGTGGTGCAAAACGCTAAAACAGATGTTTTGATTGTGCAGTAAATTTTAAAAAGCCGGCTACTTCGTAGTTGGCTTTTTTATTGCCTATCCAACTTAATTTAATATAACTTAATGGACTTTTATTAAAATTAGGTTATAATAATTCTATGTTTTTAATCATTATTAACACAGGGGATGCACTATGAAAATTATTGGAAATACACTAGAAACAATTCATAAATTTAGACACGGACATGTTAGCCAACATTGGTTAAATGATCCATTTTTAACTTCATCGACCTCACTTGGGGCCAATCGTAATATTAAATTACAACTACTCTACTTAGATATCAATGATACGTTCTATTTAGTTGAAAGCACTTCAGCTATGTCTCATTCATTACAGTACCAGGATGGTGCAATTGTTATTTCTGACTGGTCACCAGCTGATTTTGCTGGTTTACTACGTAGTTACAATAAACCTGGTTTTGATAATTATTTCCAATTAATTGTTACAAATACTGCCCTAGCCTACTCAAATTCATAGCCTAAACAAAAGGCAGCAAACTATCGTTATTCGATAGTTTGCTGCCTTTTAAATGATATTAAACCACTAAAACTAACTAAGACTTTTTATCAATTGTTATCTTTACAATTTTATCTGGGTTAACCGGCGTTGATTTTTCTGAATGATCCGCATTATCTTTAACTTCAGCAGCTGCAATTTTATCCACAACATCCATCCCACTAATGACTTGTCCAAAAACAGTATAATGACCATCTAATGATGGGTTACCACCTTTTTTATACGCATCAATAATTTTATCAGGATATTTTGATTTTTTTAACTGTGTTGCTGAATTCTCATGATTTTGATTAATAAAAAATTGTGAGCCATTTGTGTTTTCACCCGAGTTAGCCATTGAGACTGCTCCCCTTATATTATAAAGATTAGGCGAAATTTCGTTCTTAAAGCCTGAGCCATCATCAATTTTTTCATTTTTATTCTTCCAAATTGATGCACCACCAGTTCCTGTACCAGTTGGATCACCACCTTGAATCATAAAATCATTAATCACGCGATGAAAAATTGTCCCATTATAGTAATTTTTTTGAGAATGCTTAACAAAATTTTTAACTGCTAATGGCGTATATTTATTAAATAACTTCAGTTTGATATTACCAGCTGTCGTTTCGATTGTCACAACTGTCTCATTTTTATGAACCTTTTTTGATAATTGTGGCAATGTCAATTTATTTAATTTTGTTTTTGAAAGAGACTGCTGTTTTTCAGACATCTCATCTTTATCTGAATGTGCCGACTGAAACGCAATCGCAAGTCCTAAAATAACAAAAACAACTGCAACCAACGCAACAATCTTTTCTGATTTGCCTTTCTTCATTATGTTAACTCCCGTTCTTAATTAACTTTTCTTGTTAACCCCATTTTATAATGCAATGCTTAGTGTAAAGATAAAATTTTACTTTAAATTAACGATTTGTCATTTTAAACTCTAAGAAGTAGTCATTATACTTACCAACCCAATTTGGCCCTAAATCTTCGTACACTTCAAGTTTTGACAATGTTTTATTATCAGGGTACCAAGATGGGTTATTTTTAATTGCTTTTGGTAATTGTTGCACTGCTTTTTTATTTGGTGTTGCATAGCCAACATAAATGGCATTTTGTTTTGCATTAGCTGGCTTACTCATAAAATTCAAAAAAGCATAAGCTGCTTTTTTATTTTTAACCGTTTTAGGCATAACAATATTATCAAACCACAAGTTACCACCATCGCTAGGAACAACATAATGCAAATGTTTATTTTCAGAAATCATTTCTGCTGCATCACCTGAATAATCAACTGCCAGTGTTGCTTCCTCTTGTGCCATATACGTCTTAATCTCATCTGCGACAATTGCTTTAACATTTGGCATTAATGTATCTAATTTTCCTTTAGCTGCAGCTAACTCCGGGATGCTTTTTGTATTAACAGATTGTCCACTAGATGCTAAAGCCATCCCCATAATATCCCTTGAAGAATCGATCAACATAATACTTTTTTTGTACTTAGGTTGCCAAAGATCATTCCAAGTTTTAATCTCACCAGGCTTAATGTACTTATCATTATAGACAATCCCCAATGTCCCCCAAAAGTACGGAACAGAGTATTTATTACCTTTATCAAATGCTTGGTTCATAAACTTTTTATCATAATTACCGAGCCCCGTTAATTTTTTATGATCCAATGGTAACAAAAGATTAGCAGCCTTCATCTTTTGAATCATGTAATCTGACGGTACTGCTAAATCATAATGTGTGCCACCTTGTTGAATTTTCGTAAACATTGCTTCATTAGAATCAAATGTTTCATAATCAACTTTATAACCTGTCTCTTTTTGAAACTTTTTTAACAAATCTGGATCAATATAATCTCCCCAATTATAAATTGTCAATTCTTGATGACCATTATTTTTAGTGCCAACATTTTCAGTATGTTCTAAAAAAATATTAACCCCGAATAGCGCTAACGTGGCACCTAATATAATTGTTGTTAACCAAATGATTTTTTTCATGATTAATGCACCACCACTCTATTACCTTTCTTTTTTTTGCTATTAGCAGCACTATAATTTGAAATAAAGTAATAGATAATAACCAAAACTAGTGACAACAAGAACATTAAGGTCGCCATCGCATTGATAGAAAGATCAATTCCTTGACGTGCACGTGAATAAATTTCGACTGACAGCGTTGAAAAACCGTTTCCTGTTACGAAAAAGGTTACTGCAAAATCGTCCAATGAATACGTAATTGCCATAAAAAATCCAGACAAAATACCTGGCCATGCATATGGCAAAACAACTCTTGATAACACTTGATAACTATTTGCACCTAAATCACGTGCTGCATCAATCAGGGCTGGATTCATTTCATTTAAACGTGGTAACACCATTAATACAACAATAGGAATTGAGAATGCAATATGCGCTAACACAACAGACCCAAATCCTAATTTCAAGCCAATCATTGTAAAGAAAATCAAAAAGCTTGCACCGATAATAACATCTGGCGATACCATCAAGACATTGTTTAACGATAATAAGACATTTTTAGTGCTAGCTTGTTTTGTATTATAAATACCAATCGCGCCAAATAAACCGATTAAAGTTGCAATTAGGGCTGACAATAATGCCACAATAAAGGTATTTACTAGCATCTGCATTAATCGAGCATCGGCAAACATATCGATGTAGTGTCGCCATGAAAATCCCGAAAATCCTGCCATATAATCACCTTTATTAAATGAATAAAAAATAAGGTAAAAGATTGGCGCATACATTAATATAAAGACAAAAACCAAATAAATATTTGCCCATTTTTTGTGCTTATCTACCATGCTTGCCTCCCTTCTTCTTACGATCTCTGGTTATCATCATCGTTAAAATCATTGCAACAATCAAAATGACACCAATGGTCGAACCCATTCCCCAATTTTGCGTAACTAAGAAATGCTCCTCAATTGCAGTTCCTAAGGTAATCACACGATTACCTCCAATTAGTCTAGTGATCATAAATAATGACAATGTTGGGATAAAGACGGCTTGAATACCAGCTTTAACACCACCCATTGACATTGGAAAAACAACCTTAACTAAGGTTTGCCATTGTGTTGCCCCCAAATCACGCGCTGCATTAATATAACTTTTATCTAGCTCAACCAGTGAATTAAAAATCGGCATAATCATAAAAGGTATTTCTATATATGCAGCAACAACCAAAAAAGACATATTTGTAAACATCATTTGATGCGGCGCAAAGCCTATTAATGATAAAAACTCGTTAATAGTCCCTGTTTTAGAGAATAGTCCTATAAAGGCATATGCTTTTAATAATAAATTCACCCACGTTGGCAAAATAACCAATAATAACCAAAATTGGGCATGCTTGAGACGACTCATTATATATGCCATTGGATAACTAATCAATAGTGTAATTGCTGTGACAATAAATGCAAAAAAGATTGAATTAAAGGTCATCCGTAGATAAGTACCTGAACTAAAATACGTCACATAATTTCCAAATGTAAAATGCCCATTAAGGTTCCCAAATGATTGAATAATCAATAAAATAACAGGGGCAATGACAAATAATCCTAACCACAATATATATGGAATTGTATAAGTTAGTGTGCGTTTACGATTCATTCATTGTCCCCTCCTCAGTATCATCATATTCTTCCATTCGTGCATCAAAATCTTCCTCAGACTCATTTAAACGCATAATGTGGATATCTTCAGGATCAAAGAACAAGCCACGCCGTTCACCAATAACAGCAGGATTAGTTGCTTGAATTTGCCACTCATTTTGATCATCATCATATGCTGTAATTTCATAATAATCACCTCTAAATGATTGGTCATCAATCGTGACAATTAATTTCCCCTTATCAGCACTTACTAAATCTAAATCTTCAGGTCGCAATACCACTTCAACCTGTTCGTTAAGTCGCATACCACCATCGACATTTTCAAATTCTTTACCTGCAAATGAAACTAAGTAATCTTTACGCATCACACCTGGTAAAATATTTGATTCGCCGATGAAGTCTGCTACAAAGTGATTAATTGGGGCATCATAAATATCCACAGGCGTACCATTTTGAACAATCTCACCTTCATTGGTAACAAATATCCAGTCTGACATTGCCAGTGCTTCTTCTTGATCATGTGTCACAAAAATAAATGTTATCCCCAGACGCTTTTGAATCTCACGTAATTCATATTGCATTTCCTTACGTAATTTATAGTCTAACGCTGATAACGGTTCATCTAACAATAAAACCTCGGGATCATTAGCTAATGCTCGTGCAATCGCTACACGTTGTTGTTGCCCACCAGACAGTTCTGAAATTTCTCGATCTGCTAAACCAGATAATTTTACTAGGCTTAACATTTCAGCAACTTTTGCTTTAATCTCAGCCTTGCCTTTGCCTTTAATTGACATACCAAATGCAACATTTTCAAAAACATTCATATTTGGAAACAATGCGTAATTTTGAAAGACTGTATTAACGCGCCGTTTCTCAGGCGGTAATTCATTAATTCTTTGACCTTCAAATAAAATGTCTCCTGAAGTAGCTTCTAAAAAGCCAGCAATTAAACGTAAAATTGTCGTTTTACCAGAACCTGAAGGTCCTAATAACGTATAAAACTTACCAGCTTCTATTTCTAAATCAACTGACTTCAAAACAACATTGTCATCATATTGCTTAGCAACATGTTTAAATTCGATAATTGGTTGTGCCACTACCAGTACCACCTTTCTTTACATAAACTTTATTATACAAATTAATCAAAAAATAGTCGATAATAAAACAAAAAAGGACATTGATAAATGATTTTATCAATGTCCTTCTTAATTTTTATTAAATAAAACTTATTCAGCTGATGAAGAAGAACCGTACTTAGCAATAATATCTTCTTGTACGTTCTTAGGAACTGCTTCATAGTGGTCAAAGACCATTTGGAATGTTCCACGACCTTGCGTTGATGAACGCAAAGTAGTTGCATATCCAAACATTTCTGACAACGGAACCTTAGCGTGTACTAGCATTTGCTTTCCACGTTGGTCCTGTCCTTCAAGCAATCCACGACGAGCTGAAACGTGACCCATAGCATCACCCAAGTTATCCTCAGGGACCATAATGTCAACCTTCATGATTGGCTCCAAAATAACTGCACCAGCAGTCTTAGCAGCTTCACGCAAAGCTAATGAAGCAGCAATCTTAAAGGCAGCTTCAGATGAGTCGACATCGTGGTATGAACCATCATACAACTTAGCCTTCAAATCAACCAATGGGAATCCTGCCAAAGGACCATTGTTCAATGAATCCTTCAATCCAGCTTCAACTGAAGGGATGTATTCACGAGGAACAACACCACCAACAACGGCATCTTCGAATTCAAATCCAGCACCTTCTTCATTAGGTGAGAATTCAATCCAAACATCACCATATTGTCCCTTACCACCTGATTGGCGCTTGAAGTATCCACGAGCTTGAACAGTCTTCGTAAATGCTTCACGGTAAGCAACTTGTGGTGCACCAACCGTAACGTCCACGTGGAATTCACGCTTCATACGGTCAACAATGATATCCAAGTGCAACTCACCCATTCCAGAAATTAGTGTATCACCAGTTTCTTGGTTAGTTTCTGCACGGAATGATGGATCTTCTTCAGCCAACTTTTGCAAAGCAACAGTCATCTTAGCTTGATCAGCCTTAGTCTTAGGCTCAACAGCTAGTTGGATAACTGGGTCAGGGAATTCCATTGATTCCAAGATCAATCGACGATCTGGTGAAGTCAAAGAATCTCCAGTAGTCGTATCCTTCAAACCGATGGCAGCAGCGATATCTCCTGAGAACACTTCAGGGATTTCTTTACGATCAGTTGCGTGCATTTGTAGCAAACGACCAACACGCTCACGCTTGTCCTTTGACGTATTCATGATATATGAACCTGATTCCAAAGTACCAGTATATACACGTAAGAATGTCAAACGACCAACGAATGGATCAGTCATAACCTTAAATGCCAAAGCAGCAAATGGATCCTCATCGTTAGCAACCAAGTCAATTTCTTCACCAGTTTCTGGATCGTTAGCAACATATGGCTTAACGTCCAATGGTGATGGCAAATATTCAACAACGGCGTCCAACATCATTTGAACACCCTTATCTTTATAAGCTGAACCAGCAAGAACTGGGTAGAATTGTAGAGAAATTGTTGCACGGCGAATAGCAGCCTTCAATTCAGCTTCGCTAATTTCTTCACCTTCCAAGTACTTGTCCATGATTTCGTCGTCAACATCAGCGACGGCTTCAACCAATTCGTTGTACTTTTCTTCTACTAAGTCAACATAGTCGGCAGGAATTTCACGTGCTTCCCATTCTTCACCTAGTTCAGTGGTTGGGTACATTGCCTTCTTTTCGATTAAGTCAATAACACCTTCGAAATCGTCTTCGGCACCAATTGGCCATTGAATAGCCTTAGCATTGGCATCCAAACGATCCTTCAATGAATCAACAGACATACCAAAGTCAGCACCCAACTTGTCCATTTTGTTAACAAAAACAACACGGGGTACTTCATAAGTTTCAGCTTGGCGCCAAACAGTTTCTGTTTGTGGCTCAACACCGGCAGCCCCATCCAATACGGCTACGGCACCATCAAGAACACGCAATGAACGTTCAACTTCGATAGTGAAGTCCACGTGACCTGGTGTATCAATGATGTTAACACGGTATGGCTCGTTCTTATATTGGTCATAAAAACCATGCCAAACAGCTGTTGTGGCCGCAGATTGGATCGTGATTCCACGTTCCTTTTCTTGGTCCATAAAGTCCATTTGTGAAGCCCCATCATGAGTTTCACCAATTTTATGAATCTTACCAGTATAGTACAAAATACGCTCTGTCGTCGTTGTCTTACCAGCGTCGATGTGCGCCATGATTCCGATGTTACGAGTGCGTAGCAAAGGATATTCACGCTTGTTAGCCATGAGTAATTCTCCTTGAGTTTCTTAACAATTAACTGATTAATATGTTAATTGTTGGTTGTCTAGATATATTATACCGTAAATACACCAAAAGTGGCTACTGTCATTTGACTGCAGCCACAAAATTGGTCTATTACCAGCGGTAATGTGCAAAGGCACGGTTGGCTTCAGCCATCTTATGTGTGTCTTCACGTTTCTTAACAGATGCACCAGTGTTGTTGGCAGCATCCATAATTTCCTTAGCTAAACGCTCTTCCATAGTATGCTCACCGCGGGCACGTGAGTATTGCACCAACCAGCGCAATCCCAATGTCACACGACGTTCTGGACGAACTTCAACAGGAACTTGGTAGTTAGAACCACCGATACGGCGTGCTTTAACTTCCAATACGGGCATAATATTGTTCAAAGCTTCTTCAAAGACAGCCAATGGTTCATTACCAGTAGCTTCCTTAATACGACTAAAAGCATCATATAAAATTGTTGAAGCAGTTCCACGCTTACCATCAAGCATCAAGCGATTGATCAAACGTGAAACAAGCTTTGAGTTGTAAATTGGATCTGGCAGAACTTCAGCCTGCTTAGTGTAACTCTTACGTGGCATTATATAAGTCCTCCCTTAATTATTTCTTGTTCTTAGGGCGCTTTGCACCATACTTAGAACGTGATTGCATACGTCCGTCAACACCAGCAGTATCTAGTGCACCACGGATAATGTGGTAACGAACTCCAGGCAAGTCCTTAACACGACCACCACGAATCAAAACAACTGAGTGTTCTTGTAGGTTGTGTCCGATACCTGGGATATATGCAGTAACCTCAATCAGATTTGACAAACGTACACGAGCGTACTTACGCAAAGCTGAGTTAGGCTTCTTAGGTGTCATCGTACCAACACGGGTAGCAACACCACGCTTTTGTGGTGAAGACACGCGTGTGGCCTTCTTTAATTGTGAGTTATAACTAAAGTTCAAAGCAGGTGACTTTGACTTTGTGCTCTGTGACTTACGAGGCTTACGAACCAATTGGTTAATTGTAGGCATTTCGAAGAGTCCCCTTTCAAATTTTTATTCTATAGTGTTTAGTCCACATTTCCAGGCGTGTCATTTATTAAACAACAAACCAATGAACTTTGATCATTTGGTACTTTTGGTTTACGAGTTCAGCACGTCGCGTAACCGCAAACACCCTGCTAACTAAAAGCACAATTAATAATATACCACTGACTCGAATATTATGCAACCTTTTTATCATATAAAAAACGTTGATAGAATAACCTTTAGTTTGCAAACAATTCCGGGCGTATCATTTTTGTAAAATACACGACATTAGGCGTCTCTATAACTAGGTGCACACAGAAAGGACTTCATATGCTACTTGATTTTTTATTATTGCTAATTTTAATTCTTATTTCTTATCAAGATATTCGATTTCAACAATTTAATAGCATTTGGTTAGCGCTACCTTTATTTCTTGGTGCCCTTTTTTATCATACCCCTATTTTTATTATCTTAACCGGTTATATTATTTGCCTAACAATTAATGTTTTTACTCAAGAACACTATATTGGTAATGGCGATTTAGATGTATTAGCTACTATACTTTTCTACGTTAATTTCTATGAGTTTTGGTTAATTTGCTGCCTTGCTTGTGGCATTCAAATCGTTTTTCACTATATTAATGATCAAAAAACATTGCCGTTCGTACCTGCGATTACCTTTAGTTTCAGCATAATTGTTATTTATTCATTTTTATTTTGAAAATAAAAAACACCAAGAATAATATCCTGGTGTTTTTAAAAATTTTAAGAATTAAACCAAAGCTAACAAATCAGCCTTCTTTGCTGAAGAAGCAAATTCGATGCCGTTTTCTGACAAATATGCTTTAATTTCAGCAACAGTATTCTTTTCAGTTGGCTTTGAAGCAGCCTTCTTTGAAGAAGCAGCGTTGATAACAACACCCTTCTCCAAAGTAGCAGCTGACTTTTCAGCAACAACTTGTCCGTTGTCAGCCAATGCCTTCTTTGCTGATTCAACCAAAGCTGAGAAAGCTTCGAAATCTGAAACAGCTAGTTCAGCAAGCATCTTACGGTTCAAAGTTGAACCCATCAATGACAAACCGTTCATGAAACGTGAGTATGATAGACCATTCATACGCGCACCAGCATTGATACGTGCAATCCACAACTTACGGAAGTTGCGCTTAGTTTGCTTACGATCACGGAATGCATAGAACCATGACTTCCAAACTTGTTGCTTAGCAACCTTATAGTTGATGTGACGTTGACCACGGTAACCCTTGGCCAACTTAATCATCTTCTTACGACGTGAACGCGTAACGTTACCACCCTTAACTCGCATGGGTATTTCCTCCAGTAATTTCTAATTTATTCGGAACCAGTTATAACTATTTAACAATAATTATGATTAACGGCTCAACATTTGTGTATATGTCTTCAAAGTAGTGTGGTTCATCATTGAAGTACCACGCAATTGACGACGTTGCTTCTTAGTCTTACCGTGGAAACGGTGTGACGTATAGGCATTAGCTGACTTCAACCCACCATTTGCAGTTTTCTTGAAACGCTTTGCTGAAGCGCGATGTGTCTTATACTTAGGCATTGATATGTCCTCCAAACTGGTTTAATTACTTAGTTTCTCTGGGTGCAAGCACCATAAACATGCTGCGCCCTTCCATCTTAGCTCTTGATTCAATTTTAGCAATTTCCTCAAGCTCCGTTGCCATACGATTCATTACTTCACGCCCAATTTCCTTGTGTGTGATAGCACGTCCGCGGAAACGAATTGACACTTTAACTTTATTACCCTTGTTCAAGAACTTAATTGCATTGTTCTTTTTAGTATTAAAATCATTAATATCAATAGTTGGGCTAAGACGAATCTCTTTAACGTTGACAACTTTTTGGTTCTTTCGTTGTTCGCGTTGCTTTTTTTGCGCTTCGAATTTGAACTTTCCATAGTTCATAATCTTAGCTACTGGTGGCTTAGCATTGGCTTGTACCAATACCAAATCCAATTCAGCATCGTCAGCAAGGCGTTGTGCGTCTACTTTAGACATGACACCTTGGTCACCGTCATCCGTAATCAAACGAACTTCACGAGCACGAATGTGATCATTAATTAAATCTTTTTGTTGTTGTGGTTGGCGTGCGTTTGCTATGATCCTTACCTCCGAAAAAACTTGTGATAAAGTAAAAACGGCTTGCCGTTACACACGACAACCCGCCATTATCATCTTTAATAATAAAGTGATTGACCTGCTAAGTAATCTTAACTAGGTGAACAGCGGGTATGCCATTACTTTATTTCCTAACAAATACTTATTATACGCCAGACTAATCTAAAGTCAAGGCCTTATTCAAAATACCATTAATAAACTTACGTGACTTATCATCTGTAAAATCATGAGCTAATTGCAATGCTTCGTTAACAGCAATTTTAGCAGGTACTTCAGTAAACTTTGCCTCATAGATTGCTAAACGCATCAAAACAAGATCTGTTGTATTCAAACGTTCTAATGTCCAGCCCGTTGAGAGATAATCTGAGATGATTAAATCTAATTGATCTTGATGTGCAACAACCCCCGTCACAACCTGTGTTAAATCAGCTGGTATTTCTTGAGTCCACGCCACTTCCGGGTCACCAACTAATACTTGTGAGATAGTCGTTTCAACATCAGCTGTTGGATTTAGTGCCAAACCAAATAGTGATTGAAAGGCTGCCTGACGAATTTGGTGTCGATTTAGTTCGCTCATTTCTTAGTTCCTTCCGTATCTGATTCTTCACCAAATAAATTATTAACATCAATTGTGTTAGTTGTCTTTTGTGAAACAACACCTTGGACATGAACATTTACAAGGTTAACTTGTAGTTCTGTCATTGCTGCCACTTGGGATGTAATACGTTGTTGTATAGCATGTGATACCTTTGGCACACTCACACCGTAGTTAAGATATACATAGACATCAACATCTAATCCTGATTTAGTTTGTTGTAACTCAACACCTTTTCCGTGTACGCGTCGCCCAAATGCTTCTTGTGCACGCTCTGTTAATGAACCGCGTAGCCGAGAAACACCTTCAACTTCTTGTGCTGCCAACCCTGCGATAATTTCTAGTACGCGCATGCTAACCAATGTCTCGCCAGAGGCCTCATTTGAATATGTTAATACGATTGTCTCTTCTGCCATATGGAACTAACCTCCTAAATAAGTCGAAAGCGCCGGCCGGCTGCCGGTCGGCGCTTTCTTAATTAATATCGTTATTATACCTAACTTTCCTAGTAAAAACTAGGCACGTGACGTATATGATCCACCATTATCAGTATTAACAACTAACTTATCACCTTCATTGACGAAATCAGGTACAGTAATTACCAAGCCAGTCTCCAAAGTAGCAGGCTTACCACCACCATTAGCAGTAGCTCCCTTGATACCTGGTTGTGTTTCCGTAACTGTTAATTCAACAGTCTTTGGTAATTCAACATCCAAGATTTCACCTTCATAAGTTGTGATCTTAACAGTCATATTTTCTAGCAAAAACTTCAATGCATCTGAAATTTTATCTGCTGGAATAGAAACTTGATCGTAAGTCTCATTGTCCATAAATACGTGTTGATCGCCATCCGCATACAAATATTGCATGTCAGTTTGTTCAATACTTGCTGTTTCGAACTTATCACCAGGACGGAACGTTACTTCGTTTACCGCACCAGTACGCAAGTTCTTCAACTTTGAGCGCACAAAAGCTGCACCCTTACCTGGCTTAACGTGTTGGAATTCCAAAACGCGCCAGATTGATTGGTTATACAAAATTGTTAACCCTGTTTTCAAGTCATTCATACCAATAGTTGCCATGATTGAATTCTCCTAAATTTATGTCTTTCTGAATTATATTAGCAGGTTTTTAGAATAAAGACCAGCATTACATTAATTTTAGCACGATATTTGTAAATATTTTTTATATTTATCAAAAAAATCGAAACTAGCATTGTTTCGATTCTTTCATCAATTTTAAATTATAGACGAGCCTTTAGTGATTCTGTTAATTCTTCATAACCAGGCTTACCCAACAAGCCAAACATATTCCGCTTGTATGCTTCAACACCTGGCTGATTAAATGGATTAATACCATTTAAGTAACCTGAAATACCAACAGCTACTTCAAAGAAGTAAATCATTTGTCCTAAAGCAAATTCATTTTGCTTATCAATTTCAACAATCATATTTGGCACGCCACCGTCGACGTGAGCAAGTAACGTACCTTCTGAAGCAGTACGGTTAACATAGCTCATGTCTTTACCTTGTAGATATCCCAAACCATCATCTGCATCCATTGTTGGAATAACAACATCTGAAACTGGTTCTGTTACACGAACTAAAGTCTCAAATAAGTTACGACGACCGTCTTGAATATATTGACCAAAACTATGCAAATCAGTTGAGAAGTTTCCAGATGCTGGGAAAATACCTTTACCATCCTTACCTTCTGATTCACCTTGCAATTGCTTCCACCATTCACCAAATTGTGTCAACGTTGGATCGTAATTAATCAACAATTCAGTTGTGTATCCCTTACGATACAAAATATTACGATAAGCTGCATATTGGTAAGCAGGATTCTTAGTCAAATCTGCATCTGCATAAGTTTGTTCACCAGCTGCGGCACCGGCCATTAACTGATCAATATCTGCACCAGATACGGCGATTGGTAATAGACCTACTGCAGTTAAGACTGAGAAACGGCCACCAACGCCGTCAGGAACAACGAATTCTTCATAACCTTCAGCATCAGCTAATGTCTTCAAAGAACCACGGTGGGCATCCGTTGTTGCAAAGATGCGTTCACGAGCTCCCTCAACACCATACTTTTCTTCTAATAGTTGTTTGAACACACGGAACGCTACCGCTGGTTCTGTTGTTGTACCTGACTTTGAAATGATATTTACTGAAAAATCACGATCACCAATCAACTTAATTAAACTATTTAGGTATGCTGGTGCAATTGAGTTTCCTGCAAATAATACTTGTGGAAAATCACGTTCTTCATCACCATAATAGTTATTAAAGTAATCATTTAAGAAATCAATAGCTGCACGAGCCCCCAAGTAAGAACCACCAATACCAATAACAACTAGTACTTTTGAATTACCTTGGATCTTCTTAGCAGCTGCTTTAATACGTGCAAACTCATCTTTGTCGTATTCTGTTGGCAAATGTAGCCAGTCCGTAAACTCAGCTCCAACACCAGTACCCTTACGCAACAATTCATCTGCAGTATTTACCATTGGTTGCATCATTGACAATTCTTCTTCGCCAACAAATGCTGATAACTTTGAAGTATCAAATGATAGTGTGCTCATAATTAATTCCTTCTTCCTGTAAGTCCCATTTTTTAGCTTTACGGTATAGACCAATTATAACTTCTTGTTCCCTAAATTGAAAGTGTTTTCATGAATTTATTCACAACCATTTCAATTATGCTAAATTATTGAACTTATAGGTAGTACGGTATGTTTGTTTTTTATTAGCTGGCAATACAATGTCACCAAATCCTTCATGATTAATCGCATCACTCAAAGTTTGCGCTTCAAGCGCAATTGCATTATAAGGATGCGCATCAAACCATTCACGATCCCCCTCATGATAAGCCACTTCCGGATTAGCAATAAAGAATATAATCGCATTACGATCAGAATAAACTTCAATATTACGACCTGATTTTGGATCAGAAACAACTGCAGCTGGCTGACCTGCTACTTGATTAATTTTAAAGGCTTCATCAAATTTAACATCATAAGGTCCTTCTAGTTGCGCCAAATTATCACCAATTCGTGTGGGCTTTAGAAAATCATATGCCGTGTGGGCATTTTCAAAGAAATTTCCAGTTGGTGTTGTATCTTCATCACGTAACTCTAAACGGCGTTGTGAATTAATCTGCAAGTTCAAGTCACGAGCATCAGTATCAATTCCAGCTGGGTTAAAATAACCATGGCTTGTTGGATTATACAATGTTGTTTGGTCTGATTCAGCAGCAAAATCTAAAATAACTTCATCATTATCAGTTAGTGTATAAGTAATTGATGTCGGCATTGTCCCTGGAAAATTATCAATTGCTTCTGTCATAGTTGTTGTAAAAGTAACGGCATTATTTTCTTGGTCAATTGTAAAATCCCATGTACGATTTGAAAAACTATCTCTTCCACCATGCAAAGCATTTCCTAATTCATTATCCTTTAAATGGTATTGTTTACCCTCTAATGTGAATGTGGCCCCAGTAATACGGTTACCTACACGACCAATTGCATCACCTACTGAGTATAGTTGTTCCCATAACTTATCAGTTGTATGTAATCCTACCATCAAGTCATGACCGTCATTAGTCTTAAAGAATTGCCAAGTTGCCCCCCAAGTTGTAACACCGATTTGATGACCATTTTTATTTTCTAATACAATTTGTTGTGCTAAGTCACCATTTGGCATTTTCCCGATTTCATGAACTGATACTGTCATTTTTAATTTCCTCTTTCGTTCCCCTAAAGTGGTTTGTTTTTTCAATATAATTGTATTCTAACACATTATATTGTTTCTAATTGTACATAAATAAACCGTTTTCATAAATAATGTAACCTTAATGATTAACTTAATTTTTGTGGCAATATCACTTCAAAAGTAGTCCCAACATCAACTTTGGAAGTGACCTTAATTTCACCATTATTTGCCTTAATCAACTCACGGACAATTGACATTCCTAATCCTGATTCTCCTTTTATTGTGCGCGAAGGATCAGCTTTGTAATACCGTTGCCACATTCTGTCTATTTGATTAGCAGTCATGCCAATACCAGTATCCGTAACAAAAAGATGGGTTTTGCCTGCAACGTCTTTAGCTGAAACAGTTATAATACCATTTTTAGTAAATTGAATTGCATTCGCCAAAATATTAATCAAGATTCGTTCTACTTGGTCAACCGCGGCATACACATAAACATCTGGCTCACAAAGATTTTGAATTTCATTACCAAATTTATTTGCTTGTGGCCACATTTTTTCTATCAGTTCACCAATTAACAAGGTTACATTAAACGTCTCTGCTTGATTTTCTGCATTCCCTTGTCTCATACGCTCAAAAGAAAGGACTGATTTTACCAGCCTTGTTAAACGGTCCGCTTCTTCTTTAATTAAATCATAAGATCGCTGTTCGTTACCATCCATAACACCATATTGAAGGCCTTCTGCAAGGCCTGTAATTGTCGTCAGTGGTGTGCGCATTTCATGTGACACATTGGCTAACATGGTCGCTTCTTCATCTCTTTGTTCAACTATTTGTTGTTTCAAGGCCGCGATTTCATCTGCTTGTTGTACCGTTACTTTTTTTTGTCTCATAACCAATGTTATCGTTGTAATTAATAGGCCTATCACAATTACTAGCATCACAAAAAAAGCTATGTTAGCACTATTAATTAATGCCCAACTAGTTAATAAGAAAAGAAGTACGCTCAAAACCTTTAATATTATCTCAAGCCATCTATTTTTCATATTTATTCATGATCCTTTATCTATTTTCTTGGATTTTCTGGCAAAATAGAGTCATCAAACTTATAGCCAACACCCCATACTGTTTGAATAACTTGTGGCCCTACTTTTTCAATTTTTTGACGTAACTTTTTAACATGTGCATCAACCGTTCTTTCATCACCAAAATATTCATAATCCCAAACTAATTGTAGCAGTTGGTCACGTGAAAAAACTTGTCGTGGTTTTTGTGACAACACACGAAGTAAATCAAATTCTTTAGGTGTTAAGTCAGGTATCAACACATCATTTATATATGCTTCACGCGTGCGTGAATTTAATTTGAATGTCCGAGTTTTAATATCAAAATCGTCTGCAACATTATCATCTTGTCCGTTTGATTTCATCGTTGCTCGACGATGTAATGCTTTAATTCGCGCAATCAACGTAATCGGGCTAAATGGCTTTGTAACATAATCGTCTGCACCAACTTCAAATCCTAATACTTGGTCAGAATCAGAATCACGTGCTGTTAACATAATTAATGGCACCGTTTCTGTACTTTCTCTGATTTTAAGTGCAACCTGCATGCCGTCAATTTTTGGCAAATTCAAATCTAAAACAATGACATCCCAAGCTTGTTTATTATCATCAAATAATTTCAAAGCTTCTTCACCATCATAAGCATTAACCACATTCCATTGCTCTTTTTTGTAAAACATCCCCATCATTTCTGATACGGCAGTATTATCCTCTATCATTAATAAATTCATCTTATCACCCGACATTTCATTATTGCTTTATTTTATTTTTAAAAAAATCTTCACAATTATTATACAACGATGTGGCCTAAATTTTTTTATAGGGCTATCCCATCAACGCAACACTAAATACCAATCATTGTTACGATAAGGAGCCTATTAATAAAATGATTTCCTTTTAATGATAACCCTCATTTGACTAACACATGGTCACCACAAAGTGCATAATATCACAAAAACATTAATATACGACACCGTCATGATGGAAGTACATAGAAAAAGTAAGCCAACTCTTTTTAAAAGATGACTTACTTTTATAATTAATCTAATTTTGGTAAATCAATCTGCATTTTTGCAGGTTGTGTCTTTACTAATATTTTGCCTTCATGAACAGAATATAATATTTCAGCACGTTCATTTAAGGTGTTATACCAGTTATCCGCATTAAAAATCAAGAAATTAGCTGGCTTACCAACTTCAATACCATATTGATTTTCTACTTGCAGTGTACGTGCACCATGGTGAGTGATGAAACGATATGAATTCATCACTTCTGTATATCCCATCATTTGCGTAGCATGAAGCCCCATATGCAACACATCCATCATGTTACCATTGCCCATTGGATACCAAGGGTCTTTAATGTCATCTTCACCAAAAGCAACATTCAATCCTTCTTGATCTAATTCCTTAACACGTGTCAAACCACGTCGCTTCGGATACGTATCAAAACGACCACCCAAGTACATATTGATCAACGGATTGGCTACAAAATTAATATCAGCTAGTTTCAATAATCTCATTAACTTAGATACATAAGCATCATTATATGATCCCATTGCCGTTGTATGTGAAGCCGTTACACGTTCCTTTAAGCCAGTTTCTAACGCCAAGGTAGCTAATGTTTCTAATCCACGTGAAGCAGGATCATCAATTTCATCAGTGTGCGCATCAATCAATAAATCGTATTTTTGGGCCAAATCAAATACAAAACGTAATGATTCTACTGAATATTCACGTGTAAACTCAAAATGCGGAATGGCACCAATAGCGTCAACCCCCATCTGAGCTGCCTTAGTCATCAATTCTTTACCATTAGGAAATGATAAAATGCCATCCTGAGGAAAAGCAACGAGTTGCAACGTCATCCATGGTTTCACTTCTTCACGCACCTCTATCAATGCCTTTAGCGCTACCAAATTAGGATCAGTTACATCGACGTGTGAGCGGACAAACTGCAGCCCATGTGCAGCTTGAATTTTCAGTGCTTTGATCGCCCGCTGCTTAACATCTTCATGTGACAGTGTTTGCTTGCGTTCACCCCAAATACGAATCCCTTCAAACAAAGTCCCTTTTTCATTCCACTCTGGCTCACCGGCCGTCATCGTAGAATCTAGATGTACATGCGGATCTACAAATGGTGGCATCATCAATTTACCATTTGCCGCAATAACTTGCTCACCTTCATTTGCTTCTAAATAATCTGCAATTGCCGCAAATTTACCATCAATAATTCGTACATCTTGCCTCTTTGCTGCATTTTCAATCACAACTTGCTTAATTAGCATTGTCCCTATCCTCTTTATTTCTACTTACTACGATTTAGGATTTAATTTAAACCCATAGTATGAATGCCCTTTGAAAGTTTGTTTTGCTAGCTTACCCGTTGCAGTATACTGCTTGCCACGCTTTGTTTTAGATAAAAAGCTAACCTCACCACCAGACAATAATGTTTGAACCTCTACATCTGAAAATGTATGATCACTCCACGTTTTAGAAAATTGAATCGTCTGATTATTAAATATACCACTTACTTTTTCAGTTGTTTTTGCCTTACTAGTCGTTTTTTTTACTTTAGGTTTCCCTAGTATTGTTTCTAATTTTTGGGCATTTTCAACCATGATTGGCATATCATGCGCAACAACTTGCGTTAACGAATTCAATGCTTGTGGCATTGATATTTTAAATTCACCAACCTCGTTCATTATTTCAAATAATCGCTTCGTTATTTTGGGTGATGCAATCCATGTATTTTGTACCATAACAGCTGAAACATTACCCGTTTCAGTCAATGTTAGGCGCCCCTTCTTTTCTTGCATCATTGCTTTAACACCTTGACTCATTTGCGAGAGTGTTGAAACACGTGTTGCCCCAGTACCAACATTATGTTTTTCTAAAAATGCCATTAACCACTTTGTCGTTGGATAAGTTGGTTTTTTATTAACACCTTCAAAAATAAATGGTGTTGCCTGTGGGCCAACTTGGGTATTTGGCGTATGTGTATCCTCTTCATCTGCTTGCAGCGCTTTTTGTGCATCATACACAAGCTTATAATTAAGCGCAATCGGTATATTAAATGCCGTTTTAAAGGCTGGATATTGTGCTAATTGCGCTGTGACATGATCGTAAATATAATTTTCTGCCAACATCGCCAAATAATTTTTAGCTAATATTTCATAAATTGCTGCTGCACTTGGTCCATACTTAGATAAAGCGGCTAAATTAGCCGGTACTTTTGTTCCTGGTCGATTTGCACCATGCGATCCAGTCTCTTTTACATGTGTTGTACGCACTTGTCGATGTGTTAATAATTGTTTATCAACACCAACTACGTCAGCAATTTGATCAACTTTTGGTAATAGTTCAAAAAATTGCTCTGGTGTAACCGTTTTATCATCCGTTCTAGGATATGACACAATTTGTGCCTCATACATTTTTTGATAAGTTTGTAATACTTCTTTACTATCAAATCCTCTTGGCGCCAAAATTGCTGCTAAGCCTGCCAAATCAAGTAATTTATCAGGTGCTTGTTGCCGTTTTTCATGCTGTTCATTAGTGACATCAGCCGTAGCATAACGTTGTAGTTCTTGTTTTGCTTGTGCTTCATCATCATATCGCCACTCAGGTGACGTATTTTTAGGAGCCTGTCGTCGATAAATATGATTTGATGCATCTGTAAAGCAGACTTCATAATATGGCTTTTTGACATAATTTTTAATAGCCTGCATTTGTTCAAAAATTTTCCAAACAATAACTGATTTCAAGCGACCTTCACGTGCTACAACTTTGTATCCTGCTTTTTTTGCTGAAGTAGTGGCAATTCTCGTCAATTGCATTGAAGCAAAGTCCCAGCGACTACGTGTTTCTCCTTTTAAGTAGGCACCATGTTGCCACTTATCAGATACATCTGTTAAGTTCTCCATAGATTTTTGAATACTATTCGGTGCTTCATCCACAAAATTCGCACGTAACACGCGACCATGCCAACGAATAGCATCAATCACTTCCCATGCTAATAAATCACCTTCACCAGAAGGATCTGTATCAGTTGCGATTACTAGTGCATCATAGTTGTTTTTACTTTCTTGCTGTAGTTCTGTTAATTCTGTTTTAGTTGATTTTAAGCGTCCAGTCCGCGGCTGGCGTTGCTTTAAATAAGTTCTTTGCCAGTTCATCTCATCTAGTTGCCAAGGCAAATATTTCAAAGTCCACGACTTATACGCTGTTTGTTTCTCTTCACTAACCATTTCTTCAGGTTCTTTAAAACCCATCATATGACCATGCAAATTAACAATACGATAATCATTACCTGAAAATTGACCCGTTTGGCCACCTAATGCCTTAACAAAATTCTTCGCAGCAGATGGTTTTTCCGTCACAATTAAATATTTCATTTTTATAGTCCTCAAATATATTGTACGAAAAAAATCTATTATTTTACATATTTACCAAACACTTTTGTCAAAACATAATAGATAAGGCCAGAAAGAAGCATCGTCACAAAAGTAACACCAATGGTTTGACTAACCCAAAAGACTGATTTCAAACTGAAATATAACATGATACCAATCGCCCACGATGCAATGGCAAGCCAATTTACACCACCATGATACCAATACTTACCTGAAACCTTCGTTATCTCACTAATTTCATATTGTCCTTTACGAATAATATAATAATCTACTAAGAATACTGCTATTTCGGGTCCTAAGAACATACCAATATAATCCAAAAACACAGTAAAAGCATCTAGGAATGTTGCAAATAACAGTGGAATAAATGATACCAATGTTGCTATTAGCGTTACAATCCATAATGCTGGCGTTAGCTTTAACTTATGCCACATATTCGTCAATGCTGAACCAGCAGCCATTAGATTCACAGCATTAGCCGTTGTTGATGTAATCACTATAACTAATAGTGCAATAATACCTAATCCCAATTTAGAAGCTATTGTAGAAGGATCTGAATCATTAGGATCAAACGATTGATTCATAACCGCTGTACCAATAGTTGCTAACAAACCAATAAAAGCAAAACTAAATAAACCAACATTAGCACCCAAGAATGACCACCCGGTGCCCCCTGACTTCTTCTTAGCAAAACGTGAAAAGTCTGATGAGGCAGTTACCCAAGCCAAGTTAAAAGCTGCCAATATATCAACAGCTTCTCCTGATGAAATACGTACAGACTTAGGTGGTTGCCACTCAAAAATTTGATCTAAAGAAACATGTTGAAAAACAACAATTGCTTCCCAAATCACAAAAACGATAACCAATAAAATTCCTACACGTTCAATCATACGGACTGATTTTTCGCCTAATGAAATTGATGCTAAATGCAGTAATGACATGATAACAATTCCAACAACTAACCCAGTCTTGCCGCCATCAGCGTATGATGTCCAATTAAATAAATCTTTAAAAATAACAGATATAGAAATAGCTGCAATAAAGGTATTTGCTGCTGCCCAACCAATGAATTGAACCAGATTAATAATCGACGGTCCAAACGATCCTTTCAATCCAAAAGAGGCGCGTGTTAGGGTCATCATTGGTAATCCTGTTTTGTAACCCATATATGATGCTAACGCTAAAAATATGTATGACATTATCCCTGTCGCAATTAATGTCGTTGAAGCTGTATACATACCTGCTGCCGCAATTACCCCACCGATATACCAAGTTCCATTGTTTGCATTAGCCCCAATCCACGTTGCAAACATATCCCAATTCGACATCGTCCGCTGATTTTTGCCAATAGCTTGAATTTGACCAAACTCTTTTGCCACTTTTTTTCTCCTTGTATTAATTAAAAAAAATCGCACCATAACAATGGCGCGATTAAGTATACTTATCTCTTTTTACGCGCTCCTTAGCCAGCTCTCGTCTGACAATTAAAAAAGCAATATTTTGTTGTATAAAACTATACCCGTTTCTAAAAACTAAGTCAATTACGATTTTTGTATCGGCCAGTTAGTAACTGCTAATTGGATATCATGCTCTGCTAAAATACGCATGACTGCCATGTTTACATCTGCTCGTTCACTTGCAAAATCAGTATCAGCTGCCATTTTCAGCATAACACTAACATCAAATTCATATCCCTCAGGTAGCACTTGACTAATCGATGCTGACGCCGAGTCTTCGACAAAATGATCATTTTGTGCTAATTTTGCCATCGTATCCTCTGATGCTGCAATAATTTCTTTAGTTGTAGTATCTAAAGCTAAATAAAATGTTAACCCTATTTTTCTAGTAACAACTCGTGACCAATTTGTAATCGGCTCATTTGATAATGTTGCATTAGGAACAATTACTAGCGCGCCATCTAAAGTTCGAATTAATGTTGACCGGAAAGTGATGTCTTCTGCAACCCCAGCTACTGAAGGTGATTCGATATTATCACCAATTTGAAACGGCTTCTCAGTGATAATAATGATACCACCCAATAGGTTTTTAATTGGATCTTGAGCTGCCATTGAAACAGCTAATCCTGCTAATCCTAATCCTGCAAAAACACCATTAACATTAATGCCCCAGTCAGATAAAATCATCGTCACAGTCAAAGCCATCACAATAAATTGTAATGTTCGTTTTAAAAACGGCATCACAATAGAATCAACTTCAATATGAACTTTCGTACCAAAATACCTAAGTAAATCGGCTAATGATGCCATTAAAGTATAAATACCATAACCAACACTAAAAATTAAAACTGATTTATTAATATCATTAGCGTAATGCAAAATAGGTCGTGGCGCATGCGCAACATGTAGAGCCCAGACAATTCCAGCAAATAAAATTGCAATCTTCACAGGTCGTTCAAATGCTTTTAAAATATCTCGCCAAATTGAGAACCGTTTTGATACACGTTTTTCAATTTGTCCAAATAACGGGGTAACAACCCCTTTCGTTATAATAATCGTTATAATTAGAATTATTAAAGCGAGCCCAATAGCCTGCCAATCAAAACTATTGATTAACCATCTTTGCAAAATATTCATGTACAACTCCCTTCAATAGTATATACACCATATGATACCTAATTTTAGGCTACCATGCACCCCTTATAGTAAAAAAGACACTTCAAGCGAAGTGCCTTTCGAAATTAGTATGAATCACCGTTCACAATTGAATTTTTAACAATGACATAATCCACGTACCGCAAATCAGCCAATTGACGACCACCTGCATATGAAATTGATGATTGTAAATCTTGTTCCATCTCGACAAGTGTATCTTTGATAGCACCACGATATGGTACTAACAACTTCTTACCTTCAACATTTTTGTATTCACCCTTTTGAAATTGAGAAGCTGAACCAAAATATGTCTTATACTTTGCTCCATCTACTTCTACAATATCTCCTGGCGTTTCAGAATGCCCAGCAAATAATGAACCAATCATTACCATTGTTGCTCCAAAGCGTACTGACTTAGCTATATCACCATTATAGCGAATACCACCATCTGCAATAATTGGCTTCTTAGCAGCCTTCGCGCACAAACGAAGGGCTGCCAATTGCCAACCACCAGTTCCAAAACCAGTCTTTAATTTAGTAATGCAGGCTTTCCCAGGCCCAACCCCAACCTTAGTTGCATCAGCACCAGCATTTTCCAAATCACGGACTGCCTCAGGAGTTGCAACATTACCAGCAATGACAAAAGATTCTGGCAACGCCTTTTTAATGTACTTAATCATTTCAATCACTGAATCAGCATGACCATGTGCAATATCAATCGTAATATACTCAGGAGTTAAATCTGCAGCTTTTAATTGATCAATAAATTCATATTCTTCTTGCTTAACCCCAACAGAAATTGATGCAATTTGGCCTGCTTCATGAAACTTCTGCACAAAATCCAAACGTGTTTCTGGATTAAATCGGTGCATGACATAAAAATAACCATCTTTTGCTAACTTCATAGCCAATTCATCATCAATAACTGTCTGCATATTTGCAGGAACTACAGGTATTTTAAATGTATGATTACCTAGCGTTACCGAAGCATCTGCTTCTGAACGACTATCAATAATACATTTATTGGGGATTAATTGAATATCTTCATAATCAAAAACAGTTGTAATTTCCATATTAATAAACTCCTAAAATAAACGTTCGCTTTTTTATTGTTTTAATTTAATCTTAACCACCAAAAACAAATTATACACGAACTAAATACAATAAACAACTTTTTTATAAACTAAAAATGCGAATGTTATTGTCACTTCGTTATAAACTTTCTAGTTGTTAAACAACTAAATATTTGCTATAATTAATTGTTTAACGGGGTCGTTACGGAATCGACTGGCATTGTTTGGGCCGGTACTGCGTTTAGGGGTTGTGGCCCTATAATCCACTCAGTAGAATTAACTGCAAAAAATTCAAACAATAATTACGCATTAGCTGCCTAAAAACCAGCTAGCGTTGCTTATAGTTGTATTAGTTGTGTGCTACTATAAGTCTAAAAATGAACAACCTGCGCTAAATTCTCTCCGTCTGGGGCAATTTAGAAGAGGATAATCAGACTAACTAATTCGATCGCTTAGCAAAACAGCGTGCGATTAGCGAATTTTAAATTGTTTTGCTATGAACGTAGATGTATCGGTTGCAAGATGTTAGGACAGGGGTTCAACTCCCCTCGGCTCCATAGTGAGGTGCTATAAACACCTACATATCAACGTTTTCGTTGATATAACAAGGTTTGATACACATTTAATTACACAGCTGAAAGTTATGTAATTCCGTGAAATATCGTTGAAATTATGCTTAATGTGTATTTTGATGTGTATTTCTGACAAGCAAATAATACGGGACTATCCACCGTGCAAATGTGTCGCTGTTCACTTGCTGAACGGCGTTTTATTTTGCGCTTTTTTCGGGGATGTCGATTAAATCTACACCCATCACATTCGCAATTCGTTGCGAAAATATAAGGGGTCTGCGTTTTACAGTTACCTTAATTTGGCGGATGCTTGTAAGTGACTGGCATAGTGCTGTTTACTTATTAACCGCTGACAGGGCGTATTTTCGACTACTACCTTAAACTCATTATGAAAACTGTTCATTCTCCACTTGTGGGGAAAATACTTAGGTTTTATTAGGTTGTTCCGCCAATTATGGCGGAAACATTTAAACAGTTGTCCTAAATTAGGCAACAACAATTTATTCAACATGTTGTATAAAATTTAAGCTCGTTTCTAACATTATTAGACTAATTCCCCAAAGGACTCTAAAACGGCTTACAAACTATTATGTTTCTTCTCAGGGTCTTCGTAAAATTGCGCTAACCTAAATTGGACAACCCCCATTTATTCAACATGTTGTTTAAAATACCAGCTATTTTCTAACGCTATTCGACTAATTCCCCAAAAGGACGCTAAAACGGCTTACAAGCCATTATATGGCTTCTCATGCTATTGATGATTTTGTTGCTCGATAGGCAGTAATTAGTATTTTCTTTTTCAAACCAACGATACCGTTTTGAATATCCTTATTAGTGGCACCGGCTTTAATTGCTTTTTGGTAAGCTTTAAATGCTAAGTCTTTACCTTTTTTATTCGGGTACAATTTCCAAAGTTTTTCAAAGTCAGACTCCAGTGCATTAGTATATTCAATTGATCTATTAATTGATCTATTATACGTGACACTGATGTCACCAGGGTGGTGTCAGACATGTCACTAGGTGGTGTCACTGATGTCACTACCGACACACTGCGCTTTGTAACCATTTTTTGCTCATTTCGATACATTTTTATGGTTACAAGCCCCAAACTTTTTAAGTGTTGTTATCGACTTTCCACAATGTGATATAACTTATCTACCATTACACTGCCTCCAGTGGCGACTTAATCAACGCTTTGAATTCATTGCGTCTCTCCCTTGCTGAACGTTCATCTATATGTACAATCATAGAAACAGCTAACCAGCTTTTCTTACGACCATAACGTTCTTGAATAATCTTTTGGACAGTTTCCGTTTGCGTGTCGAACATCATACCAATCACTTCTTTTATGTACGTTAAGCGCATTAACATATAATCATCATCTAGTTTCTGCATTGTTATTTCCGCCCCACGGACGATATTATTTTGCATCCGACCACCTCCAATGTTTTCATCATCATTGCTATGATAACTAAGTTCTAGCTTGCGCATTTTAATATCAACATCCAAGTTACCTGTAAAGTAATCGCTCAGCATCTTATCAATTTTATCAGCCATGACTAGTTCTCTAATTCTTTCTGTACGTCAGCAATTAAACGACTCTTATACGTTACCAATAGATACTTTTTGATACCCAATGCATCACTAATTTGTTGCCATGGCATGTTGTCTTTTTCGTGCATTATTACAGCCTTTAGTATGGTTGGCCCTAGCTTATTTAGTGCAAAGTCTACTGCTTCCTTTGCTGATTCAAACATACGTAAGCAATCGGTAGGCCTATCAGGAAAGTATTTAAGTTCAGATTTTGAAAGTTCTATAGATGCATCCAACCACCCATTAAAATATTCTTTAATAACTTTTTGTGCTAATTTCATACGTCCGCCCCTTACCTCATATAAAAATATTTCTTTTAATATTATACAACGTATAGCATTAAGAAACACGCTAATCATTACTTCCTTTTAATATTGATTCATCAAATGTTCCTTAATTTTAAGCGCACTAAAAAAACCATAAGTAAAATTACTCGTGGTTTAAAGTTACCTATTATGTAATTACACGTTTGCCTCTATTTGTTTAAAAAATAAACACTGATAGATAAATAAGATGCAAATATTATCCAAACCAAATAAGGGATTAGTATCCACTTTATTTTCCGATGATCATTAACCAATATTAATATAACTGATATATCCATTACAAAAATCATTAGTGATGCCAGTCCATAATTAGAATATCCAAAAAACACCGTTGTCCATATTAGATTTAAAAACAATTGAAAATACGTTAATACAGATAATTTAATTTTATCGTACTTTAGATAACTCAAATTTGCTATATAGATTCCAATAAAAATATAAAGAATCGTCCAAACTGGACCAAAGACCCAACCCGGTGGCGATAAAATTGGTAAGGTGATTGTCTTGTATATACTGCTTATACCTATTCCATTTATCCACTGCACGCTAAGCGCCGATAGACCACCCAACAATATTATGACAATGGAAACAGCTATTGCTTTTATTATAGTATTTGTACTTTCATATTTCATAAATTAAACTCCGTTTCAATAATGCTTCTTTTTCATTTTAAAGTACTTCAAACAAATTATTTATACGGCAATTGCATAGTAGAAAGTTCACGTCCTATGTTGAACTTAGCCCGTTAAAATATATTTTCTGCATCGCCACATGTGGCGACGTTTTCCTACTATTTCTCATAAGATACATTTATATAACGTCTTTTTTTTTAGTAAATGGTTGGTTCACAACCGTAAACGTTTTCACACTTGTAAAATCAATACCACTTTATAATAAGTTCTCTTGTATGTTAAAGGTTTAGACTTTTTGGACGTACTTGGAGGTACATCCGTTAAAGGTGGAAATGGTGCGCTTTATGTTCTCACTGCGGAAAATTCCGCCATGAAAATAGTTAAGTTATCGTTGTTGAAATTTCGATAGTGAACGTAAGTAAGGTTTAGTTAATTCTGCCAAAAGTGGCAGAAAGGTCACGCCCTAACCCGTTTGCCTTTTACAAGTACGATTGCTCATAACTTATATGAAAAAGCTCATAGAGTGCGTTTCTCAACGCTTCAAATCTAAGTATATCATCTAACCACCATTTTTTATGATATTTGAAAAATATTTATAAATGCAGTCTGTGTGAAAGGTGGCAACTCTTGATATTCGGTTATCTCTACTCGCTCAGGGGCGGGGGTATTTTTAAAATTTCGTAAAATATTTTTTCACTTCGACAAAACTTTTATCCACCACTCACGCTTTGCATGCTTTAAAACATTTTCATCAAGTTTTCTTTCAACTGACCTCTGGTAACTATCTCAGCTAATTCATCACCGCCATAAACATATGTATACTTTCCACGGTTAATATCGTTACTCTTAATCATCTTGTCCATTAAGTTTTTATTCATGTTGTACTCCTTTGTATAATTTATCCATGCTATACTTTTGATAACTAATTTGGAGGCAGGTTATGTTTGAAATTATTATTAATATATTAGAAGTTGTTATGTTCATTTCCGCTATTGGTACTTTTATTGTTTTAAAGCCATTATTTAAAACATTTACAAAGTCTCAAAAAGTATGGACAATTATTTTCGTTGTATCAACGGTTATCCTATTCTTTATGACAAATATTCCTGATTTTATTAAAGGTTTTACAGATGGCATTAACGATAAATAATTAGTAACTTACACCATCATTAAAGATGGTGTTTTTTTATAATTTCATCTCATTACCCCTTTTCAGTGCAAAATAAAAAGGTAACAATCTAATGACTGCTACCTATAATGAATATTATTAACCCTTTTTCATTCCAAAGATTGCTGAAATAATAAGTACTAATACAACTGCTCCAATGATAGACGGAATAATTGCCATTCCTGCTAGGCTCGGTCCCCAATGTCCTAATACAGCTTGTCCAATAGCTGAACCAACTAAACCAGCAAGTATATTAGAAATCCAACCCATGGCTTCACCACGGTTTGTAATAGCTCCTGCGATCGCTCCAATAATAGCTCCTACGATTATAGACCAAATCATAATTAGTTCCTCCTAAGGATAAAATATTAACTACACTAGTAGTATAACACCTTTACTGTCTATTTAGTTATACAAGTATCTGCCAACAAAAAAAGACTACCTAAGATTTAGATAGTCTTTCCTATATTATTTATGCTTTCATCTTGATTAGTTCGTACAACATAATATTCATCTCTAAGACATCTGTTAAATCAGAACCGCTGTACTCATCCAAATGTTCATTCATTTCAAATGATTTCTGCTTAGCTAGTTCTAATAACCTATCCACATAATTCAATGTGGCGTGTAGTAACTCATACAAGGTATCTTTTAGTACTGGATCCGTGATTCTGTCCAATTGTTTGCCTACTGTGTCCGTCCACCTGTCGAAATGCTCAAGTGTTGCATCTTCACTATATTGTTCGTATCTCATCTATTTTGTCTCCTGTATTCTGACCATGTTTTTTATAGGGAGTAATTACTCCTCTTGTATTTTTAATAAACCATCTACAAATGCCCATTTAATAACATTCCGTTTTTCTTACTCCATTACTCCCTTTTTTTTGAGTTCAGGTGCGACGCATGTAACGTGTCATCTGCTATATAACCTATACAATTACAAACTTAATATTTAGGGAGTAAAAGGAGTGAAACACTTAAAAACATTGTTAAGTTAGGCTTTTTAGCATTTTTTATGTGGAGTAAACTAGGGGTAAATTACTCCCGTTTTGAAGCTATTACTTCTTTTTTAAGAAAATTTATTGATGCCATACCCCTTTAGTCTGTTCTTTTTATTGCTGTCAAAATCGTTCACGCATTCTCGGTCTTCTTCAATACCTTTACTTGAGTAACTTGTAATGGCTATCCCTTTACTCAATAAAGCATTTCTAAACTGTGTAAATGAAATAATATCCATATCGCCAAACCCTTGTTCAATCATGAATGGTCGGAATTGGTCGTACACATATTTAACTGTCGCACCATTTGTACCAGTGATTTCAACTAAACACTCATCAATGAATTGGCTAATATAATCATCACTCTTCAGCCAATCGGCAATTCTAGCTTTCGTGCTAGGTAATAAACTAAGTTGCTTATTCAACATGGCCTGTTTAGCAAACTTGATGGCATAACCAATATATTCAGGTAATGCCCGCTTTAATTTATCTTTATCAAACTTTTCTAAAAATGCCGTGCGTTTGTCATCGGGCATTGTGTCTATCGATTGTGCATCAGCCGACAATAACACCAATCGCCGTTGGTATTCTTTACTATCCTCAAACACTGGTAAGCGGTAATTAACTGATATAAGAAACTTTGCTCTCGGTGTATAAGTGAACGTGTCCTTTCCTTTAGGGTTCGCCGTAATTGGATCTCCTGATGATATTTTTTTAATCAACGTCATACCGTCATTGTTAATTTGTGCATCGCTTTCAGTCAGAATGTTAGCATAAGATGTTGATAGCTGATTTACAAAACGGTCGCTATCTTTACCAGATAGTTGGGAAAATGCAATTGAGCTACCAAAATCGCCAAATGACTCTAATAAAGTTTTTAACAGCGTACTCTTACCATTACCGCCAACTCCCTGCATGAAGACAATGGCATTGATGTCACTGGCATCCTTGAAAAACATATAACCAAACCATTCGGACAATATCTTTTCCTCATCCCCTAATAGGTGACGTGCATACTCTTTAATCAGCCCGCCATCATTATTTTTAAAGACCACGTCAGTCGGCAACATAGTGGTTAGATAGTCTTTTTTATCAAATGGTTTCATTTCAAATGTGGTTAAATTAAGCGTGCCATTCTTAAAATTAACTAATTCTTGATTATCGAATTTAACGGCTTTAGGTTCTAGCATGTAAGCATACATATATGCGTAAATTTTACTCAAATCGCCATTGCTAACCTTTTCATAAATCAGCCAATCACTAAGCTCAAATATCACTTCATTTTTAACGGCTTGTGTTATTTGACTGGCTTTGGTATAAGACTGCCAATATTTCCCTGTGTAGTGATAGCCTAGTGGGTTCTTATCCGTAACAATCACATGAATTCGTTCAGAAATGCGCTTTAGAAACTTTTCAGAGTCAATTAGATGATGTAATTTGCCTTTGTAGAAACTATGCCCCAACCATTTCGGGCTAACGTCCTTAAGCTCATCAAGCAATTGTGCTGTATCTGCCTCATCTTCTTGTAAACGCTGTTCAATTCCCTTACGCCTTTCCCAATAAATAACTTGCGCTGGCTTACCTTGATTAATTTGATTATTATCTGAAATTTCTTTCAATTCTTCTTCGTTAAACAACTCGTTCAATACGTCCACCCCCTGAACCATGACTTGATTTTGATTTTTAATTCTTGTTCACTAATTGGTACACTACCTTTACTATTAACGGATGCCACTGTATTAACGGTAGCTCGCTTATCGCCGTGCGTTTCTCGGTACGTCCAGCCACCTACTGCCGTCAGCATATTATCCCAACCACCAAATTCTTGATAGCTTTGTTCTGGATCTAACAGGCACGCAATGATTGCCGTATTTTTTCTTGCCCACCTTGGTACGTTGCCATTAGTGGCAATGTTCTCCCTTGGTTCATGCGCCTTTTTCAATTGATACTCGCCTGCGTTTTTATCGTATATGGAAACAAACTTATCGACTGGCAACCCTGCGCCGTCAGTTGTGATTATCGGCTCATTTAAAGCATTCTGTGACGTCTTCACGTATAAGCCTTGTAATTGTTTAAAACTGTTATTAATCGCTGTTATATCGCCTTTAACGTGCAATTGATGCGTGATAACTAACCAAATCTTTTTGTATGCTTCTAACTCTACCGCCTTATCCAATTCGATACCAACACGCAACCTAGCACCGTCTTTGATGCCGTTACTTATGGTTGGATAGATAACGAAATTAATTCCCAACGCGGTAAATAAATTGGCTAGTCGATTGCTTAATGTTTGATAATCACTTTCATCATCAATATCAATAAACAACACGCTACGATTAAGCACGTCATCACGCCTCTGCCGTCCATTTACAGCCCCATATAAGGCGTATGTCACGCTACTTGACTTATACTCTGCTAATTGTTCATCAGTCATGTTTAGCGCCTCTTGTGGAGTCTTTGTGGCTTTCACAAGGTGGTCAAAATCTGGCAAATCATCTAATTGTGTATATTGCTTGTTCAGTAAACCGTTAGTTAGATAAATCATTTCGCAACTCCTACATCAATAAAATACCGATAGCGATTGTTATCCCTTGTTGTTTCACTTAACTTATTAATTGCCATTTGCGCTATTTTGTTCTTATACATGTTTCGCCACCACGTTATCAATAAATTGTAATAACTCTTCTTCCGATATTGATGATGATGCGATTATTAATTTTCTACTCACTACATATATGGCTTTTGAATCAAGAATTTCTTTAGTAAAATGCGCTGAAACACCTAGCTCGTGCATTTCCTTTAATTTAGCCAATAATTTAAATCTGTTGCTCATTCCGCTTTGATTGTTCATAATGTAAATAAACCTTTCTTTGAGAGAGAGTTGTTAATTGATTTCATATATTATCGGGTCGCCAAACTTTCAAATATATGATTTTAGAAACTATCAGTTACAATTTTTTGTAGCTGTTTTTTTATGCTGTAATTTTCATTTCATCCCCCATGCTTAAGTTAAACTCTTCATAGCCTGATCTAATTCATCTCGATTGTATCGTTCTAGACGTGCTAGTCCATGCGAATCAAGTGAATGTACTGGGATAACCTTGTCATCAACCAACTTTTGGAACGCCTGCTTGCCCAAATTTACATAGACTTGTGCTTGTTGCTTGTTCATCCATTGACGCCCGTTGTCTTTGGTTTCTAACCTATCAGCAATTAGTTGTACTGCACCCACTAATGCGGGATAATCTGTTAAAATAGTATTAGTCATAAAGGTTCACTCCTTTTTTCTTGAGAATATTGCTACAATTTGTTAAGCCATTGTGAGTTAATACCTGATTAGGTTGCTGACAATGGCTTTTCTTTTGGTTTCGGTGTGGTAGTCCCGATTGTTATTTTTTTGATACTAACCAAAAGATTTACCAAACAGTTTAGTGACGTGTTCAGGTCGCACCCTAGATTAAATCTAGGTCGTTATCTTCAATGTAATAACCGTACTTCTTCGTAATAAGGTGGTCGGCTATGCGGTCAATCACAAATAGTATTGCTAATGTGATACTGATTTCTATAAAGAATGCTGTAACTGTACCCATTTTTGTCATCCCCTTTCATTTAAATTGAGATAGCTTGTTTAATCGCTTTATACGTCTGACCAATCATGATTAAACTGGCGATTGCTTGCTTCACTCGCTCAAACTCATCAAGTTGTTCATTGGTTAGCGCCTCTTGTGCATTTGCAACGTGGTACATATTTCTTAGCTTCTTTGGTGTCAAACCTGTAACAGCCATATATGCCAACGTGTGATAATTTGAATAGGCGTATTGATTATCAGGCAAATACTCATGGATCACTTGCCCTAAATCTTTGTTAATTTGCTTATTGCGTTCTAGCAAAACCCGTTAATTAGCCACCTCTTCACGCAACTCATAGAATGCTTTAACAAGATTAACTTTAAATTCAGTAACTACTGGTGTGTTATCTAGCATTGTCATTAGTAAAGTTGCTTGTGGCTCATTCAAATGCCATTCTTTTTTAGGTCGTCCACGCCCGTTTAATTTACGCATCTCAAATGCCATATTCCCAAACTCTTTAAGTTCATTCATATGATTATTAATTAATTGCATAACCGCATGTCTTGATGTCTTTGTGTGTGTTGTAAGTACGCTCACTGTTGTATATGGTTCACTCTTCATATCGTGTACAAATACTAAATTCTTCATGTTATAATTAACCTCCGTTACATGTCGTGTGATCTGTAATTAGATTTTTGCCCTACCATTTAGCCATGGTGGGGCTTTTTTGTGTTTACAAATCTTCTAGCAAATAGTTATTAACTGCTGTGAATGTCTTACTATGAACAGCAAACGGCGCTTTTTTGTCTAACACGTCCTTAATTGTTGGTCGTGATAAATTTAGATTAGTTGCCAATTGGGAACGCGTCAGGCGATTAATTGCCTGTTTTTTAATTAGTGCGGTTTGTTGTTGCTCTGTTATCATTGATTGCATTGTTTTCTGCCTCCTTTAATATCTTTTCGTTTTGGGGTTCCATGTCTTGCATTATAAACTTTTCATTTTGGGGGGTTATGATATAATTATTTGTAATATTAATAAGAATTTTAACCAAACAGGAGGTAACAAAATGACTAACCGTCTTAAGGAAGTCAGATTAGAAAAAAAGCTAACCCAAAAAGAAGTTAGCCTACAAACAGGTATTCCTGTTAATACTTATTCAAACTATGAACGTGGAGACCGTGAGCCCAAACTTGCTATGTGGCAAAAACTAGCCGATTACTTTGATGTTGATATTGGTTATTTGCAAGGTGTAACAGATTATGAGAACGCTAACGACTTGATTAATAAGATTGCTTCAATAGAAAACAATGAAGAAAAAATTGAATTCATAAAACATCTAAGTTTAAACGATAAGAAACTTATCGCTTATGCTAATGATCAGGAAATAAGCGATTCTGATACGTTAGAAATGATAATAAAAATTATGCTTTCCGATACCTTAAAATATTCGAAACAGTTTTCAAATATACCAGAGGTTATAGATAAAAATCTTTACTCTCGAACATTAACTAAACTTGCTCAACGTGATGATGATATTGATGAAGATGAAAAATATAATATTACTTACAAAAATGAGTTTGAACTTGTTTACTATCTGAATTTAGTGCAAGACAATTTATCGACTCTAAAGCGTGACAAAGTTACTGCTGCTATATCAGCTTTGAAGGATGTTTTAAATGACGATTCAACAACGGTCAGTGCAGAATTGAGTGCATATTTGAAGAAGGTGCGTGACTATTACTAAAATCTCACGGCCTAAATCTCGGCTATGAAAGGATAATCTTATGTATTGGACAGGTTTATCTAAGACTAATGCAAAGCGCTTGTCTCAATCGGATATAACGCCACTCTCGCAAATGAATATACAACCATTGTCAGAAACTAATAAAACAGGCTTACAGGCTTTAAAATAGCCTTTACGTGCAAAACTGAACCACGTTAAAAGCTGAAAGGATCTATAAATGAATTTATTAATTATCGCTTTAAGTACCCTTGTGGCTTTGGAATTCTTTTTTATTATGTATTTGGAAACATTTTCTACTAAGTCATCTCGTACCGCTAAAACATTTAGCTTGTCAAAAGAAGACCTAGAAAGTGAAAAAGTAAACACCTTGCTTAAAAATCAAGGTATCTATAACGGTCTTATCGGTATTGCCATACTATATCTATTGATTTTCACGCAAAATTACAACGGTACTTTGTTAGCCATTATGTTTTACATTATTTTGGTTGCTCTATATGGTGCTTTTTCATCAGGAAATAAAGCAATCTTCTTCAAACAAGGTTCATTAGCTGTTATTGTAGCCGTACTATTACTAATTCAAATGGTTATGTAAGTTAGTTAAGCCGTTGACACTTGTGTCAATCTGGTATAACGCCACGTTTTAATTCGTCCCCACTTGTGGGGATGCCCATAGTAAAATAGCACGGTCCAAATCTGGTCCACCAATTAAATAATTTTCGTGGCGCAAATCTGCGCTATGAATTTGATACTCAAAATAAACCATACATATACGCTCGATGTGGTAGTCCCGTATAGAAAGTGTTTAATTTTATGAGTATTAAAAAGCAAAAAAACAGAACATATAACGTGCGTGTTTCTTATAGTGATAATGATGGTAAACGCCGTGAGAAAAATAAAAAGGGCTTCACATCCCTAACCCTTGCGAAAAAGTGGGAACGTAAAACCCTCGATGAGATTGATGAAATTTTAGCTAATCATAAACAGCAACAAGAAAAAATGTTACTAGTTGATGCCTATGAGATGTGGTTAGCCACTTATAAACCTAAAGTAGCTGATACAACGTTTAATAAAACAAATCGTTTCATGATTAACCATGTATTAACCACTGATTGGTTTAAGGATAGCTATGTGGATGAGATTACCCCTACAATTTTACAGCAATTTGTAAATAAATTAAGTACTGTTGTGCATGATTACAATAAAAACCTTATGCCATTTAAACGGACACTTGAACAATGTGTTGTTATGGATCTAATTGAAATAAGTCCATTCGATAAGATTATTAAACCAAAAGCAAAACCATCCCCTATTTTTACGGATAGACTAGATTTTTATACTGTTGAACAACTTAACCAGTTCATGAGTAGTGCAAAACAGTTATATGGTACTGACGATAATAGGTATAGAATTTATACTCTATTTCGTATGTTGGCTTTTACTGGTATGCGACGCGGCGAATTATTAGCCCTTGAATGGTCGGATGTTGATTACAAAAATAAGTTGATTCATATCACTAAAAACCTCGTCACTAGTGCGGGCGTAAAAGATGTTATCCACCCACCTAAGACTAAAGCAGGTAAACGTGATGTTAAAGTCGATAGTAATACGCTGGCAATTCTCCGCCACTGGCAAGCCATACAAGCTAAATTAACGCTTGCTAACGGTTTACAGTCAACTGGTATAGTATTTACTAATGACGACTTAAAAGGCTATCAGAACGTCAATAAACTGCGTTTGTGGTTGATTAGAATAGCTGAACAGGCTGGACTACCTAGAATAAAAGTTCATGGTTTCCGCCATACTTATGCCACCTTAGCAATTCAAGCGGGGATGAATATCAAGCAACTACAATATCAGCTCGGCCATGATGATGTACAAACAACATTGTCAGTTTATAGTGGACTGACTGAAAGTGATAAGGCAAAAACAGCGGATGTATTTACGTCACTGGTAAACTTTTAAACTAATGTGTATTTTAATGTGTAATTATTAAAGTTAAATGCCTTTATATCAACGTTTCAAGGGTGTTAATCAACTCCCCTCGGCTCCATTTTATAGGCACTATAAACGTTGATATAAAGGTATTTGTGTTGATGTTAGTGCCAAATTAGTGGCAAATTTATTTTAAGTTTTTTTATTTTAAGGCCTGTTAAGCACGTTACTTAACAGGTCTTTTATTTACTGCTAAAATTTAATTGGTATTACATGTTTTGGCTACGTTACCTGAAATAAATGTACAAAAAATTCCCACCAGTCGTGATTGACGAGTGGGAATGAACTCGAGCTTAAATACGATATAACTACACTTACTTCCATTATAATAATTAGATAGTGAATCCGAGTTAGCTGCTATGAAGCTACGGCAAGTACCAATGTAAAAATAGTTTCTAACCTTCTTCTTACTACTTAGTACACGAGCGGTTACACTATTGTTTATCTTTGGTTTGTCCGTGAAAAGTTTAAAATGTATTGCCCAATTTAAAATCAGCGTTTTTTTCCAAGTTATCTCCTCATATCACTATCATGAAATATTTCATTTTACTTAAAAAGCTAATTGAAATAACCTTCTTCTACTTTTTCTCAACAATTCTGGCTGGATTACCAACTGCTGTTGTTTTATCAGGAACGTCAACTAAGACAACAGATCCAGCTCCAATTTTACTGAAAGCGCCCACGCTGATATGACCTAATATCTGAGCGTTAGCGCCAATAAAAGCCCCCTGTTTAATGTGAGGATGCCGTGCATCCGTAATTGATTTTCTAGCACCAAGCGTAACACCATGTAAAATGGTAACGTCATCTTCAATAATTGCGGTTGCTCCAATAACAACCCCAACCCCATGATCAATAAACAACCGCTTACCAATTCTAGCTTGGGGTGAAATGGTTATTCCTGTGGTATGGGTCGCATGCTGACTGAGTAAATTGGCTATTATAAAGAATCGCCTTAATACTAAAAAGTGCGCGATTCGATACCAAAATAAAGCCCTAATCCCTGGATAAGTCATCACTACTTCTAAAAGACTGTGAGCTGCAGGATCACGATTTAAAATTGAACGCGCTGTTTGAAACATGATTCTCCCTTTTCCTAAGAATTAATTCTATTTTCTAAGCTAACCAGTAGGTTCCTTTTTCCTTTTACGCTAACTAATATCTGCTTCTTTTGCTTTTTAATTTCCGTTTTAGCATCAGCATTCATTTTTTCAAAAGCGCCCCAAATTTGGACACCTAAACGAGCATAACTGTCTTAACTGACTCCACCACATAATAATTTTGTGCCAAATTTCATGATTATCCCCTACCTATTTGTGTTTTATGATTCATAAATATGTTCGCTCATATACCGTTCGCTGCTGTCCGGAAAAATAGTAACGATATGGCTATTATCGGGTAAACTTTCAGCAATTCTTAAACTAGCTGCCAGCGCTGCACCACTTGAACTGCCAATGAATAATCCTTGCGAAGCTGCCATTTCTTTAACTTGTTTAAATGCATCGGCATCTGAGATGGTTAAGATTTCATCTATGGGAACTTCTTTAAAAAATGGCGGAATAAATTCAACACCAATTCCTTCGGTTCGATGAGAATGCGCTGGTCCACCATTTAAAATAGACCCTTCTGGTTCAACAACAACTGTTTTGGTATGAGGATTTTGTTCTGTCAGGTATTTAGCAATGCCTGCAAATGTGCCGCCACTACCTGCTCCAGCAACAAAAGCATCAATCGGATGATCAATGTCGTTAAGTAATTCCGGTGCCAATGTATGATAGTAAGTTGCTGGATTAGCCGGGTTCTGAAATTGCATTGGGACGAAGCTATTAGGAATCTCAGACGCAAGTTGCTCAGCTTTTTCGATGGCACCACGAATTCCCTGATCACTGGGTGTGTTGATGAGGGTAGCACCTAATGCCTTCATAAGAATTTGTTTTTCATAGCTAAATTTTTCTGGTACAACTAAAATGGTCGGTAGTTGATAACTCTGCGCAGCTAAAGCAACACCAATACCTGTATTACCTGCAGTGGGTTCAATAATCGTTGTATCCTTGGTAATTTGGTGTTGATTAATGGCATCTTGAATAAGATATTGTCCCAAGCGGTCCTTGATACTTCCACCAGGGTTAAACATTTCCAGTTTTGCATAAATGTGACTGTGACGTGGCACATTAATGTGTAAATCAATAAGCGGCGTATGACCGATAAGTTCTGAAACAGCTTTTATTAACATAATATTATCCTTCTTAAACATCATTTAGATAGAAAAAGGGTGCGAAAACTCAAATGAATTTTCGCACCCTTTGTTTAGTTCATGCCTTTAACAGACATTGCATTTTTAAGGTCATTATTCCTCAAAAAATATCAACGCTAAAAGGCCAAACATCGCCAAAAGTGCGATGTTTGACAGCAGTTATTAATCACGTTAAACATTGATTGAATCATAATGAACCCTCCGAACTGATTTGTTCAAACTATACTGAATAACAGTAACTTTGTCAAATAAACTTTCGCATGCCCGCACCAAATTTTATCATTAAAATCAGAATGAGTGCCTAAAAATAGTTACAACAAAATTAATGGCTGATGCATATTAAAAGCTCGTGAATCTGGCAAAACTACCAGATTCACGAGCTATATTTTATATTAACTTATATCGCAAACTACTACTTCACACGTTCGTCATCAGATACCATGTTAGCAGTTGAAGACTTTACACTCTCAACACCATTAGATGTTTTTTCCTTGACAACACTACCTGCGTCAGTGACACGATCTTGTAGTGTTGTTTGTGAATTCTCAAATTCCTTTGTTGTTTGAATATCAACAACTTCAACATTCAGTTCTACTAATGCCAAGCTTGTTGTATCTTTAACTTGCTTAGTAATTGCTTGGACCAATGCATTGTATACATCATGTGCATTATGTCCGTATGCCATAACAATGTTTAAATCAACAGCAACTTGTTCTTTACCAACTTCAACATCAATACCATCAGTTGGGTTGTCACTATTAACAATCTTATTTTTGATATTTGTTACAAAACCACCGTCAACGCCTAATAGACCAGGTACTTTTTCAATTGCATTACCGACAATTTTTTGAATAACTTTGTCGTCAAATGTTAGTTCACCTTTTGTTGCAACTGCTGCTTCATTCTTCTTTTCAATAGCCATTTTAAATTCCCCTCTTATCTATAAATGTATGATGTACTTATTATTTTCTTGTAAATATTTTAGTAATAACTGATAAATCTATATTATATCTACCAAATAAAGCACCAATTCCTGCTGCTAATAAAGTAATGATTATGATTAATATCGTTTTCCAAAAACCAACAGTCACTAACAAAGTTGATAGAACGAAACCGATAAGACCACTAATCAATATATTTATTGATTTTCTGTCCAACATTTAATTCACCTTCCTTATTAAATAACTCGCGCTGTTTTACGCTTTGAATTTGATTTTTGATTTACTTTAATATCAACTTTAACTGGTTGCTTACCTTCGCCAGCAAGTAACTCTTCAATGCTATCACGTAATTCGTTTGAAATCCGTGGTAATTCTTTAATAGTCGCTTGCTTATATGCTGCATCAGCAACAACATAGAATTTATGTTGTCGCTTTGTATTTTTCACCTTAATTTTGATATTTGATAAATCTTCACCGGAAAGTTTTAGCTTAATAAACTGACTGATACCATAGTTACTTAGTGCTAAACGACCACTTTTATTCTTCTGTAGCGGCACATCCTTTAACTGTTTTGGCCAAACTAAGACAACAATCAAGATAACTGCTGTAATAGCTAACAAAACTAACCCATAATAGTAAATAAATGTACTAGCTGACAAAGTAACATTCAGCCCAATCTCTTTGAGTAATCTGACTGATTCTGTATAAATATTAGGCCAAATCATCAAACTAATTCCGAGCAAATATCCAAGAGTAAAAATCACTAATAGACTTCTTTTACTTTTTTGCATATCACGCCTCTAGACTTAATTTATGTTTACTCGTCGAAATAATTAACCGTGCAACTTATCCTCTAATTTATCACCGACTGCGTCAATTCCCTTTGCTGTAAAAATTGTTCCCAAAATCGTAATACCACTCACAAGTAGCATTAAAGATAGGGCTACCTTAAAAATCTTACCAATCATCTATTTCCCCCGTTTCTTACGTGCCATATAACTATTAAAACCTTTTACGATTACGATACTGCTTAATCACTCCATACAAGCGCGACAACAACTGTAATGCGGTCATAACTAGAGAAATTTTCTCCAATAAGCCAAGTCTGCCATCTTTTCTTTTCATAAGTGCTCCTCAATCTATTGACAAAACAAATAATGGCAACTGCCTCACCCCTAATTACAAAGCCATATTAACATGCAAAAATACGATTATCAATTAATTTGCTCAAAAAAATAATATTTAATACGTTTTACTGTTATGCTATATAATGCTTTTTAAATTTAAAAGCATTAAATTAATTTATCTCATCCGCATACAAACAAAAAATGCCAATATATTAGTCATTTCGCTAATATACTGGCATTTTCATCGATTAATTTTTTAAAATATAGTACTCAAAATATATATAATGATTAAATGGATTGGATAGAAATAATAAAATAAATTCTTCTGCCATTTTTGACCACTACCACCACGTTGTCCATTGTATAAATAAATAAACGGTAATACCGTAATCATCATATATTCATCATCAAACGTCAATGTTTGATACAAGGTTCCCACATCAACTTGCCCAAAGTAACTCATCAATGCATGCACGAACAAGAGTAATGAAAAAGTCATTACACCGACACTAATTCTTTTGAAATTTCCTCGGCACAGATAAAAAATTAGGCCCATCACTAACTCATATGGACCACCTTCGCTAATGAGAATAAATGGGATTATCACTATCAAAGCTATGATTAACATAAAATAGTTTGTAACGTGTAATCGATTAACGATTATCGTATCTAATATCCAAATCCACAACAACACCAGTGCTAATGTCATAAAAATATTTTGGCCTTGAAAAAGATAAAAGATGTCAAATTGTTTCGTATATGGATTAGTCGTATTATGCGTCAAAATATTGCGCAATAAATTAATACCATACATTAATACACCACCAATAAATAGACGCCAGAAGTACTTTTGACGACTATGTGTATAGTAGAATCCTTCAATAATAAAGAATATAAATAAAGGTGCAACAAAGCGTCCTAAGAGCGATACCCATAATGGTAAATGTAAGACACCGCCCAAATAAATATTAATGTGATCGATTACCATGAAAATAATGCCAATTATTTTCAAAGCAAACCCTGATAATCCTTTTTTATTTGTAGCGCCATACTATATATACAATCTCCTTTAACCTATTTGATTATATATAATACTATATTTCGTATATATTGGTCAAATTAACAATACTTAAATAAGACAATATACACCATTATAAATGAAATTATACGTATAAAATCATTGTAATACTTTTAATATATCACGTAAGACACTTTCTTGGTAAACCGGCTGTTTTTGAAAATTTCGTCGTTCCAATTCTACTGCCTGCATGGCTTGATCAGATGCCTTTTTTTGCACATCTTGCTTATTGACTTGAGTAGCATCATCGTTTGCTAACATGGTTAACAACGCATGATAATAACCCAAAAACCACCCATTAAAATACGGCATAATAAAATTTTGATGTTTCATTACATTATCCTGGTGTGCCGTTATAGCATGTGATTCTTCAGATAACATACTAATTACTTCTTTGCTGACAACACTCTTAATCTGTTCCATATCAGTTACAAACGGTATAAACTGTTCATTAGCCAATGCTTCAACATGATCTACCCAAGTGGCAGTTTGTGCCGCAGGTTCGACTCCTGAAGAAATACCAATGATATACAGATAAGCTGCCTGAAAACCACGTTGCATCCCCTGTACTAAGATTGGTCGTAATACTGTATCTATTTTTTGATCATTAATATCTTGATTATTTAATACTGCTAATTTTTTTGTTAATTGTTCTTTTAACATAGCGTCCTCATTTAATAATAGTTTATATTATGATTATAAACTAAAAGAGCTACTAGTTTTTAAATTAGTAGCTCTTTTAATTAGCATTTTATTAAGCTAATGCACCCATTGGATCCCATGGTGCTAATTCTTTAGGTGTCTCATTTTCAAAAATGTTGCGTAATTCTTCTGTCAAATATTCTTTTTTAATAACCACTTGATAGGTGAATTGGTCAAACCATTCATCTGACATTGTAAAGTATCCCTTGTGGCCGTTCTTGTCACCCCAAGAGTTTTCAACCTTCCACTTAGTTGGTTGACCATCTACTAAATCAACACCTGTCAAAACCATGGCATGTGTCATCAATGAATCACCGTAATCTAAACGCTCTGCTTTGGTTAAGCTAAAATCAATATCAAATAAGCTGTCTTCATCATACAACTCAGTATCCATTAAACCTGCAACGCGATCTAACTTAGGTCCCATATCAACCCCAAACCATACATTTTCACCAGCTGAAAGCTGCTTAATTGCAAGGTCCTTAAATGTTGCCAAATCAAGGTTTAAATGCTTAACATCACGACCACCAACAACTGATCCCAACATCTTTACCCCATATGTCTGGTTATATGGCTTATCTTCAGTTGGTGCATTGATAATTGAAATGTATTCACTCAAATCCCAACCAACATATTTCTTAAAGAAATCTTGTGGTGTCATGCTTTGCTCACGATGGAATTCGCCATCTTTATCACGGAATGAAAAATCAAATGATAGTGGTGGCTCACCAAATGTAAGTGATAGCATGTAATAATTTTCTTTATTCAATGCCTCAATCTTCGTATCAATATCAGCCTGCGATGCACCATCATTAACTAACTTACGCAAAGCAATAGCATCTTTACGTAGCTTACCATTATACAAGCGATTAAATTCAGCTGAATGTGATGACGCTTGTGACTCAGGGAATGCTGATTGTGGCACAACACCATACTTTTCAATAATTGCAACAATCATATCCCATTGACCACCATCTTGTTGTGGCGTTGCCAAAAGAAAACTTACTTCACGATCAGTTGTTGCCTTATCTGCAGTTGCGACAATATTATTGTAAAAATAATTTGCTTTTTCAAACTTGTCCCAGAAAAATGTGTAGCTTTGTGATAACTCAAAATCACCTGGCAATCCATACATTGCTTTCATATCATGACGCATTGTATTCAATGCCGCAAACATCCAGCAACGACCTGACTGCAATTGATTAGCTACAGGTGAGCTTTCTAAATCAACACTAAAAATAGGCGTCAGTTCACCAGCACGTTGATTGTCACGAGCTGACTTTAAAATACCGTTAGTTGTTACAGCACCACGTAAGATAGCTGCTTTAGGCTTTTCATTAACATCCTTTTTAAATGCTGCTAATTGTTCTTGGGTAATTTCACTCATTTTTTAACCACCTTTTTCTCATAATCATTTAAGTTTATCGCTTTAAATACTATTATGCAAGGTCAATAAATTAATTAAGATATCTTAATACGATAAGCACGATAGACGTAACCCTTTGATTGTAAGTTACTTAATTCAACATTGAATACCTGATATCCTTCTGGTGTAACCTCTAAAATATTTGAAGCATCTCCATTTTTTGCATTTAAATAGCCAAAATCAATTAGATAATTACCATTATCTAATAATCGATTTGAACCAATTCTATCAGTATAATTTGCTTCCCCTAACGCTTGTCCATATGACCAAATTTCTTTAGCTGTCATATTTTTTAAATTAATTTTAACTTCACGTCCTGCTGAATACTTTGTCGTCGCTTGCTTATCACCATAAGAAACAGCACTATTATTGTCATAGAATGAAATGATCTCTTGCCCATCTTTTTGTGAACCAGGCACCACACGAGCATCATGTTGACCACCATTAATTGATGTGCCATCTGCATATTTAAGCACATACTGCTGCCATTCCTTTGGCCACTTCTCCTTTGGCTTACCAGATAATATCCACTTTGGCTCCATAGTCTTATAGTCAAATTTCATAATCAAATCCTGGTGTCGAGATGAAATAATGATACTATCATCATGCTTATCATAATTAATGGCATTTTGATGTAACCAATCAATGCGACCATCACGACGTTTGGTTGCCTGATAATTTGCGTAAAGATCATCCGGGAAAATACGTTTAAAATCAATTACTCGTCCTACCTTACCTGTCTGACGATTAATTTCAACCATCGTATCTTCGATATATTTTGATCCATCTGAAACTGTCGCAAGTAGGTTACCATTTGGTAATTCAATCACATCATGATGCACAACCGTTGTTTCACCATCAGATTTACGAGCTGCTTTTAAATTTTCTGTTGATGCTGTTTTACTACTAAACTGGTAATCTCGATAAAGTTTACCGACATAATCAGTTTCAACTAAATCATTATAAACGCGTTTACTATTATCTTGCTTACGTAAAATCAATAAATGGCCGTTTTTTAATGTTTTAAAAATATGTTGATTATATTCCGTGGAATACCAACGAATTGCCCCATCAGCATCAATTGCGAATGGATTTTTAGTCGTTCTTGTAAAAACTGTTAACCCATTATGACCAATCGCCATTTGATTTTTACTTGCTATATTGACCTTAATATTGACATCAGCTAACCGTGTTGGCAACGGATCCGTTTTAATATTGATAACTTTTTCTTCAATTTGACCATTTTGCTTAGTTATTTTTACCGTTACTTTATTATCTGTATCAGCATATAATCCCACCACATTAATACGATGGGTTTTGGTCTGTTTATTAACTGTATTTGTAATGGCGGTATGATCCGTTTTACCAGCCACTGTATAGCTCACTTTAGCAGGGATATCCGTTTTAAAAATGACTAATGCTGTTAATGGGGATGTTTTATACGGATTCGTTTGAATAAACATTTTATCAAATGTATATTGATCATCTTGTGTTGCTTTATTATACTTTTGATTCAACTTTTTTTGTTTATCAAGCAAATCATCACTTAGGTGAATATCTAAATTATTTTTAATTTGTTCATCTGTTAATAATTTAGGATGTTGTTCACGATACATTTTATGACCATAAACACTACCGCCAATAATAAAAACACCGATAACTATTATTAACAGCCATTGCCACACTTTTTTTCTATTTCGCTTTTCTTTCATATTAACCCCTTCATTACTAATGATTAGTTATTGTCTAACTTATCTGTTGTCATGATAAAAATCAAGTTTTTATTAATCCTAGTCTTTTTTATACGAAAAACACCTACTAATATCATTTTAGTAGGTGTTTTTGAATCAAAGAATTTAATAATAAATTCTTTGATTTTCTTAGGAGTAGGTATTTAAATTTTACTTTAAATACTTGCGTAAATTTTTATGAGTATGGGCTGTCAATCGGGGTGGGCTCCCCTATCAACAACACTCATACTAAATTCTTCATCTTAAAATAAATATAAAATATCTTAAAAACAACCTTAACAAAATTAAAAGTGGCCCTACTCCCCTACGGAGCACAGCCACTTTAAATCATCTATTTTTAAGAGTAGAAAACATGAATAAGATTGATGACTTAATATTAATTATAACACTAAAAATGATAAAAACAATCATATTTCTAATCTTTTTTTAATTTTAAACTCAATACTTTGTTATTAACCTTCAAAAATCATCGGCACCTCTAATTGTGGAATATAAGTATTTAGCCCAATTTCTCGTAAGGCGTTGCTTTCTAAATCTGGTCTAAATAAGTTCCATGGTATTGCTACTTTTGCATCAAATTTAGTAGCAATTTTTAATTTTGTGCCCTTCGTTAAACTTAAAGCATGTATATTCAATAAATAATTCGTATTTAAATCAATAATTGATTAAATAACATTTTCTTACAATAAGCAAACAATACAAAAAAAGCAAACAATACAAAAAAGCCCCAAAAGTTACTATTGAACTTTTGAGACTTTCATTTTTTGTTTTCTGCAATAACGACTTTTAACGCAGCTGGATAGACACCACCACTTTGATTTCTTTTCATAAACAACGCTTTGAGGCCCTGTTTCAGATAATCTTCTCTTGGATCATTAACTGCTCGCCAAGTTGCTAAACCACCCATGGATTTAATAATAATATGCCCAACATCAGCATAAACGTTTTGTCGATTTTCAATGTAATAATCATATATTATTACATCTCTATCTTCATATTGTTTAATAACCGTTAACATATTAATTCTCACTTTTTTGTAAATTATATCTTGGAGTAACTAATCAATTATATCCTATATCAAGAATTTAACAAAATGTATCTGAGAAAATTTGTAAACAGGGCTTGTAACTATTAAAATCAGATAGTTTAGTCAGAAATCATATCCTTTGCTAAATAGAAGCAACCATAAATTCCAGCATTATCTCCGTTACCGACTGAAACAATGTAATCGTCTAAGTCAGGAACTGCAAGATAATCATGTAATTGTTCGGCAAATGACTCACGAACCATTGGTAGTAAGTTTTCACGATGAGGTACACCACCACCAAATACAATCCGTTCTGGACGTAATGTGGCCGTATATGTCAATGCAGCTTGTGCAAGATAATATGCTTCAATTTCCCATGCTAAGTGATCATCAGGTAACTCCTTGGCTGAAACTCCCCAACGTTCTTCCATAGCTGGACCAGCAGCTAATCCTTCTAAACAACGATCGTAATGGAATGGGCATAGTCCTTCATAAGTGTCTTTTTCATGCTTAGCCATTACAATATGGCCAGCTTCAGGATGTGAGTAACCCCCAACAAATTGACCATTTGCAATAATACCAGCACCCACACCAGTACCAACAGTTAAGTAAACAACATTTTCTACATCTGATGCTGCACCAGAAACATATTCAGCCCAGCCAGCAGCATTCACGTCAGTTGTCCAGTAGTATGGTATATCACGCCAAGATTTCATAGCACCTAAAAAGTTATATCCTGACCATCCCCGCTTAGGTGTATCTAGCACATAGCCATACGTTGCACTATCTGGTTTAACATCAATTGGCCCAAACGATGCAATTCCAATCGCTGCAATATCTTCATATTGATCAAAAAATTCTTGTACTTTTTTAACAGTTGTTGCACCATCTTCTGTTGGAAAGCTTTCACGAGCAATCACTTTTTCTGGCTCTTCAACTGGGGCAACAGCCACCACAAACTTTGTTCCACCTGCTTCAATAGCACCTAACAATGACATTTGGGAATCCCCCTATGATTTCTTAATTTATTTTTCTATTCGTAAGGTATTTTAATGTAATTCGATAATAAATGCAAACGTTTACAGAAAATATTATTAATTTAGGCGCAAACGATTACGCAAATGATCTATTAAAAAATAACAGACTCTATAAAATAGATGAATTAAAAAACGCCTATCTTGCGCGTTTAGATAGGCGTTTTATATAGTATGGACGTCTCATTACTCCACAACATTTTGAATATGTCTTCATTATAACGTATTCTCTATAAAAATGGCGAATTAGTTTTTTATTAAACGACGATACATCCAGACTGTTAAGATATAATAAATTAGATACAAAACTAAGATTCCTACTAATGACGGACCAAAGCCAAGATAAATATTCTTTTCACCTGCCATTAATGGTGCAAACATTTTTAGTCCAAAAATAACATCTAAAACACCAATGATCATTGGAATACCAAATAAGATTCCTAAATCAGTAGCAACAGTCTGTGTAATTTGCTTATTACTTGTACCAATCATTGACAAAATACGGTAACGTTGCTTATCATCTGCAACCCCAGATAATGTCTTAAACATTAACGTCGCTGCTAACATTGCTAAGAAACCAATTCCCAAAAAGACTCCCATGAATTCAATACCACCAAAGATTCCTTTGGTTTGTTGATATCCTGCATAAGAACCGGCAGCGAATTCTACCTTAGTATTGTTTACTTTTTCTTCAATATTAGCATTATGTGCCAATGCTTTCTCATTGGCTAACATATCAGCAACTTTGACTAATTGTAACGATTGTACTGGTGTATTAGCTGGCATTTTTGATTGATTTTGCGTAACAACTACTTTAGCCCCATAGCTTTGGTTAAGTAGCTGATTAGCAATTCCTTCCAGCGTATACTCAGATCCAGGTGTTTTACGGATATAGTCTCCGGTTAACCATTTTGTCTGCATTGATGACCCATTTTTTTCAGGTACTCGAGCTGGTAATTTATTCTGATTAAATTCTGCACCATTAAAGTATACTGTTTGACCCTTTTTAACATAATGGTATGTTTGTTGCCATGTTACATCTTTTAAGTTATCCGTTTTAACCTTATCAGTATCATAAACTGCTGTCATTGAATAGCTTGATTCAGCTAGCTTTGGCAACATACGATAGTAACCTTGACCTACTGACATAGCACCCAAGGCTAATGCAAACATAATCGCGATTGATGATAACATTCGTTGATAATCTGGTAAACGAAATGATAACTGTCCATTAATAAACGAACGTAATCCTCGCATACTAAATGATGATTGACGCATCCCATTCGTTATCATTTTTAATGTACGACTGATAAACCAGTAAGTTCCCCAAACATTCAGAATTAAGATAAGTACAAAGCCTGCCATGCCTATCGATGCTACTTTTGGCATTAATGCATAACTACCAATTAACAAAGCTAGCCCAATTAAACCAAATAATAAATCTACTTTTGCGTGTACTTTAGGTTGATTTACTTGTTTATTAGCCAATAGTAACGTCAAAGTATCTTGTTTCCGCAAACGACGCTGATTATATAAACCATTTAACAAGAATAAAACTGTAAAAAATACTAATGTAATAACAACTGACTTAATAGAAATTGATTGCCAATGGGTTAATTCAACCCCTAATAGTTTAATCAAATAACTACTGCTCAATGACGTTAATGCAAACCCAACAATAATACCAATGATTGTTGCAATAACACCAATACTTAACGTTTCACGTAACAATAGTGAACTAATTTGTTTTTTACTTGCACCCAACATTGACATCAAACCATAGTCTGACTGACGTAATCGTAGCAGGAATGCATTCGCAAAATTTAAATATACAAAAGTAATAATCCCTAAAAGAATTTCACCAATTACGAAAATGATTGAGATCTGTGACACGATGGAATTAGATTCCAAAAATGCTTTGTTATTAGCCATTGCACTAAACATATAGAAAATAGCCGCCGAGATGATCAAGCCAACAAATAATACAATATAATCACGCCACTTTGATCGTAGTGATTTTAAAGCAATTCCAAACATATGCGCCTCCTACTAATTAAAGTTCCCTAATTCAGACAAAACTTGTTGATAAAAGACTTCACGCGGTTGATTATCTCGATTAATCGTTTTAGTAATTTCACCATCAGTTAAGAACAAAATGCGTGATGCAAATGAAGCTGAGAAAGCATCATGCGTTACCATAATAATTGAAATACCTTCATTAGCATTAATATTTGTTAAATAATTCATCATTTCACGGGCATTTTCAGAATCCAATGCTCCTGTTGGTTCGTCCCCAAAGATAAGTGCCGGATTGTGTACCAAAGCACGCGCTGCACCAACACGTTGTTGTTGTCCTCCTGAAAGCTCACTTGGATATTTATTTAAATATTCTTCAATATGCAACATTTGGGCGACCTTTTGAACAGCTTGCTTAATTTTTTTGACACTAGCTTTTTGTAAAGTTAGTGGCAAACTAATATTTTCTTGCACAGTTAAACTGTCAATCAAATTATAATTTTGGAAAATAAATCCCATATCCTGACCTCGGAATTTTGAAACTTCTTTGTCAGATAGTTGCCAAATATCTTTGTTATTGATTGTAACAGTCCCTGAAGTTGGCGCCATCAATGTTGATAGGATATTTAATAATGTTGATTTACCAGATCCAGAAGGACCCATAATCGCAACGAATTCACCTTTATCTACTGAAAATGACAGATCATGTAAAACATCTTGTTGTACACCTGCTGCACTTAAATAACTTTTATTTAATTGATTAGCAATCAATAATGATTCAGTCATAACTCTTCTCCTAATATTTCCAATTTATTTCTTTTATGTTACAAGCAATACTATACACAATCTAATATTGGGTTGTCAAATGTTTTGTTAGCTGTTTATTAAAAAAACAGCTGTTCAGCGTATTAATCGCTTGAACAACTGTTTTATAACATCATTAAATTTCTGGTAGTTTTAAATCTTTAGTATCAATTAAGTGTAATTTATCAATAAAAATGTATTTCATTAAGAATGCTAAAACAATGGGGATTACAAAGAAGACAATTATAACTCGAATTCCTATTTGACTACCGCTTGATTCATTCAATGCCGTAATGGGACCAATTAATCCTGACATACCAAATCCTGCTGAAAATGGTGTTCCTGCCATCTTTAATAGACTAGCAATACCTCCTGAAATGGCAGACGCAATCATCACAGGAATAAATAACTTAGGTTTTGATAACATGTTAGCCATTTGAATTTTAGGCGATCCCATAAAGTGAGCAATAAATAACCCCCATGAATTTTCTTTCATTCCCATAATCGCTAACACTAATGATGCCGTAACAATACCTGCATTTGCAGCACCTGCACCAACGCCAGCCAATCCTATAGCAGTAGCAATTCCTACAGATGATAATGGCGATACAATTAAAATTGCAAATAAAGCACCCAACAAAATCCCCATCACAAGCGGTGCTGTTGTTGTTGCTGCCTGCACAACCCTACCAATACTATTTTGGATTGATACCATAATTGGTAAAGTTACTAACCCTAATCCACCTCCAACAACTAAAACAGCTAGCGGCTCAAATACTGCTCGTAATTGACCAAGCACTTTATGGAAAAAAATCGTTACCAAACTAGCCATCAATGTTGTCAGCATTATATTTAAAATCACACCGGATCCACTAATTATAAACTGTCCATGTTGTGTCGTGACAACACCTGAAGCGATAAAAGTGGCTAATGCCATTGAGGCACTCTCGATAGTCCCAAATTTCAATAAAATTCCTACAGCAAATGCTGCAATCAACGGCAATGCACTCTGTGATAACATGACCATCATATTTAAGGTTTTCACAATTTCAGTTTGCGGCATTATCGCTAATAACTGGCTGATCAATGCTGCTGGAATTAAAGCAACAATGATACCGCTCGCATTACCATTCAAGATTGCTAGTCCAAATTCTTTTTTACTCACTTTATTCATATTCATTATACCTTTTCCCATAATTTTACGACTACTCTAATTTAGCTCTACATCTCCCCAGTCTTGATTGCAATAAAAAACTGGGTATTTATTTTAAAATACCCAGTCCCTAATAAAATTCAATTCAATCTATCGATTAAATTGGTTATTATTTGGTTTCGGATATTTTTTATCCGAAACCTAGCAAAAATGCTTTTGGTCATTCGGATAGTCACCTAAAAAACCAAAAGTAATACTTCGTTTCAGTTGTTAACGTCATATTAATCATCATTTTTGCCCCTTTACTTAATTGATAATATTTATTTTAATCTATTTTTCATTTTTGTCAACATAATTTAATTAACAAAAATAAAAACACCGTATATCTACGGCGTTCTGTACATTAAAAAACATACTTGATAGCTTTAAAGCAACTACCACGGGGAATACATACAGTATATCGATAATTAATTAAATATGCGAATAATTTGATTCTAATTTTTTTATAATAAAAAAATCGTATTGCGTATCCGCAAAACGATTTGGTGTGGATGACGACCCACAAAATATTTTTTGATTGTGAAAGCGTTGATGTTGATATTGAGTCGTCTCATCACCCTCTTACTGCTCGAATAAAATTCTAATTATCATTCTTTTTTTCTGAAGGAGAAGAGTTTTCAGCAAGTTTTTTTGAAATCAATTGATAATTCGAACAGTAAGAGTGAAATGCGACATACCAACTTAACGGCCCCAATTCCGTTAATTACTTCATAATCTTGTTATTCGTATACGTTCCCCCGTATCTCTAACACAAGTACTATTGTAAGCGTTTCCATTATATTTGTAAAGCTTTTTTTAGAAAAATTTCATTTTTGTATTAATGTGACAAATTAGATGTACGTACAGCAATCTTTTACTAATACAAAAAGAAGCGTAGGCATTAAAAATACCTACGCTTCTTTTAATTTATTTAGTTATTGTTTTATTTTGCATACTCAATCGCACGCGATTCACGAATAACCGTTACTTTAATATGCCCTGGATAATCTAAATCATTTTCAATCTGATTACGAATATCACGAGCCAACACAGTTGCTTCAATATCAGAAACAGCTGCTGGTTCTACAATAACACGAACCTCTCGACCTGCTTGAATAGCATACGATTTTTCAACACCATTGAATTCATTTGCGATAGCTTCAAGCTGTTGCAAACGTTGAACATAGTTTTCCAAAGATTCTGATCGTGCCCCTGGACGTGCGGCTGAAATAGAATCAGCTGCAGCAACCAAAACAGCAATTGCAGATTCAGGTTCAACATCACCATGGTGTGAAGCAATCGAATTAATCACGACAGACCGTTCTTTGTATTTAGTTGTCAATTCGACACCTAATTCTACGTGCGAACCGTCTACTTCATGATCAATAGCCTTACCAATATCGTGTAATAATCCTGCGCGCTTGGCAAGCGTAACGTCCTCCCCTAACTCAGCTGCCAACAAGCCAGTTAGTTTTGCGACTTCTATTGAATGAACAAGAACATTCTGTCCATAACTTGTACGGTAGTTCATCCGACCAACTGTTTTAACTAGGTCAGGATGCATATTATGAATACCTAAATCAAAGATAGTCTGTTCACCAACTTCGCGAATATGTTCATCCATCTCTTTACGAGATTTCTCAACCATTTCCTCGATACGTGCTGGATGAATACGACCATCTGCGATCAATTTTTCCAAGGTATTCTTAGCAATTTCACGACGAACTGGATCAAATCCACTCAATACAACGGCTTCTGGTGTATCATCAATAATTAAATCAATACCAGTTACTGTCTCAAGAGCTCGAATATTACGGCCTTCACGACCAATAATACGACCCTTCATATCATCATTTGGAAGTGTCACAACTGAGACTGTTGACTCAGCCACCATGTCAGCAGCAGAACGTTGAATTGCACTAACAACTAAGTTCTTAGCCCGCTTATCTGCTTCTGCACTGGCTTGCTCTTCACTATCCTTGATCATCACAGCTCGTTCAGCAACTAGTGCCTCTTTAGTCTCTGATAAAATGCGATTGCGTGCATCTTCACGAGTTAAACTAGCTACTTCAACAAGTTTTTCTTCTCGTTGTGCGACTAATTCCTCAGCACGTTTTTGCTTATCATTAACACTTTGGCGTTGATGATCCAATTTTGTTTCTTTGCTCGAAATAACTTCTTCACGTTTTTGTAGTGAAGCATCTTTTCGATCCAAAACAGATTCACGACTTACCAAACGATCTTCTTGTGATTTTACAGCAGAACGGCGTTCTTGTAATTCACTCTCAATACGTTGTTGGTAACGTTGGCTTTCGTCACGCGCTTCCACTAAAGCATTTTTCTTTAATTGCTCAGCATCAACAGCGGCCTGACTCGTTATTTCTGTAGCGGTTTGGTGTGAAATAGTCAACGTATGGTTAATTTTTGTCTTAGCCACTTGATAACCAATCACACCACTAATTACGATTGCGACAAGCAACAACAGGATGATCATTAATGTGCTGTTCATCTTGTTTCTCCTGTCTAGAGAATTGACGTTTATGTCAAATCAATAGTGTTTTTTTTTGCGCTTAATAACACATAACTAATTTTAGGCTTTTACGTACCATAAGTCAATGCAACTGACTGATACTGTAAACAACAAAATAGCGCCATATCAACATTTTCATGATGACATGGCACTATTTTAATTGTACGATTTACTTTATTTTTTATTTTTAATTTGCAAACGTAACATATAACTCATTACATAACGAATTATGACTGCAATAATTGGTGAGATATACAACCATGGTGAAATAAATATACCTAGTCCAGCTGCTAATAATAACAATATAATAACTGGCAAACTAGCCCAGCGTAACATCTTTTTATCTATCTGAATTAATCGATCTGCCGTTGCCCAAAATTTCCTCAAGTCTGTAATTTTCTCAACATGAATATCTGCGTTAAGATCTGGTCGATTAACCGCAACCGTAATCGCATCTGTGTCATCTGGTAAATTATCTTGATTAGTGACAAACATTGTATTTTTATTTGCTAACCATTCATCTAATTGTGCTTGTTTATTATCTGGCGTCAAGTCAGCCTTTATATCAGTTAATGATGACATCATTTTTTGTAACGACGCTGTTGCACCAACAGTATCTCCAGAAGCTATTTTTACTGATAAATGACGTTTTACAAAAAAGTCATTTAATGAAATTAATGATTTACTTAATGTATCACCAAAGGTAATAACACCGATTACTTGTAATTTATCAACAACATAACTGACTGAATTCCCCAAACTTTTATAGGTTGCTAGTGCTTCTTCATCAACAATATAGCCTTCTGCTAATGTTTGAGCAGCAGATAATACAGCAAAACGTTCATTGAAAACGACACCCCTCACCCCTGCGCCAAATACAATCTCTGGTTCAGAAGCTGTTGAAGGAAAAATTGTGTGATCTTCAGCATACTTAATAATGGCCTGTGATAAACCAGATTTGGGCTCTAATGCTAGTAGACCTGTTGCTAGTCCTAATATATCAAAATCACTATAACGTTCATCCAATGACAAAATAGAGTGAACGGTTACGCTATCATCAGTTAAGACACCTCTTTTTTCAGTCACAATCGTTGACACTTTATGCAACTTTTCAATAACACGAACATCTTTGAAATTAATACCTTGTGCAGGTAAGTCATCCAAGCTTTTTTCTCGATGCCATCCAGCCCATAGCGCTGGCCAATTTGCATCAGCAATTATTAATACTGATACCATTATCGTCAAACCATACACCCAACTGGCAGTTAAGCCAAAGAATAGCAGCGCATAGATTGCCAAAAATACTGTCATGATATTCAATCGACGTGTTGTCTTTTTCATTGGGTCATTAACAATGATTGACAAAGTCTCTCGTTGTAGTAAACCTAATGACCCCATCATAAATGACATACCAAACAATAGCATTGGTAGTGTCATGGTCCATAAGGCGTGATCTTTTAGATTAATAAGATAAATCCACAATACTACTAAATACCAAATCGTTTGACCCAAAATTGGTAACCACAAAGTCACCGTCTTCATTTGCTTACTTTGATATAATGCTTGCTTTATCATACGATCATCTAAATACACAATCGTTACAGCTCCTAAACCAAACAGCGTCATTATCAAATGGTTAATATGCGCTGTCACTAACGGCGATGTATTTAACAACGTTGGTAAAAAAATAACAGCTAACAATGCTAACATAAACATCACAATTGCGTATTGGTAATATCGAATTTTACGTACCGGCATATATTAAACCCCTCGCATACTTAGAAAATGTCATGATTACAAAAATAACCGTGCCCTAGGGACACGGTTATTTTAAAAAAGGAGATGGAGGGATTCGAACCCTCGCGCCGGTTTCCCGACCTGACGGTTTTCAAGACCGTTCCCTTCAGCCAGACTTGGGTACATCTCCATTAATTGCGGGTGTAGGATTTGAACCTACGACCTTCGGGTTATGGGCCCGACGAGCTACCAGACTGCTCCAACCCGCTATAATATTAAAATAAAACATCTAATGATGTTAAAAGGAGATAGGGGGATTCGAACCCTCGCGCCGGTTTCCCGACCTGACGGTTTTCAAGACCGTTCCCTTCAGCCAGACTTGGGTATATCTCCATGTATGTAATTGAACAACATAACCACAAAGAATATCTTACCTTTTTAAGCCAAACATGTCAACACTTTTTTAAACAATCGATTAATTCATTATTGATATCTTTTTATTTAAAAAGATATCGTAATTCGAGTATTATGATATCACATTAATAACGAGATAAAAAATATTTTGTTATATAATGACATATCGCAATATTTTATATTTTGTTTTTTTGGAGGAGAAAATATGCTTGGATTAATTGGTTTAGCAGTTGTTATATTAGGACTTTTAATCTCGATACTAGGTAATACTGCCCCACTTATTCGTTTATACTTTGGTGATAAAAGTGTCGTCACTCAAATTGTTTGGGGCGGTGTCTTATTTATTATTGGTGCAGCTATCTTAATTTACAATGCCATTAACTTATAATTTGTGCTAATTTTAAAACAGCAAATGTTTTAGTAAATAATAATATCTAATAGTTAATTATGAGAAAAATCAGTATTCCCTAATAAATAAAGCCCTTGGTATATCAACATTTTGTTAATATACCAAGGGTTTCCTAAAATCATAAAAATGCGAACGAAGGGGATCGAACCCTCACGGTATTTCTACCACAGGATCCTTAGTCCTGCGCGTCTGCCAGTTCCGCCACATTCGCTTCGTTATCAATACACAGGTAATGTTAGCAAATATCTACAGTATATGCAACCCACCCAACGTTTGCTTAATAACGTTATTTACTCCAAATAAAAGCCTTGTGTGTTACCTGAAAAAAGTAGCGCACAAGGCTTTTATAATACCATACATATACTTTATTTATTTGGCTCAATCATCGACAATCCAATGCGTTGTCTTTTTTTATCAATCTCAGTTACCCAAACTGTAACAATATCGCCAACAGCAACAATAGTATGTGGATTTTTAACATGTGCCTGCGTCAATTTTGAAATATGGACTAGCCCATCCTCATGAACACCAATATCCACGAAAGCGCCAAAATCAACGACATTACGCACTGTCCCCTGTAATTGCATCCCCACCTGTAAATCATCCATTGTCAGCACGTCAGATCTTAACGTTGCCATTGGTGCATCATCACGTAAATCTCGACCAGGTGTAATTAATGATTCAATAATATCATGTAACGTTGGATACCCGACATTAATTTTTTGCGCAAAAGCAGGTGTATCTAGTTGACGTAATTTGTCTGCAGCTTGTGTCCCCAAATTTTCAACTCCTGCTTCCAAACAAATTTGTTCAGCTATTTTATATGATTCAGGATGAATATCAGTGTTATCAAACACATTTTTACCATTTGGAATCCGTAGAAATCCTGCTGCTTGTTCGTATGCTTTTGGTCCTAATTTTGCAACTTTTTTTAATTCAGTCCGCGCCTTAAAACTGCCATTTTCATTACGATAGGTAACAATATTATTGGCTGTGGTACTCGTTAAACCTGCAATATGCGTTAACAATTGCGGTGATGCAGTATTTAGATTAACACCTACCTGGTTAACTGCTGTTTCTAACACATGGTCTAATTCTAGAGATAGCTCTTTAGTTGGTAAATCGTGTTGATATTGACCAACCCCCACAGCTTGTGGGTCTATCTTAATTAATTCAGCCATGGCATCTTGTATACGCCGAGCAATCGAAATGGCTGATCGTTGTTCTACTGGTAATTCTGGAAATTCAGCTCGCGCAACATCACTAGCTGAATAAACTGATGCACCAGCTTCATTAACCACTGCATACCGTAGATTTGGTAAATCTTTTTTTATAATATCAACAATAAACTGCTGTGATTCACGTGAAGCCGTCCCATTTCCAATAGCAACCAATGATACACCATATTTATTAACTAATTTAATTATAGTATCTCGTGCATCTTTTGGATTATATTTGGGTGCTTTATGAGGGTAAATGACTGCTTTATCCAAAAATTGACCAGCTTTATCCACTACAGCTAACTTTGAGCCTGTACGAATTCCCGGATCAAATCCCAATACAACTTGTCCTCGCAGTGGGGCCGCCATTAATAAATGATACAAATTAGTCCCAAAAACCTTAATTGCATCCTGACTAGCCTGCGTAAACAGCTCCTTCCTAATTTCACGTACAATCGCTGGTTTAATAAACCTTTTATAGGCATCATTGGCTGCTGCACTCAAAATATCGGCAGCTAACCCTGTTTTACTACCAACTAAGCGGAATTTAAAATAACGATTAATCGCTTCCTCATCAGTAGTAATACTACCTGATAATACACCTTCACTTTCACCACGATTAATTGCTAAAATTTGATGATTTTGCACCCTTTTTAAGGGTATATCAAACTCATAATATAATTCAAATACTCCTTGTTCATCTTTTTTATCAGCACCACGCTTTAATTTAGAAGCCAAATGACCATTTTTATAAGTAAATTGGCGTACCCAATCACGAAGTCCAGCGTTTTCGCCAATCACTTCTGCAAAAATTTCATGAACTCCTGAAAACACATCATCACTCGTATTTAAGCCCTTTGTCGGATTAACATATTGCATCGCAACTGATTTCAAATCAACATCTGGAAAGGTCTGGATTAACTGTGCAAAAGGCATCAAACCCGCCTCTTTAGCAACAGTTGCTTTTGTTTGTCGTTTTTTCTTATAAGGTAAATAAATATCTTCAATCTTTTGTAATGAATCTGCTGCTACAATCGCTTTTTGAAGAGATTGTGTCATCATTTTTTGTTCACTAATGGCTTTATAAACCGTTTGTTTACGATTTTGGATTTCAGTTAATTGTTTAGTAACTGTTTGAATGTCACGAATTTGAACTTCATCCAAATTACCCGTCGCTTCTTTTCGATATCGAGCAATAAACGGCACTGTATTTCCGTCATTCAATAAATCGGTTACTGCTTGCACCTTTTTAGTAGGTAACGTTAGCCGCTCACCCACCTTTTTTGGCACATTAATTGCTATTATCTCGTTCATTTGATCTAAATCTGACATTTTATTTTGTTCCCATAGTAAAGATACGTCTAACCTGTGCAAAGAATTTATCTAAATAGATATCTTGGTCTTTTTCTGATTGTGTAAATGCAGTCAAATCAACCTGTTTTGTTTTTGTATCTAAAGAATCAGCCATCATCTTGGTTGCACTTGTATACGCAGTAAATAACTGTTGTATGTTCTTGTGGGCCCCAATAAATCGGACAGGTGCTGACATCCCATTTAACTTGCCAACAACGTCTTGATAAACTTCTACCGTATTTTCAAATTCTGTTGCTATTTCTACAAATTCTTGATCTGATAACTTTGAAATGCCATCAGATTTTATTGCTTCATCTAATTTTTCAAAATAAGGCGCAACATGATTCCCAGCTTCTTCAATGGTTTCAATATGCCCACCTAATAAAACACTATATTGTTGCATCGTAATAAATTTTTTCTTGCTCATTATTTTTCTCCTATAATACAAAAAGACTAGGAAAAATTCCCAGCCTTAATCGTTTCAATTTAATTAATTGTATGATTTAAATTTCCTATCTTAAATTATACAATACTTATCCTTAATTTAATGTATCAATTAATGCATATTTACCATCTCGACGCTTGTAAACAACCGCTGGTAAATCAGTCTCAGCATCTTGAAAAATGAAGAATTCGTGACCTAATAGCTCCATTTGAAGAACAGCTTCTTCAACATCCATTGGCTTCAAATCAACATGCTTTGTACGTACAATGTTCAACCCATCTTCTGAATCGTCTTCAGTCGCTTCAGGTTCAACCATGAAATCAGTATTCTCTAATCCCTTATATCCCTTTTCACGAGACTTGCGGTTAACCTTAGTTTTGTACTTGCGAATTTGACGTTCTAACTTCTCAGAAACAAAATCAACAGTTTGGTACATATCTGTTTGTGTATCTTCTGCACGCAACAATAAATATGGTAATTGAATAGTTACTTCTGTCTTAAAAGTACCTTCTTTATATGAACGCACATTAACACGAGCAATATAATTAGCTTCTGTGTTCAAGTAACGCTCTAAACGTGAAACACGCTTCTCGATGTACTCTGACATTGCATCAGTGATTTCAATGTTCTCACCACGTACCTTAAATTCTAGCATAATTCCGTCTCCTGTCTAACTGAATTTGCAAGATATTAATCCCCAAAATCTATATCTTACCCTACCGAAGATTTAAATTTGTATCCCTTCGGTAGTTATATTGTAACACATTAATAACAAAAAAAGAAAGCGTTACCATTTAATTGGTATCATTACCGTGATAACGTTATTGACGTTACATCCCGTGCACCAGCATCCAATAAACATTGTGCTGCATGGCGCAATGTTCGACCAGTTGTGTAGACATCATCCACCAAACAAATCTTTTGATTACAGACATATGACTGAGAAACAGCTAATTTAAACGGCTGTTTCGTATTTAGACGTTCCTGCCTATTCTTTTGTGACTGTATCTTTTTATTAGAATAACGATATTCTAGTAATTCTGCAAATGTTAAGTCCTCTAACCAACCAACAACTTGATTAAAGCCTCTTTGTGCATACGTCTTATCTGTAACTGGAATCGGTACAATCTGGTCAACATCTATTGTTGCTAATTTTTGCTGTATCATATCTTTAAAAATCAGACGTAAATGATAGCCGCCGTCAAATTTATAACTTTTAAAATATTCTTTCATTTTAAAATTATATTTAAATAATGCTTGATTATTAATTTTCGGATAACCCAGTTTAAACCATTGTAAGCAGTCTTGGCAATATTCTTGAGTTGTCTTTATCTGGCACTCTAAACATCCATTTATAGGATTGATCATTTCAAATTCACGCCAACAGTCACGACACACTATTTCTGGTTTAACAAATGAAAAATTAAATAACTTATTTAAATTCCAAGACTGTTTAATAAATTGCTGACATAATTCACATGTCATATTTCTTACCTAATATATTTAAATAATTTATCTCTGCTATAGCCGTCATCAGTTGCTTTGTTTTCTCTCTGGCATACACGGTAACGTTCCCTGTTGGCCTTTCTAAACTACGCCCACATCGACCAGCAATTTGAATTAATGCTGTTGCTGTAAAAATATTTTCATCTCCACCAAGAATTAAAACATCAATTCCTTTAAAGGTTACGCCACGTTCCAAAATAGTCGTTGTTATCAAACCATCAATTTGTTTAGCACGCATGGCTTGAACTTTTTCTAATCGCTTTTCATCTGTTGCGTAAGTTCCTAATATATTAATATCAGTACCTGTTAATTGGGCTACTACCCTTTTAACATCGTCTACCTCTGGAACAAATAATAAAAAATTAATTTTCATTTGTTTTAAATACATAATATGTTTAATCACTTTAAGTGGTAATTTACGCCGCCAGTTTTGTACTATTTTAATTGTTAAATTGGGAAGTTCATAACCATGAAATCGACGGGGTAATGTTGAGAATCCTATCATTCCTTGTTTTACAAATTTTTTTAATTGTTGATTTAAAGTAGCTGTCAAATAAAATTTAATACCTGTTTTTTTTAAAGCTTGCTCTGTCGCATAACTTAGCATTGTATTTTCTACATATGGGAATGCATCAACTTCATCAATTACAATAACATCAAATGCCTCTTTGAAAGTCATTAATTGATGCGTCGTTGCAATGACTAATTGTGTGTAGTAATATTCATCTTTACTACCACCATATAAGGTCACAAATGGTATTATAAATGCATTTTGTATGCGTTTTTTTAATTCAATTACAACATCAATACGTGGCGCTACAACAGCAATGCGCATATTATCTTGGATTGCTTTGGTTATCATTGGAAATAGCATTTCTGTTTTACCAGCTCCCGTAACTGCGTAAGTCAAATGGGAAATATTTTTTCTCAAAGCAATTAATTGTTGATTAGAAACTGCTTCTTGGAATGCCGTTAATTTTCCTTCCCAAATACACGGACGTTCACTATGCTTAAAATCATTTGGATCTGCTAAAGTTATTAAATAATCATTAGAAGTAATTCGCCCCATTTTTGAACAGCCCCAACAATAACTAACATTATTGGGTAATTGCCACGCTTTTAAAATTTTACTTTGACATCGTGTACACTGACCATTTCGAATAGCTGGCAAAATTTTCACATCATTTGGTAATACATCAATATTTTCTTTTGCACAGACTACATATCGACCATATAACAGAGATTTGTCATGAACTATCATTATGCTACCTCCTTTTTATAAAGACGGTATTTACCATATTTGTACACAAAAAAAGAGTTCACATTTTACTGTGAACTCTTTCCAAGTTGCATCGCGACGTCCTATCCTCGCAGGAGGCGATCCTCCAACTACTTTTGGCACTACTGAGCTTAACTTCTGTGTTCGGTATGGGAACAGGTGTGACCTCAGTGTC
>NZ_BLKA01000006.1:0-111966 GCF_010306265.1 Weissella sagaensis | reverse complement strand
CACTCATGTGGATCATTCACAACGCCCCAATTTAATCAAGCACCAGCCCAATGCAAGGATATGGGGTGCTGACATTACTTATTTGGAATTACGTCCAGGAACCTGGGTTTATCTCAGTTCTATTTACGAACCAAAGGTTCATCAAGTTTCTTGCTTTCAAGATTGGTCGTCAGATGGAGGCGACGTTAGTTGTAGAAACGATTAATCAGGCGCTTGAATGTCATCAAAAGCCACAATATTTTCACTCTGACATGGGTTCACAGTACACCAGCAACGAAGTTGAAACTTTACTTGAACGGCATCAGATTAGCCACTCATACTCAAAACAAGGTTATCCTTATGATAATGGGCCAATTGAAGCTTTTCACTCATTGTTGAAGAGAGAGTTTGCCTTTCAAACAACTTTTTCCAATTTTGAGGACTTGGTAATCCGGACCTCAAATTACATCAGTTGGTTTAATTCCGACAGAATTAGAACGAGTGTTTAGAAAAATATGTGCCATTTATTGACATAGGAGCAGTTAAAGTTCGTCAAATTTTCGTCATTTGTGAACAATGCATTAATTGACTTTTTACTTAACCTTTTTTGTTTAATGATTTTTTCTAGAAAATTATTTAACACTGAAAAACATGACTTAATAGAACCTTTATTGCCTTGACTTTCTTCTTTTAAACAAAGATCTATAAATGCAATAATTGATTGTTTCAGTAGTTTTTCAGAAATTTGTTCACCCTGAAATTTGTTATCAAAGTAATGAAATATTGAGTCTTTGTCTAGCGACGTGAGGTAAGGAAAAGTATCAACTTTAGTCTTGTATTCATTAACATTTAGTCTATATTCTCTACATAAGAACCTAAATCTTTGTACGAATGCATCTTTTTGTGATTCGTTTGTAAATGTGTAATGAAAATCGTCTACATATCGTGTAAATCTGACGCCACCTTCAAAAGCAGAATCTATTTGTTTATCAAAATTACACATGTATAATTCCGTAATTATTCTTGATATTAGATTTCCTACCGGAACACCATAGGTTTCACCAAATTGTTCCTGCTGAATCAAATGATCTAATGTATTACTAAACCCTCCTCTTCTGTGTTTTTTTGACTCATTTCGTCCCATCAGCATCCAAGAAATAGTATGTGTATAAAGTGAGTGATAAAAATTACCTAAATCCATATTGAGAATATTATTGTCATCCGCAAGTTGACCTTCTCTAATTTTTTGAGTAACCGTATAATTATACTTCAATTGATTGAAATATTTAGAAGTACTATGCTTATTTTCGTTGAAAGCGTCAACAAATTCATTTTTGTTGAGTGTCACATAATATGCCAACTGTAAATAGCTGTATATATTTGGCATTTTGTACTCTCTCCTAGAAATCAAATTTTTTGGAATTGAGAACGAAATTGGTTCAGTAATTTCATTACCAGTTGTTACATCACTAAAAAATAGATTTTCTAAATCACCTTGATGATTCTGCATGTAATCAGCTAAAGAATCCATATTGAAAATGTCAATCAAAAAGCTATCAGATTGAGCATAAGTATTCACACTATCGGTCTTCGTTATTGAATCATAATATCCAAATCTGGTTAAGAATTCTATAGAAAACAAAGAATTATATAGATTCGTTTCATAAAAGCTACTATCAAACATTTTTTTCTCCAAACTTTTAATTAATTTAATTATGCATCAAATTTGTCTAAAAAGTAAGAAGAACAATGACACTTACATGAAATTTGAAAAATGAACTAAGTATTCCTAACATCATGTATAGCTTAAAAAGCATCGATTTTTTTGCTCTAATACTAAAAAATGGACTATTTTTATTCAGTCCGTAAAATGAAAGTATAGGAGTATTTTTATGTTAATTTGTTATTCATAAATGTGTAAAGACCTTATAAATGAAAACTCACCAAATAAACTATACTGGCTTGTTTTAGTGTATTTGTATTAATTAATAATTTAATCTCATTTTTTGCAAATCACCAATTATTATCGTTATTTAGCCAATCTGAAATTTCTTCCGATATATTTAACGCTTCATTTGGAACAAATTGAGAATAGAATTGAATGTCTTTTACATCATCTTCTAATTGTCTACGATCTTTGGCCTTTCGTATTGTTCTTTGTTTTCTTGACTCTTTGTTATTCATAAACCCTCCATCCTGAAAACAAACCCTTAGACATTTGGGACAGCACATTGAATTATGTGAAAGTGATTTGTCACTTCTTGACTAATAATTCATTTTAGAACATTCGTAAGCCTAGGCCAAAGCCATTCAAAATACCACGTTGATTTATCATAGAAATAAGCTTTGTGACAGATGTTGGAACACCTTGATGTGATTTACGGACTACTTTTGAGATTCCATCAGTAAAACGTGTTATTTCAAGGCCTTTTAGCTGATTTTTGTCTAATTTTGCCTGATAAGTACTTAAAAAAATCCCTAATTCACTGTTTTTTCCTACATCATTAATGGCTAAAACGAATTGTCTTGATAAATCTTTTTTTCTCATGTTTCGACCTTTCTTTATGTTTTATATCAATACCTTAATTCTACACCTTTGCAAATAACGATTTGTATATTAACTCTGTAAAACCTATAAATGCCGTGAAAGTGATTCATCACTAACATTTTGTGATTGATCTACCATCGTGTCTTGTAACATCCGATGCATTTGTTGTATTTCCTGTCGACTTTGTTTCGTCATCCGTTTTGCAATTTTATTTAATTTACCGACAGGTGCAGGTTTGTGTGGCGTCACCATTTTAGGATTTTCAGGTTGATCATTACGTTGTTTAACCTTTTCAAAATTCCCTTTGGCCTGTTTGTGAAACTTACCATCGTTAATCTTCTGATCTGTATTAAACTGTTCATTAAATTGCCGATAAATACCATTAGCTAACTCTTTACGTAGTCGTTTATCTTGTGCTTCTGACCATTTCTCTTGACCTTTGTGTTGATTTCCATGCGTTTCTGCCATCATGTCATCCATTTTTTGTGCAGTTGCTCGAAATTCTTGGTAATCATCTTTTAATTCATTCGTCAATAACTTATCAATCAAGCCATTCATTTGTCGATTAGCTGGTGCCATTCGGCTTGTATCATTCGTTACTAACTTATCAGTGTTACCAACCTTCCAACGCCCCCGTAAATCTTGTGGTAAGACATCATAAATTTTCTGCAGGTCCGCCGTGTATTTGTGTGTCCGATCCAACCTTGTCAAAGAATCTTGTTTAATTTGTGTGCGATAATTTCCCACCGCTTCATAGACATTTACCCGTTTAATTTTCGTTGCGTCTGATTCTATTTCATAACGAAATTTACTTTCAGCTTGGTGCTTTGCTTTAAAATCAATAACACCTTTTGGTTTACCACTTTTAAGTAACATACTAGGTCGCGTTTCTGGTGAAATCTTTGCGTACCAAATGTGCATGTTAAGGTGGTCAGTATCTTGATGCACGGCACCAAACCAAACCACATCATCAGGACCTTGTCCTAAAGGTTGTGACCCACCTTTTTCAAATAAATCGTGCACAATATGTTGTTCAGCCCGCTTTAATTTATCTTGATCTAATTGCTTTGTTTCTGGATCATACAGATTATTCTCAACCAACCAATCACCTCGTATTGAGAAGGCCATCTCATGCAAAATATTGCCATTTTCTTGGGCCAAGTTTAGTTTATTTTCCAGGTTGTCCATCTGCTCATCGGTCATATTTAACGTGTCACTATCAAACAGAGGGTGTTCATCACCCGTAGCAGAAAAGCGAGAACTATAACCAAAACTATTACTCGACTCTTGGACTTGTTCAGCATCAGTTATATCGACCAAAGCTTGGTTATTTTCATCCATTACTTTGGAACTTTTTGCCGCATAAGTGCGCACTAGATTACCAAATTGTTTACCGGCTTTAGTTGCTTGTGCTGCTGTCGTAAAATGTGTTGGTAATAACACGGCACCTGTTTTCTTTTCCCCCGTTGCAAAATTCGCAAAGCCCCCTGTTTTAGCCATCTGTTTTCACTCCTTGTTGTCGTGCGTAAGCTGCTAAACTTTTCTGAACGTCCTTTAAAGTTGCAAAATCTGATTCCGGATAACGGGCAACAGCTCGCGTAATATTTTTATGACTTGTTTGGTGCAAAATTCTAGCACATGCATGACTATTTTGTTGATACTGGTTCATTAATAAATGGGAAAATTGCGCAAGCCAATAATTTTTTTGCCGATAGTTCTTCTCCGTTTCAACTTCTTGAACCGTCATCTTATCTTGAAAGGCAGATTGATCAGGATGCAACCAATCTTCTTCATGTAGTTTTTCTAAAGCTGCTTGTAAATCAAAATTTTGATTAGTCATGTTTAAATTCCATTCCTTCACCGCGACGGCGCTGACGTTTGTTTGCAAGATCATTTTTACGACGCTTCTGGTAGGCATTATAGTCTTTCGCATACTGACTACTCTTATCAATTTCTGAACGAATATCCGTTTGAATTATTTCATCAATTTGTCGCGTTGGACCAAAGACTTGCATATTTTCTAAGTAATCCATGGCTGCAATAAATGAGGTCATTTCTTTTAAATCGTTCATCTGTAAATTGATTTGATTTAACATTGGATCTGGGTCATTGATTTCATCCATGCCCTTTAATAAATCAGCATATGACAGACTATTATTTTTTGGATTTAAGATGACTTGATTTACAAAAAAAGTTAACGCAAAACGATACATCCCAGCATTATTATCACCACTAATACCCGTTTCCGGATGTTGGTCAAGCCATGTTTTAAAGACATCACGATACCAAGCTTCTTGCTGACTCGTCTTGATAGTAATTTGACGACACCGACTATTTTCTTCAGTTGGCTCATGATCCAAAATTTCGGTGATATTGATTAAGCCTCTTAGTTCATCAGCAACGTTTTCATTCAAATCTTCATCGGCGTAATTTTTAAATTTTGTTCGTAAATACTTGATACGATTCTGATTTTTCCGCTTTAATTTTTGACGAAATTCACTTAAAGTTTGCATGATTATTTCTCCTCACTTTGTTGTAAAGCTGTGCCTGTATAATAATTAATTTGCCAACCTGGTTGGCTGTTGAAAATATAAACATGGAACTTAATCACATCATCACCAATCGATTGACCAGCCAGTTCAATACCCCGTGGTACACGTTCAACGTTTCGATATAATGGGGTCACTTGATAACGAACATAATGATTAGACGATTGTCGTAAATAAGCTGCAATTTGATTCTCATAAGTTTCCATTGATGCTTGGTTATCTTCTTCATGAATAGCATTCATCACACGCGTACCAGTTACTAAATTACGGGCATCATTGTTCAATCCAGTTAGCTGATAACCAATTAAATGTGAACGATTATAAAGATATGTTTCTTGACCATTTTGCTTAAGTCGATACACATGATAACCAGGCGTTTTAACAGTTAATTTTTTTCTTTTGAGCGTTGGCATCTGTTTTTGATTCAGTAAAGCATTGGCTTGTTTAGGTCGTCCTAACCAATCCCGATGGGACAACTTTTGCCAGGGTTCTGCGGTTGTTTTTAAATTGCTTGCTGTAAAATTAGGTTGATTATCATTAACCACCATCGCTTGTTGATTTGTAAAATCTTGTGCGGCTAATTTTTTCTGTGGGTCCTCTTTTTGCGGTATCTTAGGTGCTGCTGTTGACTGACTAAATTGATTAAAAAGATGATCTAAAATAACATCTCGTTTAACAAAAACTAAGACTGCTACCACTGTCATTACTATCACCATTAATCGACGTAGCCATCGTCGTTGATAACCATACATTTTGTTTCTCCTTTTATTCAAATGTATCGTCATACATGTACTTAATTAACTGATCAATACTATTTTTTAAAGCGGTTAAATCATGTGAGATTGCATGTTGTGAATCAGTTGTTGCATGCGTTAACGTATTCAATTGTTTGGTAACATCTTGCAAAGGTTCCAACAAAATTTCGTTTGCATTGGCTTGTTCTAAGTTATTCGCAAAGTTCTCAATGACAATTTGTAATAAAGCATTTCGTGAGATATTATTTCGTGCAGCTTCTGCATCAATAATCTTTAAAGTATGGTCTGATAAGTTGCGCATTATAAATTGATTTGTCATTAAGTTAAACCTCCATCATTAAGTCAAAATTCAAATTCTTTATTGCACCCAAATTAAAGTTCAAATACATCAATGATAAATAACAGGTTAAGGGGGAATGATACCACGTTGTGATATAACCCCGCTGTGCGGGCATTCTTGGTGATACTACCATTTTTCAAAAGACACCCCAGTGACACCCCACTGGACACCCCAAAGACACCCCGCCAGACACCCCACTGGATGCCATCCGGACACCCCAGTGACACCCCATGTATTTGGTTAAAAATATTGCGGAATTACTGATTAGTTTGCAGCAATTCCGCAAAAGTTATTGCGCTAATTTAGGGACATTCAGTTGCCCATGTTGTTGCTTCGTTTTTTGTTTTTCTAAGTGTTTAATTTTGTCTTTTCCACTCCGAATATCAGTCTTTGCATCACTAATATTTTTCTTAAGATCGGTCATTTTTGATTCATAAGACTCAATTGTTTCGTTAGCTTGTGATCGTTCTTTATCAGTCATATCTTGCATTTGTTGACGCGTTGCCCGCACGTTTTCCGTTTGTTCTTTAATGGCTGCTTGCCACGCTTTAATCGCGGCACGATTTTCTTTAATATTGTGTTCATGTTCTTGAATATTTGTTCTCGTTTGGGCCACAACTAGCTGCTTTTTGCTTAATACTTTACGTTGTGAATTAGTTGGTAATTTATCATCATTGTTAATGATAATTGTGGCTAATTGATCGCTTGCTTTGGCTTGTTTATTTGTGGCACTTTCGTCATCATTAGCGGCCGTTTTGATGCTTTCCGTATCAATTGTTTTGTCTGCAAAACTAATACGTACATCTTGAAAATTAGTCTTTAATTTCTCAAATTGGACAACCATTGTATTAGGTGAAGTGGCCAAAATATGATACTCAGATTGGTCATTTTGAATATACCGATCACCAGCAAATGACAACTTAAACCGTTTCATATTAATGCCTGTGGTAATCGAATCATCAACGTTTCCGGTGAACTTAAAATGTAATTCTAATAGTCCCGTTTCATCATTAAAAATTTTCTTCGTTAAGGCAACATTAGTGCCTTGATTACCAAACGCCATCTCTTGATTTAATTTGGTTGAAACGGTACTTGACGGCCGTGGCATTACCATAGAATAAATCAAAATAGCCGCAGCTATTCCGAGTAAACTTAGGAAACGTAACGTGACGGTTCTGCGTTGCTGATCGTAGTGATTATATTGCCGATTATCATGCTTAACACATCTGCGATACCACCAACGACTGAACCAACCAGCACCTTCTTTTAGATGCGTTTTTTCACTATATTTAACTTTGACATGCTGCATGAAATCCTCCTATCTAATTTCTAAATCATCCGCAACTAAGCCGGCTAACCCTTGTAAAACATCTGCCTCTGTTTCGTCATTTGCAGCTGCTAGTTCATCATCCGCCACACCAGATTTGTCTTGATTATTAGTTGACCAAGGCATGAATGATGTGATCACATTAGTGGTTTGATATTTACGCTGACCGTCGGTCGTTTCATAGCGATGACTTTGAATATTAAAATGAACTTCAAGTGGTAGTCCTTGCTTATTGGCATACTGATATAACATATCCGCCGTCTTATCAAACGCCACGTAATAAATGAAATCAGTTTGGGATTTCTGGCTCAAATACCGTTTAACTGCCAAACCTAAACGCACTATTTTAATATCTTTTTTCTCACCCACCATTTGCACATTAAATGTTTTTAACAGACGTCCCACATGAATATTTGTTTGCATGATTTTTTCTCCTTTTCATGACTTTAACTATTAAACAATTCATCCATTTGCTGACAACTTTGCGCTATTGTCAGTAATAAATATTCTTCTAACAACTGTTCTTTAATCTGCACTTTCAAAACAATATCAGACGTAATCTTGACTAATTCTTTAGCTAAAACACGACGTTCAATAACTAACAATTCGTGCTGATTAGTTTCAACAAGTTGTCCCTTCGATAAATATTTTTTCTGATTAATTTGAACTAATTCAATTGTTTGATTAATACGTTGTGCTGATACACGATGTGCATAATAAACTGAATAATGTTCATTAGAATGATTATCATTATCTGTTGCCTGCTGATCAATTAAATCTAATTGCTCCCACATAACCTACCTCCCACAATTACCTAATGATCAGGTCGTACTAATTGACTAAAAGCGACCCCAGTTCGATCAATTTCTTGTACTACTTTGCCAAATACTTCTGCCTCAATCCGGTATATCCAAACAGCTTGTTGGTAAATTAATGCTTGCCCTTTTTCAGATAAGATTAGCCGATTCAAACTGGCCATTGACTCGGCACTTAATAAGATATGACGTCGCTGCCAATCCACTGCAATGTACTGGTAATTCATTTCATTCACCTCCACCCACGCACTGTTTCTAACACAATACAATGCTGCATCACATCATCCCAGGCTGCTTTAGACAATCGTCCTAACCAAAAAATCTCTACCTTTTGTGCTTGCATTGCCAAGACTTGCTTATGTAAATCGGCTTGCTTATCGGCATAAGCTCTAATAGTTGAAAAGGTCTTATCGAAAGCAACATACACATACGCTGTTGGTTGATGCTCCATGCGTTCAATCGTTTTTAATTTATCAATTTCTAACATATTCTTTCTCCGTTCTGTCCAACTTGCTGGACAACAAAACGACATACTTCATGTAGTTAATCATTAATTAGACTGATGCTTAACAACTCATCAACAACGCGTAGCGTTAGTTAGGAGAGTTCTCCCTTGAGCGAGCTATTCCAACAAAACACTAACTGCGATCAGAGTGATCAAAATCACTGTTTTGTCGTCCAATTACAAGAATTGGCACACGTTTAAAGCCAGCACTGCCCAGCTACCATCACAACATCATTTCGAGTTATACGGTCGAATTATGAACTAAGCACCATGAAGTCATTGTGATTGCCGTGTGACGCCATTTTCAGTACGTCCACCCTGACCTTTTGACGCGTTTGTCTGGTTGTCACCACCAGTGGCTATCAATTACGCCACATTACTTTAAACGTTCGCTACGACGTTCTCTGGCACCTTTCTGACGACGTGTGGGCGATGCGAACCCCGTTTGCTCATACAAGTTACAACGTCGCATTCTGTAACTGCCTAAAAGCCATCTTGGTATAGTCAAAAAACGCTACTATACCCCCTCTGTGGCTCTTAGTAACGTCTTATACACCAGTAATGACCTTCAGAAATGAACTTTTCATTCATGACTTCACATGATATGCTATAGTATGTTATACTAATCTACACATTAGGTTCGATGCTAAAAAATGTCGCACTAAAACCAGCTCATTTTCTTCATTTTTTTGAAAATGATACGTGTACTTTCTGTTTTAAAAAGTATTACCAGTACTAATCGCAACAGAGGGTATTTATTAAGTTTTGGGAGATCAATAACGGTTGATAACATCAGTCATTTGTGAGATGCGATGTTATCTTCAGTTATTGATCTTTTTGTTTGTCATCATTAAACCAACGCATAATGACTTCATCAGTGGACATGCCTAATGTCTTAGCAATCAATGCTAAATTTTTTATACGTGGTGTGCCTTTATCATATTCAATACGTTGAAAGCTTGCATATGGAATTTTTGCTACATTAGCTGCATCACCCATGCGATAATGATGATCTTCACGCCAAGCTTTAACTGCTTGCCCCAATGTTTCTTTTTCTTTATAATCCATTAATTCTCACCTCCTTACTCTTTAATATCGATAATGGAAGTTCTTACCAAAAAATTAACCGAACTAAGTCCGGTGACTAGCTATATACTTGATTAAAAATCAGTCTGTCATTATTTTGTAACCAATGTAATAAAAAAACTATACACGTCTCTAAACGCCTTTATATCAACGTTTATAGTACTGTGTATAGTTAAGAATAAAGTTCATACAACTAAAAAATGTGGGAATTGTCAAAAGACCATGCATAACAATTAAAATTACTGACACCACTGTTAAATATAGCTAAGATTTCTGAACCAGTTTTACCATAATGCATTTTGCCAGTTGGTCTCCTTGTTCCTTTAGAATAAATAATAATAGTTATTTACGATATAACTATTAAATATCCTTAATAATCAGTACACGTTGAAGAACGTCAATTTATTTTAATTCAATATTTACCACAACTAAAATATGATCAATAATCCAAGGCTATAGTTGGTATAATATTTGCTAAGATTACTTCTTTAATTCTACCTAGATATAACTTATTACTCTGAAATATCACTTAGTTTAAGGTTACTTTTTTATAAGCATCATCATTTTAATTGACCGCAACATTTCCTCCCAACTTGGCCATGGACCTAAGGTATTAAACACGCTTTCTTAAAAATTTTCTCTAATCGACATATTAAGCATATTGGAGAAATTGTAATACATTAAACTACTTTTGTGAATTTTACTACATAAAAAAGCTTGTAAATCTGGCAAAACAGCCGGATTTACAAGCTATATTTCTAGTTAATTTTACAATTTTTCATGCCATTTGACATCGAAACCAAAATTGTAGAACCACATAATTTACGGAATACTTTTCGTTTAGCTAACTTTAAAAAAGTTATATATTCAAATAATTTATAACTGATGCAAGTTCACTGATTATACAGTCCGCTTACGGTAAATAACATAACCAATTCCAAGAAAGATAACAATATAAATAACGTTCCCTGTAAATAATTCATTAATTGTTAAATGTGTTATTGCTTTAGTAGTGTTCTCTTGTACTTGAGCTGGATACATCAACATAGTTAATGGATTCCACTTGATCCAATCCCATTTTTCAATTAATAATACCATCAAACCTGAAACAATATTAATCAAAAAATAACCTATTAGTCCAACAGACGTTGCAACAGCAGAACTTTTGAACAAATTAGCTAATAATAATACAAGCGTCAAAATTAACCAATAACTTAAAAATTGAGACCCAACATACTGTAGTTGACTTATTACCAATGTGGTACCATGGCCAACATTCTTAGTTAAGTCAAAGTGTGGGAAAAAGATAAGTTTAAGTCCAAAAGTAACAACATAAGTTAAAATAAACCAATAAACACTGTACAAAAATAATGTTATCCATTTTGATATTAGGATTTGTCCACGACTATATTTACGATAAAATAACTCTTTTGCCGTATTATACTGAAATTCCATTGTAATTATACTACTACATGCAGCAACCATAAAAAAGAATATTAATTCTAACCCTAAAAATCCATCCATATATATAGATTCTATTGATAATACGTCTGGATATTTATTAACAATTAGAGCCAATACGACTTGTAGCACGACTAAAATAATGGTCGAAAGCCAAGTACTGCGTTTTCTGGCAAGTTTAAAGATTTCTTGTTTAATTAAGGTACTCATTATTTTACTCCTTCTTCACCATGTTGTAATAATTCAAGCAATGAAACCTCTAAGTCATTATCCTTATGTTGTACGTCCAAAACATCAATATTATTGTTAATAAGTACTTTTAAAGCATTAGCCAAACTATTATTATCTATATTAGGAACTAATATAGATATATCCTCTTTCAGATTAAAGTTGTGGTCCAATAATAATTGCTGTGCCCTATCATCGTCGCTAGTTTGTAAAACAAAATATTTTTCTCCTGTACTTAATAGCTCGTCAGTTGTAGTTTGTTTAATAATTTGACCACGATCAATAATTACCAAATCCTTTGCTAATTTTTCCAATTCACCTAAAATATGTGATGAAATTAAAAAGGTTGTTCCTTCATTCGCTTTAGTAGTTATCAATTGCCGCAAATCAAACGTTGCTTGTGGATCTAAACCGTTCATCGGTTCATCTAAAATAACAAAATCAGGATTATTCAAAAAAGCTAATGCAATTCCTAACTTTTGTTTCATCCCCAGTGAGTACCCTTTAGCCTTTTGATGAATATATTTATCCATTTTTAAAGCAGAAACTAATTCTGTCATCATACTTTTGGTTATGTTTTTTTCAGCAAACAAGCGTAAATGATCCCAACCTGTTAAGTAAGGATATATTCCTGGATTTTCAATTAATGCACCTACTTTAGACAAAGCTTGATGTTTATTTAATGATACTGATTCACCATTGATTGTAATAGTGCCATTAGAAAAACCAACCAATCCTAAAATAGCTTTCATAATGGTTGTTTTCCCTGCACCATTTGCACCAACCAACCCCACAATATGTCCTTTAGTAACAGTAAATGAAACATCTGTTAATATTTTTTTCTTACCAAAATTTTTTTCTAAGTGTTTTATTTCTAATGTATTATTCATTGTTCTCCTCGTATCTGTGACAAAATTTAATTCACAATGTGCAGACGATTAAATTCAATATTAAATGTTTTTTGAATGGTATGTTTATACCTTTATTTTACAATTCTTATTATCAATAAGAGTAATACAATGTATTTTTCTACTATCATCTAAATTTTTAATCAACGACATATTCAAAAATATCACCTGGCTGACAATCCAAGGCTGCACAAATCCGATTTAGTGTGTCCAAGCGAACTCCTTTCATCTTACCATTCTTAAAATTTGATAAATTGGCCTCAGTTATTCCGACTTCTATGGCTAATTTTTTCGAAGTCATTTTTTTATCAATTAAAACTTTTGCTAAATTAACTTTAATCATCTAATTCCCTCTACAGAAATGAATCATTTTCATTTTTTAGTTTTAAACCATTATCCAACAATATATAGATGGTTTGAACAACCACCACAAAAATAAAGCTTATTAATAAAGCTGCAAAATTGATCGAAATGGCTTGATTATTCAAAATACCTAGTACAATTTCCAACATTCCATAAAATATTTGTACAATTATTAACACCAAAATAAGATGTAAAATTTTCTTAATACTTATCAAATTGGTAATTTCAAAAAAGCTTAAATTCTTTATGTTTTTTATGAGCTTTTGTAAATAGCTAATTATTGCAAAAAAAATCATAAAAATAAATAAGCTTACAAAAATTGCACCAAATACAACGGTCAGATTTGAAGTAGAAATTCCTAAAATGTTAGTACTATAACTTAGATTCTTACGAATTCCTGGGACAGCTAAACCTATTCCTATAGTAACTAATAAAAATACCATTATCCCAAACAACCATTTAGCTATCATCAGTCCCCAGCTTAGAAAATTTACGATTAAACTTTCTTTTTTTATCATTTTCTTATCTCCTCTACGAAATTATTATATCACGATAATTAATTATCGTGATGATTTATTTAATAGTTTTAAGCAATATTGTATATTTTATAATTAGATATTCTATGTAAATATTTCATAAAAGCTACTTCAATATTATTCACTTATTTTTTACGTACTAAAACTATTATTGGTTAACTTCATATCGTCACATAAATAGGAAGTCTATTGTTGACTGAACTATTATTGAAAGAAATATTTGAAAAACAAAAGACTTTTGATTCATGCTAACTCTTTAACATACGTAATAATCATTAAAAGTATAGATTATTTATAATTTTTATAAAAACATACTCTAAAATATTGATTATACAACCTCATTTAGTAATTAAAATATAGTTTAAACACTCAAAAACCGCAGCTAAATTTATGATAAATTCAACTGCGGTTTTACTAAATTATTAATCTTAAAAACCACTATAAATAAAAAAGTAGTTTAAGACATCTGCTATGTTAATTAAGTATTATCTGTTATATCTTGAATAATACTTTGTAAAAGATATTTTGTACTCCCATTTGACAAACGTTGTTCTTTATAATTCAAGTAATCATTGGCACGCCACCATTTTTTTAAACTATCCACCGGGAAAGGTTGATTTTTCATTTGATTATATTTAATTGTCATGGAGAATGATACATCTAAATAATAAACAAAAGCGTTATCATCAAAATTATTAATTAAATCAATAAGCATTTCCCCATATACATCTTTTCGTAGAATACCTTCTAGGACAATTATTTTATAACGAGATTCACCCCCAAAAAATAAAGTTTTTATTAAATCAATTGTTGGTGTGCCTACATGATCATTTGCATGTAGTATGTCTCGACGAATAACATCTTGATGTATCACAAAACAATCATCAAATCCAAAAGATTTTTGTAATTCATCAGCTAAAACGCTCTTACCACTACCAGAATTTCCACGTATCAAAACAAAAATAGGCTTCATAAATTTATCTCCATTATTTTATTTAAAATAGCATCAATTTTAAACCTACGTTATTGAGTTATAGCACTTTCTATTATTTTTCATCTTTTTAAATTTAGCCAATAAACAATTAAATTATCGAAAATAGCCCATTTCAAAACAATTAATCAAAGTTTGTATAAGTAAATGATATTTTACTTCGTAGTTCGTCTAAAGTTATGATATTGGTTTTATCTCTATGAATCATTCTATGACAGTTAGAACAAAGTGGAACTAAATCATTTATTGGATCTATAGAAACTTCTTTATTTTGCAAAAAAAGTGGTTTTTTATGGTGAATTTCAACAAACTTATAGCCTAATTCACCATACATCCGTTCAAAATTAAATCCACATGCCATGCAATTATATCCATAATAATTCAAACATACTTGCCTATTTTTAGGATTTCGCTCATATCGGGTAGTATAAAATTGAATTTTTTTACCCTCAGTTAATTTAACACTAGTTAAACCATTAGTGTCGTTAGATATTATATCTATTGCTTGTGATGTAGCATCGTCCAAACTTCTTAGAGATTGTATATTTCCTTTAAGCCCAAGATTATGCAAATCTGTTAGTGAAATATTAACGTTAACATTCTTCACTAATTTTAAAGAAAACCAAGGTCCCTTACTCGAAAAATCAAAACCAATCACGCTATATTGTGAATCATCAATATGATAATTATAGACATCTCGTTCTATAACTTTTGTTTTTAAGATTATTTTTTGTGTAGGTTTTGACTCATATATATATATAATATCGCCAACTTGTACACTTTTATTGTTATGTTGTACCCAGTGAACTATATCCAAATCGTTAAATGCTTTTGTTGCATCATATTTGTTTTTATTGGATGGTATTATGAATGAACTCATTTATGCACGTACTTTCTTTATTAAACTTTATACCATAAGCATACAATAAAACGGCTGCCAAAATAAACATTGCCATTCAAAACTCATTTAACCACTCATCTAATAACTGAGACACCTCTAACTTACGATCATCTTTAATATTTAAAAGTCTACCTTTACTCTCTTCTCCACCTTTAACTGAGAAGCCATCATTAATATGTGCATCTGGCGCTAACGTCTTAATCTGATCAAAGGTTGTCCCTTGACCATATCCACCATTAGTATTAAAAGAGAAAATATTTAACCCAGTAAAGTCATTACTGGTTAAGAAAGAAACAACTGCCTGCGGTAATGCCATATTCCAAGTTGGCGTTCCAATAAAAACATTCTTGTAATTTTTTAGACTACTAATCTGAGTATTTAAACCAGGTAGAATACCGTTTTCCTGTTCCATTTGATTTTGTTGAACTTCCTGTCGATAATTGGCCGGCCGCGTTTCACTTGTTTCTATTCTTATAACATCCCCACCTAATTTGTCATGAATTAATTTTGCTACAGCTTCCGTATTACCTGTTCGTGAATAATACACGATTAAATTTTTATTATTATTCATAATATAAACTCCTTTAAAACACATAATGAAGCCCCGTAAGTTGATTTATTACCGACTCACAGGGCTTAACACGTTATTTCAATAACCTGCCTTTTAATTAAAACTACCACTAAATTCCTTCTGCAAAGATTCAAATGAGTAGTCTGACTCAGATGTGTCAATTGTCCACTTCTTACCATCTTTAATTAATTTAATATCTTGTCCATCAGCTTCACGCATAGGCATCTTCTCTAGCACTTCTGGGAACTTTTGAACAAGTGATTCCTTAACAGCACGATTTACTTCACTATATGACATTTTGCCATTCGCATTTTGCGTTTCGTCTATTCGACGTTGTGTCTCAGAAATAACTGACGACAATTCAGACAACTTTACCAATGTTGGTGTAACTGTGATTTCAGCAGTTGTTGGTGTTGCTGATTTGATTGCATACTTAACAGATCCCTTTTTATTGTTTACATCTTGAATCTGCTTAACCATATTTTCGGCTGTTTCATCAGCAATTGTATTGTTGAATGCTCTTGTTTCAAGAAAATCTCGTGCAACATTACGATATGAAACTTGTTCATCTTCTAATTTATTAGTAAGCAGCTTGTCATACGAACTACCATCTTGCTTGTTTAAGAACACGCTATCAACATAACTTGTCATAGCCTTTTGAGAATCTTGCGTATGATCTTGATACTTTTTAGTGTTAATCTTCACCTTAGTAGTTGGATACTTTTTAGTACCAGATGCCATCGGTGCAATTTCTAAAGTATATTTTTTATCTTTAGCAACAGGGAAAACAACGTAACCACTCGTTGTATCATGCTTTGCTAATTTTTCGTATCCCATAGTCGAGAAATCATCCCCACTACCGTAAATTTGAACGGATTTAATACGACTACCACTTTTATCTTTTAATTTAATATCACTGGTCATTAAACTAACTTTAGGACCATTATTTTTAATGTGTAAATCTAAAGCCAAATAAGCCTTATCACTAGATAAAGTCTTTTTATTATCAGGAATAATATATTCACCGCTCTTAACTTTAACTGCAGCGCCATTTGAAGGTGCTGAAGCTTTAGCAGCGACAGTGTCTATACTGCCACCAAAGCCTGCTAGCGTACCCACTGCCATAAAACATGCAATAGCAATGCCCATTTTGTTATGCATTTTCATGATAAATACCTCTTTTTATTAATCTGCATTTAAACATAATTCCACATATCTATATGTTTAAGCCAACTTAGTAATATTATATTTGGAAAACATCATATATGAATTAATGTCACATATGATGAGAGATATCCTAATTAAATTATAACAAAAATATGACGAAGTCTGTTGTTTCAGCAACTAATTTATATATTTTATTGGAGTAAAAAGTATTATGAATAAAAAGCCATTAAAAAAGATTGATGCTTATTATATGCCTGACATCAATCCTAAATCTATCTAACTATTCCTCTTATTATCCCCCAATCACTTTTTAGTAAAGTCCAAATATAACCATCATGATAACCATCTTCTAGTAATTTACTAGCTCGAATTAAACCATCTAGGTGAAAACCTGATCGTTCTGCAACCTTGTTACTCCGTGTATTTTCAACCGCTGTATGAATTTCGATTTTATTAACTTTGTAATCAATGAATCCTAATTCACACATCCCTCTAACTGCTCGTTGCATAATCCCTTTACCAACAAATTTAGTAGCCAACCAATACCCAATTTCAGTACTATTATCTAATTTGTGAAATCTGTTAAAGCTAATCATACCCGCGGGTTGATTCTTATAAAGAACAATCAGATTTAAAGAATACCCTTTTCAAAAATGTTCCATTGTTTTAACTAAAAATTTTTCTTCATCTTCTGGTTTTTTCATAAAGTTTGCCCACGTCAACCATGGCGCAATTTCATCACGACTATCATCAATTAAAGCATAGATTGCTTCTGCATCAATTTTTGGCCTTGGTAGTGCTAAACTTACTTCTTCATCAATTTTAAATTGGAACATCATGCAACCTCCCGAAAATAAAAACTATTCTTCATAAACTGTTATCTGTAACGTATTAGTATCAATTGTAACTTCGCCACCTAACGGAAACGTGAAAATAGGTTGCGTATGGCCAAAATCAACATCATAAATGACAGGTATCTGTTTGAGAAGTGGATATTTGTCTAATATATATAACAGCAAATCAGGTGTCATCTCACATTCTTTGGGAAATCTACCAATTACTAATCCTCTTATATCTGGATTAACTTGTAAAAATTGTGCAAGTAATCGGTCAAATTCATATGCATCTCCTTCTTCAGCTTCTTCTAAAAACGCAATAGGTTGCATAACTTTTTTAAAATAAGGTGTCCCAAATAATAAATGATAAGTTTGAATGTTACCGCCAATGATGGTCCCGCTAGCACGTCCATCATTATACACTTCCCATTTATTAGGTAAAAAATTTCTTGGTATTGATGTGTCATACCATGGATCACTTGTAAATACATCATTAGTCGCTAAATCATAATTGCCACCTGCTGGACCTGATACTGCTTTCAACCATTGATTAGTTTGGAAATCTTGCAGTTCATCCATTTTAAAAGAAGAGTACGCTGGCGAATAATATGTCACTAACCCTGTTTTAGCAAAAATAGCAGTATGCAAGCTGGTTGTGTCAGAATAACCAAAGAAAAATTTTGGATTATTTTTAATTAATGTCCAATCAATATAGGGTAATAATTCATTAGCATTGAAACCGCCAATCGTTGTCATAACTGCTTTAACTTGCTTATCCGCAAAAGCGTCATGTAAGTCAGCCAATCTTGATGCTATTGAGGCCGAAAATAGTTGATCATTTTCATAAATATGCACACCAAACGTAACTTTGAAACCTAAATTCTCTAAACGCTCTCGTGCAACTAAATTATCTTGCATCCCACCAACTCTCTCTAAACTAGAGCTTGGCGAAATAATACGAATTTCATCACCCGGTTGTAATTTTTTAGGATAAATTTTTTGCATAGTTTGTATCCTTTCAATGTCTTACTTATTACCTTCCATTAAATAATAAATAGTATAATGTCATTTATTTTTAATTTATTAACTGATAATATTGATATTATAACGTTTTATTATGAGTAAATCTATTGAAATTAAAATAATCTTCAGTATATAATTAACACTGAAGTAAGTAGTCTACAATATACAAAATATTAGGAGTAATCATGCAAATTGCATTAAAACAATTAAGCGAAAAAGATTTATTACCATTCTGGCAATTGGCTTTTAGTGATACTAACGCCGAGTGGACAAAATGGAATGGCCCTTATTTTCACGACAAACTTCCCGAAAAAAAAGAATTTATTGATTTAGATAAGTCTAATCCTTATTTAGAAAATCCTATGCGCAAAGCTATTTGGATTAATGATGAGCTGGTCGGCTTAGTTTCCGCTTACTACGAAGATGCACCACTAAACCAATGGCTAGATGTCGGTATCACTGTTTACAAACAAACTAAGTGGCATCAAGGTATCGGTAAAATTGCTTTAGAAAAATGGTTATCTGAACTTTTTGAAACGACTAATTTACCACACATCGGCTTAACCACTTGGTCAGGAAATTTTCGTATGATTGCTTTAGCTGAGAGCTTACAATTAAAAAAGGAAGCTGAAGTTCGTCAAGTTCGTTTTTGGCAAAATAAATATTGGGATTCAGTTAAATATGGTATTTTACGTGATGAATGGTTTAATAGAATGCATCTAGATTAATAACGTTAATGATCAACTCGCAATTATTTTTAAAACTTTATCATAATAATCGTCCGAGTATGCCATGATGCAGGCTAATAACCACCTACCATCACTATCAGTTAAATTAATATTTAAACAATCACCTAATTCTTGAATTACTTTTGGTATTGCATTAGCGCCATCTTGCTTATCTATATAATTCAGAACCTTTTGTATCTCATTATCATTACCAGTTAATTTGATTAACGTTTTACTTAAAACAAAATCATCACTTGATTCTGGTAGTTCTGTATCAACATAATGAAATGCTTCCTGGTCATTCTCCTTCCCATTTTCAATATCAATTAAATAAGCTAACTTACCTTTTGCCGATAAGCCATCGTAAATTTCATCATTTTTAAATAAAATTGCTAATTTCCTCCACTTAATACTTTTCAATACCCGACATTGCAACGTTCTATATCAATATTGCGAACCATCTTATTAGCGTATAATGAAGTTAAACGCAAGGTATTTTCAATTTAAAGGTTCCAACTTTAAATGTCAAAATAAAAGTCGTCAAACTCAGATAAATTCCAGTTTGACGACTTTTATAATTTACGCATTGATAAATGCTTTAATTTCCGAACACTCGCTCATTCTCTGACAAAACCTGCCAAGTTTCAATGCTAGTATCGCTAGTATTAAATAACCCAGATTGAATATAGTCTTTTGCTTTCAAAACGAGTGGCGAAGCGTTATTAATATTTAATTGATCCAAATTAACTAACAGAGCACCTAGTGAGTCTTGCCCTGCAAACTGTGTAACAGAAGCCATGATTTGACCTGCAAACTCTTGAACTTCATAAAAAACAGTAATATGTTGGTTTATTGTATAGTCTAGATAATCCCAAGGATATTTAAAACTCGTAATCCCTAATTGTGTTATCTTCGAGACCTCTAAACCTGTTTCCTCATGTATTTCACGATTGATAGCATCTTTTAGTAATTCACCATCTTCTAAACTACCACCAGGTAAATCAAACCGATTAATATATGGGCCACCATTTTTCTTAATTACGACTAACTTACCATCAATAGTGATAATTCCATAAACACCAAATGCACGGTGTATATTCTGATGTGCCATATTTTACCCCTTTGTTGTCAGTGCTTAAATACCTCACCTACTTTATTAATATACCACTGACTACCCAGATATTTAATATTTCGGTTTGTCACCAATGCTTTTGTTTTAGGATCAAAATAATAGCCATGTCCATTAATTTCATGATAGTCAGATTGTAGAACATTGTTAATTGCATATTGCCACTGATTAGATTCATTCTTTTGCCAACCATTCGAGTTAAATAATTGTTTACTATTATGTTCATCCGCCAGCATTATGTAATTACTGTTCATCCAACTACTAATAACTGTAGCCATCTGCCTATATGTTTTTTGGGTTGGATGGACTAACTTATCGCCTAAATCAGCCGGTGAATTAGCAACACCAAAATCAGTAACGTTAAGCACTGGTATACCAAAACTCAAGTATACATCTGTTAATGCTCTTTTCAGTTGATTAATAGCGTAATCACCTTGTTTAACAGGCATATATGAATTCACAGGTAAAATCCCAAAAATTTTGATTGTTGGATTTGCCTGGCGTAACCGTTGAATATTTGCTTGTAATCTTTGTTGCACATAACCTAAATTATTACGACTATAATCTAAATCATTTATTCCAATTTCAATCACTACAATATCAGTACGTTTTATAATATTAGTAGTTAATATACGCGAAACATTATTTGATAAATCAAATATCGGCGTACCATTATTATTACCAGATATTTGTGACCCAGCTGAAGAAAACGCATTGTTCAATGATTTTGGCTTTAACAATCGTTTTAATATCGTTGGATAATTATTTTTTAAAACTTGTTTACCATCCCATCCCACAGACAATGAATCGCCAATTATTAAAATACGTTTATTACCAAAATAGATTTCATTTGAAAGCAAGTTTGTATCATCTTTTCTTGTAGTTAGGAGACGATGCTGTTTTACCGGTGGTAGTAGTTTAATATTTTGTGGTGTTTTGGGATCTAATACATTAGCAGATACCCCGTTTTTGGGAAAAGATAAAATAAACAGTACTGTAGCTATCATCAGACTAAATTTAATATACTTACTAAACATTTTTAATTATCCTAAAATTAATTATCTTTATCGTTTAAAACAGTCATTCAAAATCCCTATATTAATATATATTTGCCCCTTTTATCCTTTAATGAGACCTATATAAATGTAGGATTATTTAGTAACCAATTTTTTTAAATTTTTATATATGTTAAATTTAAAAGGATTAATTGGTATATTAAAAGTTCCAATTAACTGTTGTGCGATACCCTCAAATTGTGTCTTAAACTTAAGTACACCATCAAATTTACCATCAATTCCTAAGAAGTTGTAGGTTTTAACGCCTAAGTTTTGCGAGATGCGTAACATGTAATCCTGAATCTGATAGGGTGCATAGAATTCACTGTATTCTTCATATGACCCAGAGAATAGATAATCCGTCTCTTGTGGCATGATAATGAACATTGCGCCAGCAACTGGAATTACATCTTTGCCTGCATGAATTCGCATTTGTTTACCATGTTGAATACGCTTCTCATGGTTATCTCTTTGTTTAAATAACTCGCTAAGTTGCTTATCGATACGGGTTTTATTAGATGCTGTTTCTTTTTTAAGTTGTAATTTTTCAATTTCTTGATTTGTTTTATCTAGCTTATCTTGTGCGATTTGAATATATTTTGAAAAACATACCTCAGCTACCACAAACTTAATGCGGTCCTGGAATTTGTCATAAGCTGTTTCAAAATATTCTAAATCTTTACTCAAAAAGTGCCTGCGTTGTGCTGTATCATCAATGATTTTTTTGAACATAGGTAGGTCATCTCGGGATAATTCACGCACATTAACTTGAAAAAGTTTGTTTTTCTTTAAATACTGCTTAGCCATCTTGTGATAGCTTTTTGATATTTCGGGATATGTTTGTCCGTCAATCTTTTTCACATATTGCCAAACAGTTACCCCAGTATCTTGCATGCCATACTTAAATGGTTCATGTGTGAACCCCAATCCACACATGGCATCAAGGATTTGTTTTTTAGGTGTACAAATTGGATTACCATCATTATCAAATTCTTGATAAATGGCATTTGGTGAAACACTTAAATATAATCCTTTGTTACGTTTAGCATATTCTACTAAACCATCAAAAAAGCATTTTAAAGCATCAGTATCAGACCAATCTTTTACCAAAGGGCCATAATCTAGTGAATACTTATAACCTAATCTTGTCGGATCCCAGTTCACAACACCACCCACAAGTATGTCATCTGTATTACTAATGACACCAAATACTTTTGCTTTACGCCCTCTACTTAATAACAACTCAAATTGGTAACTACTTTGACCAAAATTACCTAATTCATTAGTCTCAACGAATGTTTCCCATTGATCTAATTGATTATCCAATGCTATAAACTTCATAGTTCTTTAATTCGCCCATTTCTTATATTTCAATACTATGTATATATTGATTTTATTATACACTTATTTTAAATTTAAGTGACAAAATTCATATAAAATTCACAATTCAGAAAAACTGATTAAATTTTTCAATCTGACATACCAAATCTAGATAATTGCTTTCAGTTTTAATAATCCGTTAAACTTTGTTACTATAATCCATAAGAGAAAGTGAGAAAATATTTATGCGTATTAATATTTTACAACATACACCTAATGAAGGCCCTGGTAGTATTCGCAACTGGGCTGAAAAATATGGTCACAAAATTTATGTATATCATCCCTATCAATTTAACGGTATTTTACCAACAGCTGATCAAACAGATATGCTGATAATTTTAGGCGGTCCAATGAGTCCTAATGATCATTTAATTTGGATTGCAGAAGAGCGAAACCTAATTCAAGAATTATTAAATAGAAATATTCCTATGTTTGGTGCTTGTTTTGGTGCCCAACAAATTGCTAAGGCTATGGGATATGCAGTCACAAAATCACCTGCAAAGGAAGTCGGCTGGGCACCAGTTTATCCACAAACGACAACTATTCCTAATCTACCTAACAAACTGGTAGCATTACATTGGCATGAAGAAATCTTTGAAATACCAAAGGAAGCAGAACTATTATTTTCTAGTGATGCTGTTAAAAATCAAGGATTTATTCTAAATCATCGTGTAGTTGGCTTACAATTTCATTTTGAACCACAAGATAATGACGTCCGTGAAATTGTCACAAATGATGCCGCTTATGTGAAAGGTACTATCTTTAATCAAACGGCAACGGATATTCTAAACACACCTGTACCAAAAGAAAACCAAGAAACTATGTTTCAAATTTTAAATTATATTAGTAACAATAAAGACTAGCTTCTCTCCAAATTAACTTCCTGTAATATTCAGTACTGATAACTATTGTTAGACTAGGCATCAAGACTTTTTAGTTATTTTTATACAAATATAACAAACAAAGTTGACCGGATAGCTGCACATAATTTAATGGGAAATTTAAAAAAGCAGGAACAGATATCATATTATCTGTTCCTGCTTTTAATATTATTAATCGCTTTCACGATTTTTTGTAATAACTATTTTTTAATCAACATAATCAGTCTTAGTCTTGTTCATCCAAGCATAAGTCATACCAATAATTAATGCACCACCAACATAGTTACCAATTAAGGCAAAAAACAAGTTGTGCAGTACACTCCCAAGAGTCATACCAGCAATTGTGCCATTTGAGGCAAAGAATGCTAGTGAGAATGCTGGGAAATTAGCAATAACGTGTTCATAACCCAAGAAAGCGAAGATAAAGATGACGAAAATAATGGCCATCACCTTACCTGCATCATCTTTCATTCGTAGGTTAATGAAGAAGGCCGTATTAACAATAATATTAGCAAAAATGGCTTCGACAAAAATTTGAATTGATGATTTACTTAATTTACCAGCGATACCATCAAATAGGTAATTACTTGATGGTAAATCTTGGAACGGACCCGTTAATGAAATGAGATAAGCAAAGAAGATCCCCCCAATTAAATTAAATAACAACGTTGTTCCTAAAACCTTAGCAGCAGTTGAGAAATGAATCTTTTTACGATAAACCCCAACCGTCACAAACAGCATATTGGACGTTCCTAGTTCCGCTCCCATGAAAATAATCATAACCAATGACCAACTAAACATGAAAGCAAAAGTAAATTTACCAGAACCTGGTAACAATTTTTCTGCTTGTAATGCTGTTCCGAATGCAGCGGCCGTTCCTAACGTTAAGAACAAAGTTGCCAGCATGGCACGCGCTGCATAGCGTGCATAACTATTTTGAAACAGCGAGACTTTGTTCATTAAAGCAACGTCTATTTTTCTAAATAGTGGTGATTTTTCAACTACGTCTTCATTGACTGAATCAATCGGTGTTGTTACATCAAAATCGGGTAACTGAGCCGGTTTTGATGTTGAAACATGTGCATCCATTAGTACATACTCCTTTTGACTATATGACTACTTTTGACTATATGACTACTTACCAGGCATCACGCAATGTAAAGTTGCGAACGTCATCAATGGTTTGCGTACCAGCAAGTTGCATCACTAATGCCAACTCATCCTTAAAGAAATTAAATACTTGTTCAACACCTGTTGCCCCACCAAGCGATAACCCATAGATAGCTGGACGACCAATAGCAACTAAATCGGCTCCAGTTGCTAGCGCCTTAAAAACATGTTGTCCACGACGAACACCACTGTCAAAGACAACGGGTGCTCGACCACTAACGGCATCGACAACAGTTTCTAATGACTCAAATGCTGAAGGGCCACCATCTAATTGACGACCACCATGATTAGTTACCCAAATACCACGAGCACCAGCATCTAATGAACGATAAACATCTTCCGCACTTTGTACACCTTTTACGTAAACTGGAATATCTGTATGACTAGCAATATATTCAACATCACGCGGTGCCAACTTTTGCTTAGCTGATTTATAGACAGCATCCATACTCTGACCCACACCAGATTGATATGCTGCTACGATTGGCATTGGCAACGGAAATGTAAAGTGATTACGTTTATCAGCTTCACGATTACCACCCAAAGTTGCATCAGCTGTTAAGACAATTGCCTTCGAACCATTACGTTCTGCAGTTGCAATAATTTGGTCGTTAATACCATTATCTTTACTCATATAAAATTGGAACCATTGATTGGCATCTTGACCACCAGCTTCACGAATATCTTCTAGCGTTGTTGATGCAAATGAAGATGCCGTAAAGATAGATCCAAAATTTGAAACCCCTTTTGCTGAATACTTTTCTCCTTCAACATGGGCCAATCCATGTGCTGCAACCGGTGCCATGATAATAGGGGCTGTTAGGTGCATATCTTGAAAATCTACTTCTGTATTTGGATTTTCGACATCGCGCAAAACACCAGGTACAATAACTTTTTTATCAAAAGCTGTAACATTACGCTTATAGGTAATTAAATCCCCAGCACCACTTTGAATGTAACCATATCCCCCACTCGGAATGGTTTCTTTAGCTGCCTCTTCTAAATCATTGGTATTAACAAAATCTACTTTTCCTTCACGTGTACTAGCAACGTACTCACTCATAAATATAATCCCCTTTTAAAATTTAAGTTACAAAAAATGTAACCGCTTACATTTTCCCTACGAAATACATGATACGTTGTTATTAAATAAAATTCAATAGTAAATCTAAAAAAATTCACAAAATAGTCTAAATTGGTATATAAAAATAAATAAAATAAAAACATACTTTTATGATTACTTTGCTAATTTTATGCATGATTTCTTCACTTATAATGACTCAAATACGTATTTATTTGGCTAAATGGTTTATAAAATGAATCTAGTTAGTTTGTGATTTTCCCCTGCGAAGCAGTATAGTCATTTTAATTTTTTTAAGAAAATAAAAAAGCCTCGTGTTATACACACAAGACAAATGTTCAATATATACACTGTGTTATTAATAAATCTAGCAGTGACTACCTATTTTAATTATAGGTTCTAATCTGAGGTGGTTCATAATGTGCCATAAAATTAAATATTTCATCTAACGAATCAGAAAATAATAATTTCTGACGATCTGCAACCGTTAAAAATCCTGTTATCACCATATTATCAAACATATCTTCTAAGGGAGAATAATACCCATTAACGTTGAAAAACACACATGGATTTGGGTTATTTCCTAATCTTGCCCATGAAAAGGCTTCAATAATTTCTTCTAGTGTGCCTGGACCACCCGGCAAAGCAATACAAGCATCTGATAACTTTAACATCATATCCTTACGTACTGACATACTTTCAACTACTTTTAAGTCTGTTAATTTATTAAAAGCGACCTCTCATTGTACTAATTGCTCTGTTATTATACCGTGAACTTTGCCCCCATTTGTTAAAACTTCATTTGCTAACATGCCCATTAACCCAACACCTCCGCCACCATAAACGAGTTCTAAATTATGCTCAACTAAGTAGTCAGCTAATTGTTTTGTTGCTTGTTGGTAAGCATTATCATTACCCATTGTTGCACCACAATATACTGCGATTCTTTTCATAAATAACCTTTTCTAATTATACCTAATGAAATAAGCCATCTGAATTGGAACAATATCTAACGCAAATGGCTTATGTCAACTATTCTATTATTTAACAATTTCACAAAATTCAACAATAACGCCATCTGGTCCTTGTACATTAAAAAATTTAATGCCTTTGTCCCAAAATGGTAAATGTTGTATATCGTGATCAATTAAATTAAAGCCTTCTTTTTTTGCTTCAACTAATGCTGCTTCAGCATCAGTGACATCTAAGGAAATATGATTGATAGCCCCAGGCTTTCCCACAATGTCATCCCCAATCCATGCTTCAATTACTAAATTTTGACGTTGCATAAAGATAACGTTCCCGACTGGAAAATCACCAATTTTTTTAAACCCCAATTTTGTCCAAAATGTTTCCGCTTCAGTTAATGATGAAGCTGGAATACCAACATGCTGCAATCCTGAAAAGTAATCAGTTAATGCCATTATATGCCCCCAAATTTTTGTTAAATGCGATTAATTAATACTATTGTAAACGTTTACTTTAATAATGACAATTATTAAAAATTACCAAATATAAAATACCTAACGACTAAGAGTAATAGTAATTAGGTATTTTAATCATCTATATTTAAATTTAATGAACGTATATTGTTAAAATAGTGACAATACCAAATAATATACCAGGCACATTCGATATAACCAAAGGCCAGTCACGATATTGTTTTAACCAACCGTATCCAGTCCATAATATAGCATCTAACATCATTGTTAGCGGCTGACTTAGTGGAACTGGATTACCTGCTAGGTTACTTTTGATCTCGGCAATATAGGAGACATACATTAGCACACACATAATCGTTGCTAATTCACTTATAACCTTTACTACCTTCTCTCTCCTATTTGAATCAATAAAGCGCCGTCTATCACTAGATTTATCGGTTTCGCTGTTCATTTTTCCGTTTATTTCCTCCTACAGATAAAATAATGCTCGCATTTCATGATAGACGTATTTAGATATTATGCAAGGGTAATTCCTATAATTATAATTATTTATCATCACAATGATTCTAAAAAAAACAAAAATATTCAGATTAAAAAATGGCAAATCACCAATATATCAGCAATTTACCATTTTTTAATTTATAAGATTTAATTACTTAATGCCAACCAGATTTAATTGCAGTTAACGTGACGTCTGCCGTCGTCGCAAAATTAATGTCAGCTTCTTGCAAAACATTCTTATCACCAATGCCAACACTTGTTTCACCAGCAGCATTAATACTTTGAATACCAGCTGATGAATCTTCAATACCAATCACCTCTGCTGGTTGTAGTTGTAAAACATCTGCTGCTGCGGAAAATATTGCCGGATCAGGTTTACCTGCTGTAACCGAAGCTGGATCAACTACGGCCTGGAAATAATGCGCTAATCCTAATCGTTCAATAATAAATGGCGCATTCTTTGATGCAGATGCAACACTCATCTGATAACCAGCCGCTTTTAATTCATCCAAAAAAGACTTCATTCCAGGCAAAATATCATCTGGCGTCAATGTTGAAATTAATTCTCGATAGTGTGTGTTTTTCTTAACTGCTAATTTTTCACGTTCTGCTTGGTCATACTGTTCTGCAACACCACCAGCTGCCATAATTAAGGCCAAACTACCCATTCGATCAATGCCTTTTAAACTTTCAGCCAGTTCAGGTGTCCATGTTGTACCTATCTCATCAGCAATTTGATGCCAAGCAACAGTATGAAACTTTGCAGTATCAGCTAACACGCCATCCATATCGAACGCAAAACCTTTAATTGTTGTAAAATTAGTCATTTATCGCTAGACCTCCTCAATTAACTTAGGTTCATTTGCACTTAGGTAGACATTTTGTTTGTAAACCGTTACAGCCATATCATGATCAGCTACAACTGTTACCTGTCCTGGGACAATATCTATTGCGATTAAGTTTCCATGAAAGCGTTGCTTAAATGATAGATGTCGCCAACCAACTGGTAAGTTTGGATTAATGACAACAACACCATCACGTAGGTTAACACCACCAAATTCATTTTGAACGACTGCTAATGTTTCACCCATTACACCAATGTGAATACCTTCCGCTGTTGTTCCACCCTGAATATCATAGTAATCTGATCCGATTGCTGTCGTTAAGAATTCTAATGCTTCTTCCTTATTATCAAGCGTTATATCAATCCCTGCGAAAACAGGTCGTGACGTTGTTGAACCATGTACCGTTCTAGCAAGATAGTAATCTTTATTCACTTGCAACCAATTTTCTGGTACCGAATAGCCTAATTGTTCAATTAACTGCAACATATGTTGATGACCTAAATTATAAATTGTCATTAACAAATCTGTTTGCTTAGCGACTTGATAATCATCTGGTGATAATCCTTCCGCTTTCATCAAACGATCAATTCGGTGAATATCAGTATACTTAGCACGATAGGCATCAAAATCAACTGGCTTTAAATCAAAGTAACCTGCATATTGTGCAATCACACCATCCTCATTAATTTCCAAGGCTAGCTTATTAGCAACGTCTTCCGCTTCTGCGAGTAAGGATGGATCAATATCAGGTAGCTGTTGATTAGCACCTAATTCTTGTAACCAGTTCAAAGCCCAAGTCAACATCAAGTTAGTATAAGCGTTGTCTTTAATACCACCAGTCTCTGAATTAGGATAAGCCTCATGGAATTCATCAGGTCCCATCACACCAGCGATATGATAGCGATTATCTTCTTCTAACTGTGCTTTATTCAACCAGAATTTTGAAGTTTCAACAACAACATCTAAACCACCTTCACGTAAGATGCTTTCATCCCCAGTCATTTGCACGTAAATCCAAAGATTATAAACTATGGCTAACGATACATGACGTTGCAAGCGGGAATTATCAGCATCCCATTTATTATTTACAGTATTTAAGTGAATAATTTGTGCTTGTTCGTCACCAGTCATACCAGATTGCCAAGGGTACATTGCACCAACTTCGCCCTCTGATTGTGCATTTAACTGTGCGCCATGCAAACGTGTTAGTCGATACTTCAAGATATCCTTAGCTGCCGCTGGATCATTAGCAGCTAAATAAGGTACAACGAAAATTTCATCCCAGAAAATATGACCTCGATAGCCCTCACCTGTTAATCCTCGCGAACCAACAGAAGCATCCAAATATTGATTAGCATTATGTTGTGCCGATTGATGCATATGAAAAATGTTCATACGAATCATACGTTGCAAATCTGCATCATCGCTATCTAACACGATGTCATTATCTTGCCATACACCTTGCCAATACTTTTGCACATCTGCTTTAATATCAGCAAACGTATCCGTCAATTGTTGCGTAACAACCTCAACCGGATTATCTTCTTCATAACTAGTTGCAACACCAATGATGCGATCGATATTTATGACACTATCTGGTGTTAATTTAAATTGCGCTTGTGTCACAATTTGATTATCTGCCTGTGTTGATACAAATTCTGCATCACCACTAGTTGTTTTTGCGCCAACTGCTAAAATAATCTTTGATTGTTTTGTCTGTGCAGTTAAGACACTATCCGTCATATCGGTAACATCGAACTCACGCGATTCAAAATCACGATAACGCTTAACGTTTTTATTTTCAACAGTACCATCAATAACAGCTTGCACTGTCACATCGGCATTAAAATCTCCTGAAATTGAAATATTAAGTGCTAATTGATGCATCTTATATGGATTAACAACTTTTTGAGTTTCTAAAATCAAATCACCTTTAGCAGTTGGTAACGTGAATTTTTCTGACAACAGACCAGTGTCAAAGTGTAAGATCGATTCACGTGCCGTTGGTTCAAATGAGACCAATTCATCATCGACAAATAAATTAATCAATTGCGGATTAGGCAAATTAACAAGATCTTCATTGACCACATCACGCCCTGCTACCGGCGTTGTTGTTTGATTAAATATTCCAGCAACATATAGTCCTGGATAATGATCGTCACTATAAGATGTCATTACCGGAGCACCACGCCAACCAAGATAACCATTTCCTAAAGTTAATAATGATTCTTCGCCATATGACCTAACACCATCTGTTAAATTATCATAAACTAATTGCCAATTATTTTGACTCATCTATAACTCCTTTATTTGAATTAATTATTGAACTTCGTCCTTGAACACATTCTTTTGTTCAGCTTCCTTAGCAGCCTTTACATCAGAATCCTTGAATCCCCAGAAGTAAACAGCGATGAATGACACAACTGTTGTGACAACTCCAGCGATTACGAAATACCAAATGTTATTTGGATTTGTCTTTGAGAAGAATGATGGGAAACCAATCCATGAACCAGTGAAACCAAACATATCAACCTTAAACAATCCAGCAATCAAACCACCGACAGCACCACCAATGTTTGCCATCCAGAAAACACGACCGTACTTCAAATTAATACCGTACATGGCTGGTTCAGTAACACCAGCAAATCCAGATAGTGCACCAGCTAATGCCAAACTCTTAATATTTGTAATCTTTGACTTAGCCCAGACTGCCAAAGCACCAGCACCTTGTGCAATCATTGTAAAGTTAATCAAACCATTCAAAACTGAATGACCAGTTTGGGCAATATCGTTAGAAATAAGTGGTACAATCATCCAATGTAGACCGAAAATAACTAATACTTGGTAAAGACCACCAATCAACAAACCAGCAATTGCTTGGTTTAACGTTACAATCCAATTAATAAATGCTGCCAATCCTGATGAAATCAAAGTGATAACCGGTCCAACAACGACCAAGACAACCATTGAAACAATGAATAACGTAAATAATGGCTGGAAAATTGAACGAAGGCTTAGTGGCAAAACTTTCTTAAACCAGTTTCCAACTGGACGAGCTAACCAAGCCGCAAAGATAATTGGGAAAATTGAATATGTGTAAGATGGAATGTGAATTGGTAGCCCCAAGAAAGTTGCATTCATCGTTACACCTAAAAACTCAGTGAAATTCTTTGAAGTCTTAGCACCTAAATCAACCATCGTTGGGTGCACTAACACACCTGCAATCGCTGCGACAATAATTGGATCCGACTTCAACTGCTTAGCAGCAGTATAACCAACTAAAATAGGCAAGAAGTAGAAGGTTGAATCACCCATTGTATTAATAATTTGGTATGTGGTTGATGATTCATCAATCCAACCCAAATTAAATGTAAATAACGTCAAAAATCCTTTTAAGATACCAGAAGCTGCCAATAAACCAATAACCGGCATCATTGAACCAGTAATGGTACCAATTAGCAACTGGAATCCATACTTAATTGTGCCAAAAAATCCTTTAGGTTTATTAGAACCACCTGTGGCACCGCCAGTTGCTTCAACCGCTGCTTCAGTTGCTTCTGCATCGACAACATCATCACCCAATTGATCGATAACTTTGTCGTACACATCTTCAACAGCCTGTCCAATAACAACTTGGTATTGGCCCAACTGTGAATTGTAAACTGCACCTGCGACCCCATCTAAATCTGAAATTGCTGCTGAATCAGCTTTCTTTTCATCTTTTAAATAAAAACGTAAACGTGTGATACAGTGAATAACTTTATCAACGTTTTCTTTACCACCAACGTTTGTGATAATGTCCTTTGCTAATGCATCATAATCTTGTTTTGCCATGAGTATTTCCTCCTCAATTAATTGATGGCAATTGCTTGACCAACTTGTTCACCCGCCGTAACTGAACCAACATTTGTCGTCAAGTTATCTAGCTTATCTGCTGAGTTAGTAATTAATACCATTGTCGTCTTAGGTAACTGGGCAGTTTCAATACTCTGCCAATCAACTACTGACAAGGTATCACCACCTGAAACAATGTCCCCAACTTTTACTTGTGGAGCAAATGGTGCACCATTTAATGACACCGTATCAATACCGATATGAACTAAAATTTCAAGTCCATCAACACGCTTAATACCAACTGCGTGTCCTTGTTGTAGTGTCACTTCACCAGCAACTGGTGACACAACATTCCCACTATTTGGTTCGACTGCAAACCCATCACCCATCATCTTACCGGCAAAGACAGGATCAGAAACATTTTCTAAATTAATTAATTCTCCTGTTACTGGTGCATATAAATTAACATCATTTTCAACAACTTTTTTCTTGCCAAATCCAAACATGAATAATATCCTCCTCGTTATACCTTACGCCGTCTTGCAAATTCAACACTTGTAAAGCGATCAGCACGATGTCGTGACTCCGTATATGACAAAATACGATTATCCGCTAATCGAGTTTCACTACGAATAACAACCATAGCCATTTTTTCATCAACTTGTAAAAGTTGACGGTCACGCAGATTGCTTTTTTCAACAGTCATCCGCTTAATTGCATAATCTATTTGTAAGCCCAATTGATTTTCAAAGTAGTCAAACAATGAGTTTTGTGCTGCATCATAAGGCACTGTTGCGACTGTCTCTTGATTAACGTAATCATAATCTAAGACAGTGGCTTCACCATCTACTCGTCGACGTCTTTCCACTAAAGTTGCCAATATTGAAGACTCAGATAAAGTTAAATTTTCAGGAATCTCAACATCTGGCTCAATACTAATGACATCATTGCTAGCATTTAAGTTAGCTTGTGACACCATTTCACGATAACTTTCAAGCGTTGAAACAGGGAACACAAAGTGCTTTCGATCTAGAACAACAGACCCTTTACCAGGCAATCTTTGCACATAACCGTCATTTGCCAAAGATTTAACTGCCTTTCTAACAGTTTCACGCGATACTTTATAACGCATGACCAACTTGCCATCACTGGGTAGAAAGTCACCCGGCAAATAAACTTGATTATGCAGATCCTTTAATAAATCTTGATAGATTTTTTGATATTTTTCCATTTGTTCCCCCTTTCAACATCTTTATTCTATCTAACAATGAAATCGTTTTCAACGTTGACGCATCAACGATTATAAAACAGGACTAGTCAGGTTACACAGTGTTTTGATTAGTAATGATTTCCCGGGCTAGTCAGGTTTTTTATCTGATTACATTTGCTTACAAAATAAAATTAGCATATGATGCTAATTTCGTTCGACTAGCCTTTATGATTTCTATAAAAATTTGCCATAGATAGTATAAAACACCACCTAATTGTTGGAATTCTTAAACAATTAGGTGGTGTTTTTCTGTTTTTCTAGTTAATGTCGTTTAAATTGTAGTCCCACGATACAATGAAACCGGTAGAACAAAATCCCCTTCATCAATTGGTTGATTACCATTATCGATTCGCCGTATTAACATCTTAACCAACATCATAACAATATCGTCTAACGGTTGAACAATCGTTGTTAAATCAGGAAAATAGGTACGCATAAAATCAGTACCATCATAACCAATAACTTTTAACTTATCAGGTACTTTTATTTTAAGCATTGCTGCAACTTGTAATACCAAAATAGCAGTTAAGTCATCAGAACAAACGATGCCATCAGCCTGCCCTTGTTCTAATAAACGTTTAATAGATGTTTGTTTAATCATTGGTGTATCATCAAAATAAATTGGAAATACATGACGATCCAATCCTAAAAAATCCATTTGTTGATAATATCCTTGTAATCGTTTGTCAGTTGGATTTCCTTTTTGATCAGGATTCCCCATAAAGTAAATATGACGGGCACCAGCATCATATAACGTTTGTGTTGCTAAAATACCCCCCTGCAAATTATCACTACTAATCGTCGGCATTTTATCAGCATAGCGTCTGTCAAATGAAATAATCGGCAGATTGGTATTTTGATATTCCATAATCCCTAAATTGTGTGCACCCGTAATAATACCATCGACTTGATTAGCTAATAGCATTTTCAAATAATCACGTTCTTTTTCAATATCATCTGCTGAATTGCAAAGAATAACTTTATATCCTTGCAAAAACAAACTCTTTTCAAGTTTCTCAATTAACTCAGAAAAAAACGGATTTGTAATGCCAGGAAAAATGAGTCCAATAATCCGTGTCTTTTTCCCTTTTAATGAACGCGCCAATGAATTTGGCTGATAATGCAATTTTTCCATTGCATCAAAAACATTTTGTTTTGTTTGTGCACTTAAATAACCATGATTATTAATCACCCGTGATACAGTTGTCGGCGATACGCCTGCTTCTTTAGCAACATCTGATAATTTTGGTTTCACAATGACACATCCTTTTTGAACAAATAAATTCTATTTATCCATTGTACCAAAAAAATAACGCTTACATATCCTGAAGTGTAAAATATTGACCCGAATAATCTCTTATTTCTTCATTTGAAAAGGCTATCGTTGTATGCGTATTTTCTGCAAAATAACGTAAAGTCATCACTTTTTGACCACCATTAACAAATATTTCACAAACTGAATGATCAACAAAAATATCCAAAGTCAAGGATTTATTTGGCGTTAAGCCAATCTGGCGTTGCTCACCAAATTCTGTGGCAAATTTTTCCCCAACATTTGCTCGATCAACCAACAAATAACCTTCTGTCGTGTCAAACTTCAATTGCAGTGCATGTTCTGTTGTACCATCGCTTGCTAAAAGTAAATTACCTATTTGATTAGCACCTAGCGTTAACTTTAGTTCGTATTGTTGTCCTGCATTTTCAACTAGTACACGCTCCTTTTTCGGCAAAATTTGTTCATTATCTCGTAATTTTGCCATTGCAGCAACGGGCTTTTGATAAAGTTTACCATCAATAATTTTTAATTGTTTTACAAGACTTAGACAGTGCGCCCAATTTTCTTGGTCCGTTGGATACGTAATTTCTGGTAGTCCAATCCAACTAATCAAATAAGCACTCCCATCTGGTGCATTAAAGGCCTGACTAGCATAAACGTCAAAGCCATCATCTAATTGCACCATCTTATTACTATCTGCTTGGAAAATATTTTGTTCAAAATCAAAATGATCACTAATTGCATAAACATTTGGATAAATATTAGCTGTTGCTAATTCATTTTGTGGCAATCCTTGTGGACAAAAAATTAAAACTTTTTTATTATCAACATCAATTAAATTAGGACATTCAACCATATAACCCAAATTATTTAAATTGTGCTTAACATACCCCCTATCATGCCAAGTTTTCAAATCACTTGATTGAAAAAGTGACATTTCACCTTGCAACGTTTGCTTATCCTGTGCACCAATTAATGCATAATATTCGTGATTAACTTTTAATAATTGCGGATCTCTAAAGTGATCAGTGACGTAAGCGGGTTGCTCAATTAAGGGTTTCGTTACCTTTGTAACCTGATTATCTTTATCCATCCAGGCACCATTTTGATAACTTTTTCGTTGCCAATCTTGCGTGCGAACATTTCCAGTGTACATTAAGAATAGACGATCACCAATAACTTGTGCTGAACCTGAGTAAGCACCATGTAAATCATAGCGATCACCTGCTGGTAATGCTACTCCTAAATTATGCCAATGAACTAAATCATCAGAAGTACAATGCACCCACGATTTTAATCCATGAACCGGTCCAAAAGGAAATGCTTGATAAAACACATGCCATTGACCATCAAAAAATGAAAACCCATTGGGATCATTTAATAAACCAGATTTAGGACTAATATGAAATTTGGGCTTGTACCGTGATGTATCTGCTTGCTTTTCTAAGCCATCAATCAAAGTTTCTGAATAATTCGAATAATCTTGATAACGTTGTTCTCTCGTCCATGCCATACTAAGGCTCTCCTTTTTGTGACGTGAATTTTTCATTAAAATCTATCACTTATAAAATAAGTTAAATAAAAATAAATGTCAATCGTTTGACATTCTTATATTGCTATTAAATAAGCCATTTAAATAATTTTGAAAAAATTAATGTCAATCGTTTGACATATAAAATAAATGCGGTATTCTAGGTATGTAGCAATTAAAGAAACCGCTTTCAAATATCCAATGAGGAGTAAAAAAATGGATCATAAAAAAGTTGCTAATGAAATTGTTGATGCTGTAGGTAAAGACAATTTTGCTGCCGCTGCACACTGTGCAACACGTTTACGTTTAGTCATTAAAGATGAGGGAAAAATCAAACAAGACGCATTAGACAATAATGATGATGTTAAAGGAACGTTTAAAACAAACGGTCAGTATCAAATCATTATTGGACCAGGTGATGTTAATAATGTTTACGATGAATTAATCAAAATCGCAAATGTATCACCTGTTTCGACTGAGGAATTGAAAGATTTGGCGCAAGGTAATAAAAAATTTAATCCTATTATGGCCTTTATTAAGCTATTATCTGATATTTTTGTACCAATCATTCCAGCCTTAGTCGCTGGTGGTCTATTAATGGCTCTAAATAATTTCTTAACTTCTGAAGGATTATTCGGACCAAAAGCATTAGTTGAGACACTACCTGCTATTCAAGGCTTATCAGCCATGATTCAATTAATGTCTGCTGCACCATTTATTTTTATGCCTATTTTGGTTGGAATCTCTGCAGCCAAACGCTTTGGCGCTAACCAATATTTAGGTGCTGCTTTAGCAATGATTATGGTGTCACCTGATTTAGTTGCAAACCATAATTGGGATATTTTTGGGTTAGCAGTCTCTCAAAATAATTATTACTACCAAGTTATTCCAGTCTTGGCTGCTGTTTACATTTTGTCAATTGTTGAAAAATTTTTGCACAAAAAATTACCATCAGCCGTTGACTTTACTTTTACGCCGTTAATTTCATTAATGGTGACCGGCTTTTTAACATTCGTCGTTGTTGGACCGGTCATGCGTTTACTATCAGATGGCATTACTGATGGCATCGTATTTATCTATGGTGCACTTGGTTTTGTGGGTACTGGTATTTTTGGTTTACTATATTCACCAATTGTTCTTACCGGCTTGCATCAAAGTTTCCCTGCTATTGAGACTCAATTAATTAGTGCATTTACTCAAAACCATACTGGTTATGGCGATTTTATCTTCGTTGTTGCTTCAATGGCCAATGTTGCCCAAGGTGCTGCAACATTTGGTGTTTTCGCACTAACCAAGAATAAAAAGATGAAAGGTTTATCGTCTTCTGCAACTGTGTCTGCCTTATTAGGGATTACCGAGCCTGCGCTATTTGGTGTTAATTTAAAATACAAATTCCCATTCTTTTGCGCCTTAATTGGTTCAGGTGTTGCAGCAGCTCTAGCTGGCTTCATGCATGTCATTGCTGTTTCACTAGGATCAGCTGGGTTCCTAGGATTCCTATCAATTAATGCAACATCTATCCCAGCCTATCTACTTTGTGAAGTTGTTTCTTTCGCAGTTGCATTTTCACTAACATACTTATATGGTAAGAAGAATAGTGCTAAAATGGCCGTTATTGATGGTGTTAGTGCTCCTGTTTCAGATGATATCGCACCAACTACAATCGTTAATGATGGTGATGAAATCGTAGCAGCTCCCGTTTCAGGTGTTGCAACTGACCTCAGTGATGTCAATGATGCTGTATTTTCTTCTAAACTAATGGGTGACGGTGGTGCAATTGTGCCAACTGAAAATAACATTTATGCGCCTATTACAGGTACTTTGACGGTTGTTTATGAAACAAACCACGCCTATGGTATTAAAGGCGATAATGGCATTGAAGTTCTAATCCATTTAGGTATTGATACTGTTAATTTAAAGGGACAATTTTTTGAAACGAATGTCACACAAGGTCAACATATTAACGTTGGTGATCAATTAGGTAGTTTTGATATCAACAAGGTTGCTGCAGCTGATTATGACACAACTGTTATCACAGCTATAACAAATACAACTGACTTTAATAATGTCGCTCGTCTTGGTAACGGTGATATTGAACATGGTGAACAATTCGTTATTGTGACACCTTAAAAATTTAAATATAACAAAAAGACCAATGATTAAATGCTCTAGTCCCAATCAAGTTGACAGGGACTAGTACAAAATTCATTGGTCTTTTTAGATAACATCATTATAATCGATTAAGCTTCTTCACCGTTTACTTTGACAACTGCTTTTGAAACAACGCCCAATTTACCATTCACAAAATCATCAACTGTTTTATAATCCAATTCATGTGACATTAATGGTTCAACATTTAGCTTACCAGATGAAAGCAATGCTAATGAATCCTCAAAACTATTCGGGTTGATAAATGATCCTTGAATTGTCAATTGCTTTTGGAAAATTTCATAAGTATTCATTTCAAATTTAGCCTCTGGGCCACCAACACCAAACATCAGTACTTGTGCACCACGAGCTGCCGCTGCAATAGCCTCTTCTTGTGTTTGTGGCATGCCCACTGCTTCAATGACAATATCATAAGACTCTGCTGGAATAACATCACCTGTATTGGTATTGAACGTATTTGTCACACCAAATTTTTCTTTGTTCATAGCCAACTTTTCGTCGACAATACCAGCCAAATCTACTTGGTGAATACCATAAGCTTGTAGTAATTGCACAAATAATTCACCCATAAAGCCATCTCCAATTACCAAAGCCTTTTGATAAGGAGATACCTTCAATAACTTAATACCATGAACGGCACATGAAATTGGTTCCACAACTGATGCAGATTTCAGTGACACATTATCTGGTATTTGATAAACAACAGATGCTGGTGCAGTAAAGTAATCAGCGAAGCCCCCATCACGTGTTACGCCAACGGCTGACAAGTTTTCGCATAATTCTGGACGTCCAGTACGACAAAATTTGCATTGACCACAATAAATATTAGGATCAACAGTTACACGATCACCAACTTTTACATTTGTGACTGCATCCCCAACCTCAGCCACAACACCCGAGTTTTCATGACCCAAGATAATTGGTGGTACTGCGTCTGTCGAACCTGGTAATCCAGCATATAATGCATGATCAGTACCACAAATACCAGCAAAAGCAGTATGAATCAAAACCTCATCAGGTAAAACATTTGGTCGATCAATCTCTTCAACTTCTAATTTTTTAATATCTGTTAAAACAAGTGCTTCCATGATAAATTCTCCTTTGTATATAAATGTCCCTCACTATATTGTAAACGCTTACTCATATTATAACAAACTTTTTTATTGAATTTTTTTGAATAAAAAATAGACTGGCAGCCGGCTGCCAGTCTATCAAAAATATTAATCTTGCCACAAATATTTAGCATCCATAATCGGATCTTGTGACGTCAAAATCTTTGGTCCATCATTCGTAATTGCTAACGTATGTTCGTATTGAGCTGATAAACTATCATCAGCTGAAACATAGTATTCCCAACCCGTTTCCGGAACAACTTCAGTTCTAATTTCCCAATCACCACCAGCATTTACCATTGGCTCAATGGTAATTACCATACCAGCTTTTAAACGCAATCCTTTATGGGGAACACCATAATGAAAGACATTAGGCTCTTCGTGCATAGTGGGGCCAATCCCATGACCAATCAAATCACGGACATCACCCATATGATTTTTATTTTCAACAAAATCTTGAATAGCAAACCCAATATCACCTAAGCGATTACCAACTTGAGCTTGATCAATACCCAAATACAAAGCTTTAAGTGTCACATCCATTAAATGGTCAATTTCTGGTGTACTTTCACCAACAACATATGTCCAGGCTGAATCACTTTCATAACCATGCCAATTCACACAAAAGTCAACGGTAACAATGTCATGATTTTTTAGTTTCAAGCCTTTACGTGGCGTTGCATGCGCTACTTCATTATTGATACTAATACATGTTGCATATTTATAACCTTCAAATCCCTTCTCTGAAGGGGTCGCATCATGGTCCAAAATGTATTGATTGACAATTTCTTCAATCTCCCAAGTATCCATGCCAACATGAATTTTATCACGTAATGCTAGATGAGCACCTGCTAAAATCTGACCAGAATGAGCCATTCCTGATATTTCCCTATTGGATTTTAAAGTAATCAATATATTTCTCCTTGAGTAATTATCTTATAATTTTGGTTAACGGACTTGATTGACCAGCCGCTATTTTAACAATTTCTTGACTAAAAACACTTCTTTTAACTGGTCGATACTTTTTTAAAAAGGGTATTTTAAAGCCATTGATGGCAATATTTAACAATATACCCGGTATAAAATTACCCAATCGTTGTAAGTCGTAAACCATTCCTGGATAAACTGCTATAAATCGATTATCTAACTTTTTTTGACCATAATCAATCACTTCTTGCTTTGCTTTTAAGTAATCATCTAATAATCGTGGTGCATTATTAGCAGCAATAAAAATAAATTTTGTTTTGTCCGTTTTTACCTGTAATTGATCAATTACTTTTTTAGCAGGCTCAATACTATTTTTTTCATAAGACGTTTGTTTACGTTTACTAGGTATTAAAATTCCCACACAATCAATGACTATATCTGAAGTAGTGACGACGGATTGCCAATTACCATCATGACTAAAATCAACTGCTAAATAGGAAACTGGCATAACTAAATTCTGCTTATTCCCCATTCCTGAACGAGACAGACTAATTAATTCATGATTATATTTACTATTAACGAAACCAGCTAAAATTCCCTGTCCCAGATAACCAGTGCCACCCATGATTGTTATTTTCATAAGCAAATTCTCCTTTATAGTAATAACTTAACGCTAATGAAAGAAAACATCAATTATTCATTGATGTTTTCACCTTCATAATTAATTAAATTTTTATCCGTATTTTTAGCAATATAGAGATAACTGTCAACTCGCTTATACAGTGTTTGTTTGTCTTGATCCGTTTGACTACACTTTGCAATACCTATCGATAGTGTTATTTTGATTGGTTTATCATTAGTATTTATTAAATCTAATTGATTAATGCTATCCCTGATTTTACTAACGGTATGTATAACTTTTTGCTTGTTTAATCCTGAAAATAAGAGTGCAAATTCCTCACCACCCACTCTAAAAAAATTTTCGTCTAACTGTAGTACATCTAGTTCATCTATTACAGTTTGCGATACGATTCTTAAAGCAGAATCTCCCATTGAATGTCCATATTCATCATTAATTTGCTTAAATCGATCAATATCAAATAAAACCAAATGATTATTAGTTTTATCATTATTATTAAATAATTTTGTTAGTTCACGTTCAAATATCGTTCTATCACCTATACCCGTTAAAAAATCCTGTGCAATTTCACGTAGCTTTATTTGTAGTTGCTTATTAATTCCCTTATCCATAAATATAATAACTATGATGTAGACAATAGATAATAGAACCTGTCCAATGTACATTTTTAAAGTTAAATTTGTATCAACCAAAAATATACTCCACCATCCCATACTATATATAATAATAAATTTAAAAGACGTTAGTTGCCATTTAACCACCATGATCTCATAATCAAAGCGAAAATAATTAATAATAAGTAGCGTGTAAGTGCCCAAAATTGAAATTAATAACAAAAATTGTTCATGTCCATTAGAAGCAGTCGGTATATTACCATATACACAACTTAAAAAAATAAGCATCACTAACAAATTATTTAAATTGATAAACCATTTTTTCCTTAATAAAGATGAAAAATAAAAGAACATAGCTACGCCAACACTAATACTGGTTAATTTATCAAAAATAGTGTCACGTTGTAAAAACGTAACCGTCACAATAAGCATTGCTAAGCACGGATTTAGTATTCTGAAGGCCATGACTGTTTTCATTAAAAATCGTGAATATTTAGATGTTGCAAACCATGGCCTTAAAATAAAATCAATTGCTACTGTAGCTAAAATAATAAATAACGCATTACATTGTGTAATCAACACATCAAATATATCTGTCATAGATTCCCCTATAATTTTGCAGGTTTTGCAAATAAAAATCCTTGTTGTTGGTGCACATTCATTGTTAATAACCAATATGAAATCATTTCTTCTTCCACACCTTCAACGACCAATGAAATACCTTTTTCACAAGTTAAACTTCTAAGCAGCTTAATTATCCAATAGATTTGTTGCTGATTTAAATAATGACCACCATTAGTAAATGACCATTTTATTCGTGAAATATAAGGCCTTACTAGCATAAAATTACCAAGTGAATTATTACCTTGCATAATGTCATCTAAAGCAATTTTATAGCCTAAATCATGTATTTTTTTGAACATGCTAACATTAATATTATCTGAATACTCTGTATACTTTTTATTTGGCGCTTGTTCTGTTATTTCAATCATCATGCGAGCACGCATATTAGTATTAATCGACTTTAAATAGGTTAACAATACTGGAAACTCTAATTCTTGTTGAGTAAAATTTAAACTAAATTGACAGGTTGGGTACTTATCCCACAAATACATCAATTCATTGTTTAAATCTTTTAAATATGCTTGATATTGTTTAAGTGACGAATTTAATAAATTGTGAAATTCTTGTTCTGGAAAGCCAACCTTATTAGTAGCACGTAACAATAACTCTACTTCACGTACTTCACGTGACTTAGCATCAATTATTTGTTGACCCACAAAATAAAAATCACCCATTTTTTATTCATTTACCTCATTCATATATTTTTTAGCAGAAACAATTTGTAAGTTATCTGGATTTGACTTATATATACCTGCACCTATTTTTTGATGATACGCTCTTTTAGCCAATAGCGAAAATGTTTGGTGTTTTTCTGGTATCACAATATAATCATACTGTGATACTAAGTCTTTAAATTTACTAGTTGACATATCAAAAGCTTCACGACCGATAACTTGATCATTAAACATGTAATAGCGTCCTACAAATTGTGTATAACTATTAGCAACATCAGATGCATTAACGTCAACTAACAATATTTTTTTATGATTAAATTTAATTTGGTTTGGCAACATTTCATGAAGCTTAACTGGCAATGCTTGACGCGATTCACGCGCATTAAAATTAATACCATTAATTTCTGACAACATTAAAACACTTGCTATTAATATCAAAATAAAGGTAGTTTCTTGATATAATTGTTTCGTTCTCAGAGATGCAAAATTCTTAGCATCTCTTAATAAGATATCTGGTTGGAACGAGGCTAAATCGCAATCATTTAGTATAACTAATCCTGCTGTCGTAATACTGAATACAATGATTGTTGATAAATATCGGTCAATACCTGCTAAAGTGATCGCTTCATTATATGGCATTGACACCAAAAACATCACTAAAACACCAATAATATAAAGTAAAATAATACCATTTGTAATGAACAACATTTTAAAACTAAAACTTTTCTTATGTAATAAGAAACGTATAATTCCCCATGTTACTAATAACGCAACATTGATTAACAAAAATCCTTTAAAAAATAACGTATCAACATTGAACAAATATGCCACAATTTTTTTAATAATTAGTAATTTAGTATTCTGTGATTCATGACTTACTTGATTTTCATATGCTTGTAAATTTAAAGCATGTTTAGATGCTGCTGTAAATACATGTGCCACATGTAAACGCCAATACATCCATCCTAAAAAGCTCAGTAAGATTGTCACAATAATATGACAAATCACTGTAAATATCGTTTTTATTTTATTAACTTTTAGCGACATTTCTTTAAAACGAGTAATTGCAAAATACACTAAAATCAAAATACCAAAGTAAATTGCTGAACTCTTTGTTAACAATAAAAAATTAACAATTAAAATAACGCTCATACTTTGTAATTTTGGTTTCTTTTTTTCACAATATACTGCTACCATACCAGTAGCAGCCAACAAAGCTAGTAAAAAATCGACCAATAAATTGTTCATACGAATAGCAATGTTAAATATATTAAGTAAGCTAATAATTGTAAGTAATGACGCTGTTATAACTGCTCGTTTAGGATCTCTTAAACCACCAAATAAAGCATAAGCGCTTGCCCATATCATCATAAACTGCCCAATCAGCAAAATGCCTTCATGATAACCAACTATTGACGTAATATAAGTTAAAAACATTGCCGTAGCTGGTGGATAATCTGTGAAGGTAACCAAATTTTGGTGTGCATCTGGTAACTGACCAACGAAAGTTAAATATTTAACGATTGTGGCCCAGTGTGAAAAATTATCATAGTGTATCAAAGAACTATGATAAAGAGCAATTATCATTAAAAAGCCAAATATAATAAACCACGCATCAAATACGTGTAATTTAATAGTAGTTTCACGACTACACACATTTTTAATAAAAGTGCTAAGGAATAATAGCATCCCTAATAGAAACGTAAGCCAAATGCCAAATTTTAATTGTCCTATTAAAGCAGCCAAATACACCATCATACTTTGTATAATAATTGCTAATAACCAAGAAAGGTAGCGGTTGCTACCTAAAAACATCGCTAATTGTCGATACCCCCCTGTCGCCAGGCAAAAAAATAATGATGCTAATACAATCATTGTCTATCCATTCCTTTTTGTACTTATTCTATGCCAACTATTTTTAAGATGATAAATCATGTTTATTAACAATGCGTCATAAATTGTCATCCAAGCATCTTGTTTCCAAGGCAATGACATATTTTGCCCATCATAAATGAGACTATAAAATTTATTTTGATTTTCATCAGTCATATTTTCAATGCTTAACCCATATTTATTGTTAGAGTAGGTAACACGTATAATACCTGTAAATTGAATAGACTCGTCATTGTAATACAGCGTCCCCATGACATGGTCGCCTATTCGTAACAACAGCGGGCCGGGTGACTTAAACGATAATCCTCTATCAGAAACATCAATTGTTTCAATTACACTTTCAACTTGATCATTGTTTATGATGATGCCATGAATTTCACGTGCAAAACGTTCAAATTTACGATTAATTTGACGCCCCCATGCCAGATATAAACTAAAAGTTAAGTTAACTAAATGTGTTAATAACCAAAAACTGATGACAGCACCATACATAATTTCTGATCCCCATTTACCATAATTAAATACAATCAAAGCCCAAACATCTAATAACCACAAAATTAAATAAGGTACACCATACAGTAAAGCCCTTGTTGACTGCCCATTATTTTTATCAGTTACTTTAAATTTTGTTTGCTTGATACCAAATGTTTCTAATAAAACAGGTAGCCATAAATAAGGTGCAAAAAACGTTTCTTGAATTTCACCCCACCGTTCACCACGAATGTTCGTATTAGACATCCCCATTACATAATGTAATAAGAAATAACCTGGTGCCCAAAAAAGTAATAATACCCAAAAATTGGCATCAACAACTTGAACATGCCAAATAGCAAATAATATTGGTGCCAAAATAAATAATAATCGGCGCATAAACGACCACCAATAAAGATAAACATTTGTTAAAATCATACGATTAATGAATGGCAATTTACGGTTGAAAAAAATATGAATATTACGCGCACTTTGTGTAACACCACGTGCCCAACGAATACGTTGCTTAATGACACTTTTCACATCCATTGGTGTAATACCACTTGATTCAGGAATTTCAGTCGCCATACTCGTATAGTTGGCCATATTAATTCGTACACCTAATTCAAAATCTTCAGTTAACGTTTTTTCAGGAAAACCACCTGCATCATTAATTGCATCTCGAGAAAAAACGGCGTTAGATCCGGTAAATATTGCTGCGCCATTTGAACCATTTAAGACATTAATATCACGTGAAAAGAAATCTTGTTCATTAGTCGCTGTTTTTTCTGAGAATAAATTGTATTGAAAAATATCAGCATTATAAAAGCTTTGTGGCGTTTGTAAAAAACCTAATTTTTTAATATTTTCATCTTCTTGTTGTTCGTAGTCATTTTTAATAAAATAAGGAATTGAGTGTAACAAAAACGTTTTAAGAGGTATCATATCTGCATCAAAAACAGCTACCAAAGGTGCTGATAGTTGCTGTAGAGCATGATTAATATTGCCAGCTTTGGCAGCATTATTTTTCTCAGGCATATCAATGTATTTCACATGATAGTCCATTGCTAACTTTTCTACAGCCAAACGGTTGCCATCATCAGCAATGACAATATTTACCTTTTGCTCATATCCTGGTGTCATATTAGCAGCAGCATTAACCGTTTTTTGTAATAATGAAATTTCTTCATCATGTGTGACAATAATGACATCAATATCAGGCCACTTGGTATACTGACTAATTTCTGGCAACGCTAACTCGTTATTATGTTTTTTATTAAAACGTAGTCTTAAAAATATTAAAATAAATGCTGTGAAATTTGATATTATTTCACTTACCAATAACGCAATCGCAAAAACAAATGCAAATTCATGGTGTTGATAGCTAGGTATTGTAAAAAAGATTCGCCAAATTAAATATATTATCGTTAAAACAACAGCTAAGATAGATAACACTTTTTTATATAATTTAAGCTGCATTTGATCGCACCACTTTTTTAAACACAATATGCTTTTGAATTTGGTAACTAATTAAGAATAAAAAGCTATCAACAATAATCTTAATTAAAGTAATCCAACCAGTTTCATACATTTGTCTTGCTAAGTGAGTCAATAGTGTTGTTAATAATCCTGAAATTAACATTTGACTTAACATTAAAACAACATATTTAATTAATGGTTGTGAATTGCTAGTTGAAAAAACAAATTTTTTATTCATTATATAATTAAATATAGCTGAACAAAGTCGTGCAATTATTGTTGCCAATAAGATTGCATTACCTGACTTCCCAACCATTAAGTAAATAAAAATATAAAAACAAACTATATCAATCAAAAAAGACCCCATGCCACTAAAAGCAAATTTGAAAAAACGACTATAAATTGATAACGAATCAGCAATCACTCTAAAATGAGAAGTCGCATTATTATCTAAATAAACAGTTTGAATGGGGACTTCCCGAATATTAATACCTGCTTTTTTAGTTGCTAATAGCATATCAAATTCAAATTCATATCTATTTGAAGAAAATGTTATTAATTGTTTAATATATTTGATTGGGACAATTCTCAGACCAGTTTGTGTATCACTAACTTTAATTCCGGTTAATAGATTCACTAATTGATTAGTGACAATGTTGCCAACCTTACTGCGTAATGGTACATCTTTACCAAAATTACGACTGCCAATAATTAAATCATTCATATGCTTCATAAAATGATGTTCAAGTTTCTTTAAATCAACCACTTTATGTTGACCATCTGAATCAATTGTGGCAACCCCTTTTATATTTGTCTTGTTAGTTAGTATAAAATTAAAACCAGTTTTTAATGCTTGTCCTTTACCACGATTTTTTTCATGAGTTAATATTTTAACTTTAGAATAATTTTGCTGTATTTTTGAAAAAATTAAATCATCTTCTGAACCATCGTTAATGATTATGATATCTTGGTTAAATCCTTTTTGTTGGTGAATTTCAAATAATAATTTCAATAACTTTTCATCAGGATTAAAAGCTGGAATCAATATTGCAATATCACATAATTTGTTATTCATCTAATCACATCTCACATATCTTATTTGTCCTACGAATTTAAAAGTGTACATACTTTCAATACGGGCGTCAACTAGCGCCATATCAACATTTGTAATTGAATACGTTTACAATTATAAATAATCAATGTCAACTAATTTAACACAATGCGTTACAACAGTAATTAGTCACCTTATGTGTTTTTTTTAATGTATATTTGTATATAACAATATAAAATATTCATTAACTTAAGATTAATATAAGGTATACCTGTTATTAAATAACAAATATATTTGACATTATTTGGCTACAAATTATATATAATAATAAAATTATTTATGTATCGAAATCGAAAAGCACTAATAATTAATTTATTAAGATCTATCAAACACCGTTAAATAGTTTATTTTAATAAGTAACATAATCCACTATCTAATTTCATTTATAGACGTTGCTTATTATCGTAGTGTTAAACTTTAATCACAAAAATGCCCCGAAAGTTAATTTTTTCTTTCGGGGCACACCTCATATATTACTACTAGTGTTCTTAGTTATTAATTTTATATTACTTTTTAACTGCATATTTGAAATTAAATGGTGCCCCTGTTGGGTTAGCAATTACACCCTTAACCTTTGGATTCAACAATGATGCTGTTGAACGGTAGTATAGCGGTGCCACACCGGCTTCCTTTTCCAAAATTTGCTCAGCCTTTTTAAAGTCATCATATTGTGCCTTCTTGTCGTTAGCATTCTTACCTTCAGCATTTTCTAACGTAGCATCGTAATCAGCATTTTGCCACTTACCATAATTATATGACGCATCAGACTTATACAAATCTAAGAACGATGAAGCATCCGGGTAATCAGCTAACCAACCAAAGTTTAGCATTTGGAAATCACCATCTGTACTCAACTTCAAACGTTGCTTCTTTGGAACTGTTTTAATTGAAACATCCATTCCCTTTAGGTTTTGTTCTAATTGTTCTTGTAAGAATTGTGCGACACGCTTTGATGTATCATCATCATCAGTCAGTAATTGTACTGACAAATCAGACTTACCTTCTTCTTTCAATCCTTCTTTAAATAAGTTCGCAGCTTTCTTCTTATCAAACTTTATTGCGCCCTTCACTTCAGCATCAGTTGCAAAATCCTTATTATTATTTGGATTCTTTACCAACCCCTTTGGTGTATAAGTTGTTGCCGGAATAGCTGAACCCGTAACAATTTTATCTGACAATGTTTGACGATTAATTGCATAAGAAATTGCTTGACGAATCTTTGTATTTTTAAATTCTGGTACTTTTTCTTGATTCATTTGCAAAGCTTGTGTTGCACCAGTCTTAATTTCTTTGTATCCTGATTTGTTCTTCGAGGCCTTAACTTGATCAGGAGAAAGTGGCGTGAAATCTAATTTCTTACCTTGATACAAATTATAACCTGTGTTTTGATCCTTAATGGTCTGCACAGCAATTTTATTTGTTTTAACTTTCTTAGCGTCAAAGTATTTATCATTCTTCACGTATGAGTACTTGTTATTTGATCCAGACCATCCCTTTAATTTATAAGGACCTGCTGACAAGTAAGTTTTAGCAGACGTACCATATTTACTTCCCTGCTCTTTCACAAATTTCTCATTTTGTGGAAAGAAAACTGGCATTGTAATTTCTTGTAAGAAATATGAAGAAGGTGATTCTAACGTTACCTTCAATGTATGATCATCTACTGCTTCAATTCCTAAATCTGTTGGTTGTTTATCACCATCTTGAATTGCTTGCGCATTTTTTACACTATCAAGCAAATAAGCATATTCTGATGCAGTCTTAGGATCAATTGATCGTTGCCATCCATAAACAAAATCCTTAGCTGTTAACGCCTCACCATTTTCCCATTTCAAACCTGAACGTAAATGGAAAGTATAAGTTAAACCATCTGATGATTTTTCATAACTTTTAGCTGCTTCATTTTCTAATTTATTGCCTTTGCCAAATTGAACCAATGGTAAGCCTGTTGCGCCAATAGCATCAGCTGATACCGTATCCGTTGATTTTGCTGGATCCATGGTTGGTAATGCTGCTACCTCAGACCAATTGATTGTCTTGCCTGTTGTCGCTGCTGAGGCAGTGATTGCAGGTAACGCAACACTACCAATCATTGTAACCGACGCCGCTAATGCCGTAATTTTCCCAATATTTCTCATAGTTTTCACCTTCTACATCCTATCTCTGTTAATTGTTTCATTATATTACCATATATCGTTCATTTAGTCTAATTGTTTTTTAATCTTATTTTTAGAAAACAAAAAAAGCCAAAGTAATAAACTTTGGCTTTTATATGGTATTAAGTTATTAAATCAATATTTTAATGAAATTTATCACTGGTTTTTTGTAATAAATTTGATAACAATACGATTAAATTCATTGTAAAACTCTAAGTGTGGAATGTGACCGGAGCCATCAAAAATATGAACAGCAGAATTTTCAACTTGTTGTAATTCACGGGCAGCTTGCGTATGTGTTACTGGATATAAAGGCGAAGCTGAACCAGCTAAAAACAAATGTGGTATACGTTCATTCGCAACAACGTCTCGCCAGTCCTGAACAATACCATCAACCATTAATGGTCGATTCTTTTTGAAATTAAATGGCACATAACCAGCTGAAACTTGTTGTTTCAATTCTTTATCGATGGTTTGGCGTATTAACTTCGTTTTGGGAAAATCATCAGCAATTCGACTAATTTCTTTAAATGAAGAATCAGCAATACCATACTGCCAACCATCTTCATTTAACATTTTAGGCGTCTGATCTTCAGTTACCAAAGCTTTAACATGCTGGTCACCAAACAAAGAAATATACTGACTAGCCACCATTGCTCCCATTGAGTGACCAACTAAGCTAAAATCTTCAACATGTAGATATTCCAACAGATTTTGTAAATCCATCGCTAACCGTGAAATGCGTAAACCTTTGTCCGTTTGCTCACTTTGACCATGATTACGATATTCAAAACGTAAAATACGAAAACCAGCTTGTTTAAAATCATCAACTTGTGCCGTCCAAGTCGTAATCATACTTGTATAACCACCTAGCAGTACAACTACCGGTTGATCGTAATTACCATCAAATTGGTAATGTAATCGCACACCGTCATTTGTTTTAAAGAAAGACATTGCTTACCCACCTCAATTTAGTTATTTCTATCCATTATACATGAATACCCAAACCATCCGCTACTTCGGCTGCATCCATAATTGCTTCACCCAAAGTTGGATGTGGATGGATAGTCAAAGAAATATCTTCTGAAGTTAAGCCATTCTCAATTGCCAATGAAAGCTCAGAAATCAAATCTGAAGCCGATGGACCGACAATTTGAGCTCCTAGCATTGCATTACTCTCTTTATCGGTAATCAAGCGAATAAAGCCGACACCTGCATCCATAGCTAATGCACGTCCATTACCTGCAAATGGGAACTTGCTAATCTTAGCATTCAAGCCCTTTTCTTTAACAGAATCTGGCGTTTCCCCTGTCGTAGCAAGTTCATACTGTGTATAAGCAACTGCTGGTAATGAGTAGTGCAAATCACGTGCATTTGCAGCGCCACTAATAGCTGCTGCTGCCACCTTACCTTCAAAACTTGCTTTGTGAGCCAATGCTGGACCAGCAACAATGTCACCAATTGCGTAAATGTGAGATACACTCGTCTTCATTTGGTCATTTACTTCAATCAAACCATGATCACCAACTTTAATATCAGTGTTGTTTAATCCAAGTGTATCGGAATTAGCTTTACGTCCAACTGATACCAAAAGATAATCACCGGTAACCGTTTGTTCCTTACCATCAACTTCATAAGTCAATGTGACTTCTTTATCAGTTTGAGTAGCACCCTTAGCCATTGCTGACGTGATGATTTCACCGCCGTGTTGCTTGAAGTCATTCAACACTGGTTTTGTCATTTCTTTATCAAAACCATTCAATGTGTGATCAAGACCTTCAACAATTGTGACCTTTGATCCTAAGTTGGCATATGCACCACCTAATTCAGAACCAATAACACCACCGCCGACAACAATTAGACGCTCAGGTACTTCTGGCAAGCTCAAGACACCAGTCGAATCAACAATACGACCACCAAACTTTAAGCTTGGAATCTTAACAGGTCGTGAACCAGCAGCCACAATTGCATTTTCAAAGCGCAACAATTGGTGACCATCTTCTTGTACAACGTTTAAAGTTTCGTTATCAGTAAATGTGGCCTCACCTTTAATCACTTGAATATGGTGCTTTTTCAAAAGCATCGCAACACCGCCCGTAAGTTGTTCAACAACTTTGTGTTGTTTCCAATCTTGTGCTTTTTCCCAGTCTAACTTACCTGTTAATGATAAACCAAATGGATTTTCTTCTTGTGATTCACGATAATGATGGCCAACATTAATCAATGCCTTTGATGGAATACATCCAATATTTAAACATACACCGCCAATATTATCACGCTCAATAATGGTAACATCTTGACCTAGTTCAGCTGCTCGAATTGCGGCGACATAGCCACCAGGGCCTGAACCAATAACTACTGTACCAACGTCTGTTGCTTCTGCACCAACAACCATTTTTATACCTCCATCAACATAAAGCTTGGATCAGCCAACAATTGCTTAAAGTAATTCATAGATTGTTGACCTAACATCCCGTCGATCAAACGGTGATCATAGCTTAGTGATAACTTCATATTCTGTCCAACTGCCAATTCGCCGTTTTCATCAACAATTGGTTCTTTAAGAATTGATCCGAGCCCTAGAATAGCTGATTCTTTACCATTAATAATTGGTGTGAACCATGTTCCACGAGCTGAACCTAGGTTAGAGATAGTAATTGTTGCACCTTGCATTTGCGCTGGCTTGATAGTACCTTCACGAACAGCTGTTGCTAAGTCGGCAATTTCAGTTGCAATTGCCATAATTGACTTACTCTCAGCATGTGCAATAACTGGTACATATAAACCTGATGGTGCGTTAACGGCAACACCAACATTTACAGTATCATGATAGATAACTTCATTGCTATCCATATCAATTGATGCATTAAGCTCTGGGAACTTCTTACCCATTGCTGCCAATGCCTTAACTGCATATGCCAAGTATGTTAACTTAACGCCCTGTTCCTTAGCAGATTCCTTGAATTGTGAACGGTGTGCAACCAACTTTGATACTTCAACACTATCAAAGTTCGTAACCGTTGGAATCGTAGCATTTTGTACTGACATTGCCTTAGCAATTGCCTTACGAACACCACTCATTGGTTGACGACCAGACTTCATCTCAGCTGGTTCTATCTTTGGAGCTGGTCCAGCCGGAGCAACAGGTGCCTCTGGCTTTGGAGCTTCAGGTGCTGGTGCTGCTGGCTCTTCAACACCTAATTGTGAACCAGTAAAGCCAACAACATCGTTCATTGTAATATGACCATGGCGACCAGTAGCAGGTACTTGGTTCAAATCAATTTGATTTTCAAATGCGTAATGACGTACAGATGGCATTGCCAAAATTTGACCGTTAGTTGCAACAACATTACCTGCAGATGCTGGTTCTACCGGAGCCTCTGGTGCTGCTTCTGGTTCAGCTGGCTTTTCTTCTTCCTTGGCAGCAGGTGCTGACTCTTCACCAGCAGCACTACCAGAACCATCCCCATCAAACTCAATCAAAGGATCACCAACCTCAACAGTTGTGTCTGGTTCAACAAAGAGCTTTGTTACCGTTCCAGCGTATGGTGACAAAATTTCTTGTACTAACTTATCATTTTGTACTTCAGCAACTGAATCATCAACAGCTACCTTATCACCAACTTTGACTAACCAATTAGTGATATCACCTTCGGCCATTCCTTCACCGATGTCCGGCATTTTAAAAATCTCAGTCATAGTTTACAACCTCCTTGGCCTTAGAAACAACATCATCGGCCTTAACCATCCAATCATTTTCAGCTTGTGCAAACGGATAAACTGTATCTGGTGCTGCTACACGTCCAATTGGTGCCTTCAAACTTAGAATAAAACGTTCTGAAATTTCAGACATAACTGTTGATGCAACACCCGCCATACGTTGCGCTTCTTGAACAACTACAACGCGACCAGTCTTCTTAACTGACTCACCAATAGTTTCAATATCAATTGGTGAAACCGTACGCAAATCAATGACTTCAGCTTCAATACCGTCCTTTGCTAGCTCATCAGCTGCTTTTAATGATAATGGAACAGCGCCACCATAAGAAATAATGGTTACGTCAGATCCTTCACGGACAATAGCTGCTTTATCTAATGGTGTTGTGTAATAGCCATCTGCGACTTCGCCCTTCATAGAACGGTAAAGATGTAAGTTTTCCAAGAAGACAACTGGATCATTTGATTCAATTGAGCTTAATAGTAATCCTTTTGCATCAGCGGGGTTAGCTGGCATAACAACACGTAATCCAGGAACTTGTGCAACAAGCCCTTCCAAATTGTCGGCGTGCATTTCTGGTGTTTTGGTTCCACCACCATAAGGTGAACGAACAACAATTGGCATATTACGTGTACCATTAAAACGGTAACGTGCACGTGACATTTGACCAGCAATTGAATCCATTACTTCGAACAAGAAACCAAAGAATTGAATTTCCATAATTGGACGGTAACCTGTTGTTGCCAAACCAATTGCTAATCCACCAATTCCTGATTCTGCTAATGGTGTGTTAAACACACGATCTTCACTATACTTTGCCTGCAGTCCATCAGTTGCACGGAACACACCACCATTTTCACCAACGTCTTCACCAAAAATTAATGTGTCTTCATCTTTTTCTAAAGCTAAATCTAAGGCATCCTGAATTGCTGCAATATATGTTTTATTAGCCATAATTACTTACCCTCGCTCTCGAAGTGCTCAATTTGTTCTTTCATAGCTTGTCCTGGAACTTCCAAAGTGTTCTTTAGGAAGTCAGAAATCTTTTGCTTTTCGATATTATCGGCAATCTTAATTTGCTCATCGATATAACTATCTACTTCAGCAATATAATCTTCTTCTTGCTTATCATCCCAAACACCTTTTTCTGTCATGAACTTACGCATCCGAATCAATGGTTCCTTCTTCCACCACTCAGCAATGTCTTCCTTAGTACGGTAACGTAATGGATCATCACCAGCAGTTGAGTGTGGTTCCAAACGGTTAGTCAATGTCTCAATCAAGACTGGTCCATTACCCGCAACTGCCCAAGCACGTGCTTCCTTAGAAGCTAAGTACATTGCCAAAGGATCGTTTCCATCAACAACTAGACTTGGAATTCCTGAACCCCAACCCTTAGCAGCCAAATGTGGTGCAGCTGTTTGCAAATCACGTGGTGTTGAAATAGCATAACCATTATTTTGAACAAAGAAGACGGCATTTGCCTTATAAGCTGAAGCAAAGTTAACACCTTCGTAGAAATCACCTTGTGATGTTCCACCGTCTCCAGTGTAAGCATATGCGACAGCGTCTTGCTTACGCTTCTTTAATCCCAAAGCAACACCTGCTGCTTCAACATATTGCGCACCGATGATGATTTGTGGCATCCATGAGTTAACTGGCTCACCTTCTTCAGTCGTAAACTCGTTACCCTTAGCGTGTCCACGTGACCAAAGGATAGCCTTCCAAACTGGCCAACCCTTATCAACAATTTCAGGGATATCACGGTATCCTGGGAACAACCAATCTTCCTTACCAAATGCATAAGCTGATGCCATTTGTGAAGCTTCTTGCCCTGCAGTTGGTGCGAAGAACCCAAAACGTCCTTGCTTTGCTAACTTTGTTGAACGAATGTCTAATTGACGACTAAATAACATCCGCTTCATAATTTCAACTAAATCTTCATCTGTTAATTCTGAACGCTTGTAAGCAGCCTTATCCAATAGCTTCCCATCATTATCCAACAACTTTAACGTTGGGAAAAAATCATCTTGTGCTTGCAACTGTCCATCAAAATCCAAAACCTTCTTATTTGCATCTGCGATACTTGCCATGCGTGTAGCCCCTTTCTACTTATCACCGTCTCCAGTAAACAATACCGCTAACTCATTGTTAGTAATACCACCAAAATATTGACCATCTTTATTAGCATCTAAAACTTTCAAGATTGCATCTTGAGAGAAAGTTTGTCCAATAAATTCATCCTTCATTTCACGCCAATCGCGTACGCCTAAGAAATCCCCCGTAAAATCAATATCTTGAATTTTACCTTCCTTAACGTTTGCTTTAACGTCGACGCTACCCCCAGCATATTTTGCATGATTTACAAAATCAAAATCAGGACTCTTACCGTAATTCCACTCCCAAGTTGAAAATCTTTCATTACGCCAACGCTTAATATCAGCGATCTGATCATCAGTTAGAATCAATTCGCCATCCTTACCTTGATTAGATAAGTAATAACGAAGTGCATCCATAAATCCTTCTAAAGTTTGGTTTTCTGGTGCATAATTTTTAATATTACCAACACGTGCACGTACTGACTTGGCTGCTTTGGAAATAAACTTCTCATCAGCAACATTCAATGAACGTACCATTGCATCAACGTCGGTGTCCCACATCAACGTACCATGATGCATTAAATATCCACCAGCATACCGTTGCGCATTTCCTGACACCTTCTTTCCATCAACTTCCAAGTCATTACGACCCGTAATCTTAGCATCAATACCAATTGATTGTAGTGCGTTATACATAGGCTCCACAAATTGCTTGAAATTCACCTGACTACTACTCTCAACTGGTACGAAAAAAGTGAAACAAATATTTCCTAAATCGTGATATACAGCACCACCACCAGACATACGGCGGACAACTTGTATGTCCTCTTTGTCCACATATTCCTGATTCACTTCACCGAACGTATTTTGATTTTGTCCGACAATGACAGCCTTTTTATTCTGCCACAACGTAAAAATTGGTTCATCTGGCTTTAGGTTATATAGTAACCAGCTATCCATCGCAATATTCTGATAGGCATCAGTGCCCAAATAGTTAATGTACCTCACGATTGTTCCCCCCCTTTTCAAAAGAAAGCGCTTACATGCTTTCTTTACGATAATTATAACACTTATATTTAAACAAGGAAAAAAAGCGTTAAAACATAAATTACTATACATTTAATGTCACTTTATTATCCCTTAATTTAGTGAATTAAATATTTTAAAATAAAAAAGACGATACAAAAACATATTTTTGTTTTTTTGTATCGTCTTTTTTATTTATTTTTTTATGTTGCGCATATGAAACTATTTTTTACTTATCACGTAGGTATGTCAATGCATCATTAAATGTTTTAACTGGCACAATTTTCATATTAGGGGCATACTTCTTGGCTGTTTTAACAGCCTGTTGATAATTAGTCTGACCGTCAATCTCATATTTCAAGTTTTGTTTTGTTGGTTTAATATACGGTGCGAAGAAAATTTTAGCACCAGCTTCATGTGCAACAATAACCTTCTTATCAATCCCGCCGATTTCACCAACATGACCTGCTTTATCAATTGTTCCGGTACCCGCTATTTTACGCCCATTTGCCAAATTCTCATTTACCAAGCTATCATACATTTCTAATGAGAACATCAAACCACCAGATGGGCCCCCAATTTCTCCCATGTCTGCACTAATTTTACGTGGTGATGAGACCGCAACTGAATCCGTTAAGCCGATTCCCATACCTGGTAAGTTTTTAGTACCTTCAAGCGCAACTGACTTACCTGTCGCTTGTTTAACTTGCTTCTTATGTTTATATGTAATCGTTAATTTCGTGCCTACTTTACGAGCACGAATATACTTTTGAAACCCTTGTGCAGAATTAAATTTTTTTTGATCAACAGCAGTAACTGTATCGCCAACCTTTAGATATTTTTTGAAATTTGAAGTATCTTGTACTGACATAACATAAATACCGTTAAATGTTCGTTTATAAGGTACTTTGGCTGCCTTATAGGCATTGACTTTAGCTTCATTAACCGCCGAATTCATATAAATCCGATTAATTTCTTTACTTTCCGTAGCACTGGAACCACCATTTGCTTCACGACTTGTCATCAACGATGCCGTTGGATTTAACGCTGCAATAATTGCGCCAATACCATTAACTTGCGATAAATAAACTGCTGTAATCATGTATTGACCGTCAACTTTCGGCTTTTTACCATCAACTTTAATGTACGACTTCAAATCATCAGCCTCACCTGGTGTTTCCGAATACAATGGTAATGGCACAAATAAGCCAATTAGAATGATGACAAGACTAACGATGCCAATTATCTTTAAACGTTTTTTTGTTTTTGCCATAATTATTTACCTAATTTTTTATCGAAAGCACTTTTCACAGCATGTGGAACATAAGCAGAAATATCAGTACCAGTGCTAGCAATTTCTTTTAACAATGAACTCGAGATAAATTGGTGTTCAGGCTTTGCTAATAAAAAGATTGTTTCAACTGATGCCAAATCCATATTCATTTGCATGATATCACGTTCATACAAGTAATCCTTTTCATTCCGTAAGCCACGTACTAAAACATCAGCACCAACATTTTGCATAAAAGACACCGTTAAACCATGCATTTTTACAACACTAGTATTAGAGACATCCTTCGTTGCTTCCTTAATTAAACTGATTTTTTCATCAGCATCGAATAAATAATTTTTACTCAAATTCGTGCCAACACCAATAATAACTTCATCAAACAATTGTGAAGCTCGCTTCACAATGTCTAAATGTCCATTTGTTAATGGATCAAAACTTCCTGGAAATAATGCTTTAACCATCGCCTTACTCCTTTGTATAACGATATATCGTAATAACTGTAATACCATAATCTTTTTGCTTAATTAATTCAAATCCTGGCAAAACTTCTGGTAAATCAGCAAATTGGTCTGTTTCTGCTATTACTAACGCATCATCATTAATCAACTTGGCTGCTTGTAGCTCTTCCAAATCCTTTACAATGGTTTGTTTAGCATATGGCGGATCAAAGTACAAGACATCAAATGGTAAGCCACCTTTTAATCGTTGAATTGCTGTCTCAGCTGTGCTTTTAATGACTTTAAATTGTTCTGCATGTTTTGTAACTGCTATATTTTCTTTAATTGTTTTGATGGCTGCATATTGACGATCAACAAGTACAGCTTCTGAAATACCACGTGAGACACCTTCAATACTTAACCCACCAGATCCAGCATATAAATCTAGTGAACGACCACCATCAAAATAAGGCCCAATTATATTAAACAAGGCTTCTTTTACTTTATCAGTTGTTGGTCGTGTCGCATTGCCAGGCACAGCCTTCAATGAACGACCACCAAAATCACCACTTACAATTCGCATTACAATTCCTCTTCGTCTATTGGCTCATCTGCTAATTCATTCGGATCAACGGTTAATTCAAATGAATCTTCCTCACTACCTACCGTTGTATCAACTTCTGGCCAATGAGAAATACTAACTGAATCTACAAATCCCAATCTTTCAATCAACTTTGTTTTAGTTTCAATATCTTCTTCATCCATATAGATTACTGCGTATTTCATTTTTTCTGAAATATAATTAACTACACCAAAACGGCGTAATTGACGAGCTTGACGTACATTTTTTAAATAAACAATCACGCTGCGCCTTGCTTGCATCATAAATGCCATTAGTTATTCCTTTCTAACTGGATAATTCATTGCTTCTGATTTAATTTGACCAATTATATTTAGTGCAACACCAAAAGTTATTCCCCATGACAGTAGCGAAGAACCACCATATGAAATCATCGGGAAAGTCACACCGGTAATTGGTAAGGCACCTACGACACCACCTAAATTAATTAAAATTTGAACCACAATATAAGTTGCAATACCATATAAAACAAGTCGTTGATTCATGTGACGCGCACGAATTCCCATCACGATCAAACGCCATATAATCACCGCAAATACAATCAAAACAAGCCAGATAGTAATTGCACCTAATTCTTCACCTACAATGGCCATAATGAAATCGGTATTAGGTTCTGGCAAATAACCTGTCTTTTGAATACTATTGCCTAAGCCACGGCCAAACAACCCACCATTACTAATAGCATAGTAAGAATTAATTAATTGATGTCCTGCATCACCAGCTAACCAAGGATTAACATATGCATCAAATCTGGCTAGTTGATACTGGAAAAATGGCAGTCTGCCCAAAACTGGTAATAAAAATGGAATTGCTATATATAGACAAACTACTACTGCTAAAAAGGTTAACAATGCTCTTTTTCTAACACCAGCCATTGTCATAACAATCGCCAATATCAGAATTAAAATAATCGCCCCTCCCATATCAGGCATTAATATTGTTAAGCCTATTCCTGTAAGTGGAATCATAACATCCCATAATCGGATATTCGGAAACCATGCCTTAGTTTTAGGTATTTTCCTAGCGAAGCGATGGGCAATGTACAAAATCATACTAATTTTAAAATATTCAACAGGTTGGATTCCAAAAGATCCAATATAAATCCAGCCTTTCGCGCCGGACGTCACTGGCCCTACTAGTAACGTAATGCCCATTGTTATCAAAATACCAATATTTACAGCTAAAACTGAACGATTAATAAATTTTGATTCCCATTTAATTTTAAAAATAAAAATAATCAATATTGTGGTTAAACTTAAAACACCAAACAATGCCTGTTTTTTTAAAAAGCTGCTAGCTGATCCGGTAGCCATATTAGTACTTGCTGTGTATACCATAGCATCACCAAAAATCATGATGGCGATAATAGGAATGAGCAACCACAAATCTAAATAACGAAACCTATTTTTTATTCGGTTGATCAGGTTAATTTTATTTACCCCATTTTTAGGCACCTGTTCTTTTTTTGCTTCCATATCAATAAGCTCCTCTTTTATAAATAGCTTTTTCTATTTTATCACATCTACTCCCATAGCTAATAATGCATTAACGGATATCATATTTTCGTCATAACAATAAAGAAAAAAGTTGCTGTCCATAATTAACATGGGCAACAACTTTTTAACTTTTATTTTGAATTAGCCTTGTTGTGACATCTTACGACGCTTAGCAGCCTTTTCACGTTCACTTGTAACCAAAATTTGCTTACGGATACGAACGTTTTCTGGTGTTACTTCGGCGTATTCATCATCATCCAAGAATTCCAATGATTCTTCAAGCGTCATATCACGTGGCGTCTTGATAGAAGCAGTTTGATCCTTATTTGATGAACGCACGTTAGTTTGGTTCTTAGCCTTTGTAACATTGACAGAAATGTCATTATCACGACTATTCATACCAACAACCATACCTTCATAAATATCGTCACCAGGATGGATGAACATCGTTCCACGATCTTCAACACCCATGATAGCATATGTCGTTGATTGACCTTGGTTGATTGAAACAAGCGTTCCGTTACGACGACCAGGATTCCAGTTCTTAACAATTGGTCCATATGACTCAAATGTGTGGTTATAAATACCATATCCACGAGTCAATGACATAAATTCAGTTGAGTAACCAATCAAACCACGTGATGGTACTAGGAAGTCCATACGAGTTGTTCCAGTACCAGTTGGTTCCATATTACGCATTTCACCCTTACGTTGGTTCAATGACTCAATAACAGAACCTGAGTACTCGTCAGGAGTATCAACTTGCACAGCTTCAAATGGCTCTGATTGTACGCCATCAATGTCCTTGATAATAACTTGTGGACGTGAAACTTGTAATTCAAAACCTTCACGACGTAAGTTTTCAATCAAAATTGACAAGTGCAATTCACCACGACCAGAAACTAACCATGCTCCCGCTTCATCAGTCTCTGCAACACGTAATGAAACATCAGTATGCAATTCACGAGTCAAACGGTCTTCAATTTGACGAGCTGTAACAAATTTACCTTCACGCCCAGCAAATGGTGAATCATTTGTACGGAAAGTCATTTGCAATGTAGGTTCGTCAATGTGAAGTAATGGCAAAGCTTCAGGGTGTGCAGGATCTACAACAGTTTCTCCAACTGAAATATCGTCCATTCCTGAAATAGCAATCAAATCACCAGCTTGTGCTTCATCAATTTCGATACGATCCAAACCAATGTAACCAAACAACTTTGTAACACGGAAGTTAGGGGTTGACCCATCTGCCTTCATAACAGCAACTGAGTCACCAACTTTAATCGTACCATTGAAGACACGACCAATTCCAATACGTCCAACGAAATCATTATAATCCAAAAGTGATACTTGGAATTGCAATGGCTCTGCTGATGTATCTTCTGGCGCAGGAATAGTCTTAAAGACAGTTTCAAAAATTGGTGTCATTGTGTGTTCTTGTGTATCAACATCTGGGTCATATGATGATGTTCCATTCATAGCTGAAGCGTAAACAACTGGGAAGTCCAATTGTTCTTCATCAGCACCCAATTCAATAAACAAGTCCAAAACTTCATCAACAACTTCTGATGGACGTGCACCAGGACGGTCAACCTTGTTAACAACCACGATAGGTGTTAAGTTTTGCTCAAAGGCCTTCTTCAACACGAAACGTGTTTGAGGCATCGTTCCTTCAAAGGCATCGACAACAAGCAAAACACCATCAACCATACCCATAATACGCTCAACTTCACCACCGAAGTCCGCGTGTCCTGGCGTGTCCATGATATTGATTTGCTTATCACCAACTTTAACAGCTGTGTTCTTTGATAGAATGGTAATACCACGCTCTTTTTCAAGATCGTTAGTATCCATTGCTCGGTCACCTAATTCTGTACGCAAATCTAGCGTATCAGATTGCTTCAACAATTCATTAACCAACGTTGTCTTTCCATGATCGACGTGGGCAATAATTGCAATATTTCGGATATTTTCGCGTTTTGCCAAAATTTTCTTCTCCTTGACGAATACGTCACTTTTTTCTTAACCGGTGTAACAAACATCAATTATAACAACAACACTAACTCTTTTTTTGTAAAAGTGCCATAATGTCTGCGTATGCTTTGTCTGTCGCTACAAGTACTGAACCTGATACTAACATATTCATAGGTTGTTCGTCAATCGTTCCGACACGTAATCCCAAAGATTTCGCCAAAGTGACACCTGCTGCAAAATCCCATGGTCGCATCCGACTCAAATAAGCAACCGCTTTCCCTGTTAAAACATGTAAATATGAAATACCAGCTGAGCCATAAACCCGATAACCTATTGCTGCTTTGGCTAATTGAGGAAATCCTGGTTCTTCATACAACAAACGAGCTCCTGACAAAATTACTAGCCCCTCATCCAAACCAATATCAACAGATAGTTCTAGCTTCTCACCATTATGGAAAACACCATACTCAGGACCACCATGGATAATATCATGTTGTTGCACATCCATAATCCAAGCCATGACTGGTTCACCATCTTCATAGACAGCGACCATTGTTGCAAATTCAGCTTGTTGCTTAACAAAATTCATGGTGCCATCGATGGGATCAACAAACCAAATTCGTCCTTTCATTGACTTAACGGCATCCCCAAAGCCTTCTTCACCTAAAATTTTTGCTTCTGGATCAAAATTACGAATATGTTGAACATAATACTGTTCAACTTCGCGATCTACATTCGTCACTAAATCTCGATGGCTAGATTTTGTATCTACTTGCATGCGTTGCTGTACACGTTGCTCAACTAAATGATGGACCTGATCCAACCATTTTAATACTGTCGTATCTAACTTCTGTAATTGTATTTGATCCATATGCTAGCTCTCCATTTTAATACGCTGACTAGTTGTTTGATGAGCAAATTTTATTGTTTTGTAGATACTGTAGCCCGAATCCTTTTCAAATTCTCGACCAATTTGTTTCTCTTCACTCTTACTTGGTACAACAGTTTTGAACGCTGCATACGACTCTAATAAATCTTGACGGTCAATGCCGATTTCATATGCATTTGCAATTGCCGAATAAAATTTACTAGTCACAATAATATCTGTCTTGTCCCATCCCGGTAATATTGGATAGGCAAAATTTTTATCTGATTGTATCATCATACATTACCCCAAATAACGTGTATTGTCTGTTTGGTGCCATGGATCTTTATTATTAATATGATCATAATACAAAGAACCATGTAAGTGATCAATTTCATGTTGAAAGACAATTGCTGGATACCCTGATAAGCGCAACTCTTGTTGTTCGCCTTGCTCATTTTGAAATTTAACTGTAATTTTATAAGCACGATTAACATAACCAGGCAAATCATTGTCTACAGACAAGCACCCTTCCCCCATAGATAAAGCAGCCTGTTTTACCGACTGACGTGTAATCACTGGGTTATAAATGGTCCCCTTAAAGTAATATTCATCATCATTTTCAGGCTTTTCTTGCAATTCTTCTACATCATCAGAGGGAATTAAGATAGATGAAAACTGTTGTGATACACCAACTTGTGGCGCAGCCAAACCGACACCTGGACGTAATCCATATTTTTCATTTTCTTCCTCATTTTGGCTAACAACTAAATATTCCATCATATTTTTTGATACTTCTTTTACTTCATCAGATAAAGGAAACTCAACTTTAGTTGCTCGTTCACGCAATACTTTATTACCATCACGCACAATTTCATTCATCAAATACATCTTTAAAATCTCCTGTTTTATATTTATATTTAGTATACCAAACTCTATACCGGTTGATTTAATTTCCTTAAATCTCTAATATAGGCCGCTGTTTCTTGATTTGTTATATGAGCAATATCAATATGTAATTCCGGTACACGGGCATCATACCAAACATCAGTGACTAACAAGGCCATTTCGTCAGTTGCTGCACTTTTTAGATTGTTTTTTTCAGCATACTCTCTTAGCGCATTATTAACTGCTTGTCGTACCACAATCACTTCTTGCAAATCAGAAACTGGTAATACAAATTCAAATGCCATCACTTCATGTCCCCAAATATTTGCAACCAAAGTTGAAGATATTTGTTTATCTGGCACCAAATAAAGTGCGTCATTAAGATCTTTCAATGCATAAGTGAGGGCATGGTTAACCACTTGCTGTGAAGTAATGATTTGACGTTCTGTCAAACGGCGACCATAGCGACGGTAAATAGTTAGGGCAATCATAATACATATAATAATCAATACTAGCCACAGAAACCACATAACATCCTCCACTATTTAAAATTGTAAAAATTTACTATATCTAGTGTACCTGAATTCAGGCGAAAAAACGATTAAGCAGACCAATATTCAGTAATTATTTTAACAAAATAATTTCAACACACTAGTATTTAAGCTTAATCATGATATTACTTATCCATTTGTCTTATCAAACTCATCTGGATATGTACTATTCCATATCCAGATAATAAACCATCAACTTAACAGTTAAGTAGCCGATAACATGATTTTCTGCTAAACTTACTCTATAAGAAGATTCGGAATAAAACATAAGGAGCACTTTATTACTATGATTTTTAAAGTTTACTATCAACCTAATTCATTTCAAAGCCCAGAGCGCGAAAACACACAATCTATCTATTTAGATGCAGTTGATTTGCCTTCAGCACGTTTGGCTGTTGAAAAAAATACTGAATTTAATGTTGAACACATTGAACAACTATCAGAAAAGGCACTTGCTTACGAGCAACAAAGCCCAAATTTTAAACTAACGGAGTTTTAATCTATGACGACTGATTTTACTATTCGGCCTGATGAAACAGCTGTTTATGCTTTGGGTGGTTTGGGAGAAATCGGAAAAAACACGTATGGTATTGAATATGGTGATGAAATCATTGTTGTTGATGCTGGTGTCAAATTTCCAGAAGATGAACTTTTAGGAATTGACTATGTCATTCCTGATTACTCTTACCTAAAAGCAAACAAAGATAAAATCAAGGCCCTTGTTATTACACACGGACACGAAGACCATATTGGCGCTATTCATTTCTTTCTAAATGCTGTTAACGTGCCGGTCTATGCTGGTCCACTTGCAATTGCGCTAATTAAAAACAAATTGGATGAACATGGACTTCTTAATAGTACGGAACTTCATGAAATTAATGAAGATACTGTTCTACAATTCGATAAAATGAGTGTTGAATTTTTCCGTACAACCCACTCAATTCCTGATACTTATGGTGTTGCTGTTCATACACCTTCAGGAACTATCGTAGAAACCGGTGATTTTAAATTTGATCTGACGCCCACGACTAAGCAGCCACCTAACCTTCAAAAAATGGCGCGAATTGGTTCAGAAGGCGTATTGTTATTAATGTCTGATTCAACCAATGCCGAACGCCCAGAATTTTCAAAATCTGAGCGTTGGGTTGGTAAGACCATTAACAAGCTCTTTAATGAAATTGACGGTCGTATTATATTTGCAACCTTTGCTTCAAATATGTCTCGTATCCAAATGGCTACTGAGGCAGCTATCGCACATGGTCGTAAAATTGCTGTGTTTGGTCGCTCAATGGAAGGCGCTGTCAACAATGGTCGTGCTTTAGGTTACTTAGATATTCCTGATGATATGTTAGTAGATGCCCATGAAATTAATCGTCTACCACCAGAAAAGGTTTTGATTATGTCAACAGGTTCTCAAGGTGAACCGATGGCTGCCTTAGCACGTATCGCAAACGGAACCCATCGACAAATCTCTATTCAACCCAATGATACTGTCATCTTTTCAAGTTCTCCAATTCCAGGTAATACACAATCTGTTAACCGAGTTATCAATGAACTTGAAGAAGCAGGCGCTAATGTTATTCATGGTAAAATTAATAACATCCATGCTTCTGGTCACGGTGGTCAAGAAGAACAAAAACTAATGCTATCATTAATGCAACCAAAGTACTTTATGCCTATTCACGGTGAATACCGTATGCTTAAAGTACATGAAGGATTAGGTCATGACATTGGTGTCCCCGAGGAGAATACGTTCGTCCTAGACAATGGTGACGTTCTGGCAGTTTCCCCTAATGAAGCACATGTCGTGGGTCAAATACCTGCACAAGATACTTACGTTGATGGTAATGGTATTGGTGATGTTGGTACTGCTGTTTTGCGTGATCGTCAGATGTTATCTGAAGACGGTTTAGTCGTTGTTGTTGCAACAATTGATTTAAAGAACAAAGAAATTACTGCTGGACCAGACATTCTTTCACGTGGTTTTATTTACATGCGTGAATCTGAAGAATTAATCAATGAAGGTCGTAAAGTTATTTTCCACGCAATCTTATCATCAATGCATGAGACATCAGCAAATGATCACACTATTCGTAATGCGGTTGTTTCTCAGCTACAACGTTTCTTATTTGAACAAACAAAACGACGTCCGTTGATTTTGCCAATGTTTATTATGATTTAGTACACAGATTTTTTAAAAAAATAAAAAAGCCACTTGGCTTGTTACATATTATTTGTAATCAAGCTAAGTGGCTTTTTATTTTTTTTAAAAGCATATCGGATATTTAATTAATTGAATTTTTGCGTCAAATATTTGAGGTGATACTGATTCCCCATCTAAATGACTATATTCAGATCTCGTTGTTTTCAAAATCATTTGTTTTGTTTGAATATGATTGACTTCTGAATATTGATAATAATTTCCCCTAAACAATGCACCCAATAACCAAATAAGGCGAAAAATATGCTGCGGCTTATCAACAATAATAATATCCAGTAATCCATCAGTGGGATCGGCATCGGGTAAAATTTTAATTCCTCCACCAAAATATGGATTATTAGCAATTGTCACAAAATAGCCTTTTTGTGTCCGTATTTGCTGGCGATTAGCATCTTCCACCATTATTTCAAATGCTTCTTGCTTAACAAGACTTTTAAGTGCTGCTATTAGATAACTCCACTGCCCCATATGTAATTTATTCAACCAACGTTTCGTCTGCGAATCATTTGCAAAATGGACTGCTGTTGCATCAATACCAATGCCCATGTTATTTATAAAATACGTTATCATACTTGTTTGTTGATTCGTATATTTACCAATATCAATCATCTTAAATTGGCGGTATTTCATTGCCTGGTCAATTCTTTTAAATGCTAAAACGGGATCGTTAGATAAGCTGTACAGTCGAGCAAAATCATTACCTGAACCTGCTGAAATGTAACCAATTGGTATTTGCTGTGCTATTTTTACATTATGTAATACACCATTAATTGCCTCGTGCAATGTACCATCGCCACCCATTATAATAATACTCTGTTGTGGATCAGTGTAATCTTGGTTTCCCAGACGCTTTTGAATATCACCTGTTGCTTTTGAAAAATAAATTTCATAATCAAATGATTGTTCAATTAAATATTGTTGCAATATGCGCCATTTTCTTTTTGCCCGACCGCTACCAGCAATCGGATTCACTAAAAATATATACTTCATTTATGAACAACCGTTATTTATTAGTTTTATCCCAATACTTCTTTTTGTAAGCATCTCGATCTTGTTTTTCATCGGCATAAATATCCGCATGCTTACGATAAAATTGTTGGTGCTCTTCTTCAGCATCCCAAAAAGTTACTGCTTTTTCAATTTTAGTCACAATGGGGTCATCACCAAAGATACCTGACGCCACCAATTGTTGTTTTGATGCTTCAGCAATTGCTAATTGTTCATCTGAAGCAACGAAAATAACTGGTCTGTAATTATCGCCACGATCTTGAAATTGACCCATCGCATCTGTTGGATCAGCAGTTTGCCAATATAAGTCAACTAAATCCTTATAATCAACTACACTATCATCAAACCATACTTTAACAGCTTCCGTATGACCCGTTTTATGTGCTTTAACTTCTTCATATGTTGGATTGTCCTTAAACCCACCTGTATAACCTGAACGTACTTTTATAATACCTGGTAATGTTTCAAACGGTTCCACCATGCACCAAAAACATCCACCTGCAAATATTGCTGTTTTTTCTGCCATAATAATTTATCTCCTACTTTAATTTAATATCCCAAGCTGCTTTTTCTGCTGAACCATATAAGTCATGCATATGTTTTTTTGTTTGTTCAGTTTGATATGTTTTAACGACTTGTTTGTAAACCTTTTTATTTTGCTTATCCTTACGGGCAACAATAATATTAATGTATCCTTTATTCGCCTTATTAACAGGCTCTGTATAGAGCGCTTTATCAATATCTAATTTAGCATCTAGCGCATAATTAGTATTAACAACACCTGCATCAACTCCTTTTAGAGCTGATGCTGTTTGTTCAGAATTTACTTCTTTAATTTTAAAATTCTTTTTATTTTGCGTTATGTCCGCAACACCGGGAACCTTCTTTGCATGATCATATTTAATTAATTTAGCATCTTGTAAAACATCTAATGCTCTTTTTTCATTTGAACCATCATTTGGCACAATAATCGTTGCGCCTTTAGGTAATTCTTTCAAACTTTTATATTTTTCAGAATACATGCGAATAGGCGTCACATACGTTTTACCAATCGATACTAATTTATTACCTAAATGTTTATTTTGCTCATTAAAATAATCAATTGTTTGCATCGCATTTAAGTCAATTGAATTATCGACTAATGCTTGATTAGGCTTAACATAATCAGTGAATAATTTTAACTTGATATTAATATCATACTTTTTAGCCGCATCTTTTTTTACATATTCCCATAATTGACGATCAGAATCACCAACTAAACCAACTGTTACTGTTTTAGGTTTACTATCTGCAGAAATAATTTGTGTACTAATCGTTGACCCAATTACAGTAGCCCCCAGTACACCAATTGTACTTATCAAAAATTTATTCATCAAAACACTCTCTTTCGTAAAATAAAAAAGTCGTTTCTAGGCTCTAACCTAGAAACGACTAATCGTGTTACCATTCTATTTTTTTCAATTAATTACTCAAAAGAAACTCTAAACGTGCAAACAAGGAGCGATATGATGCTTTGTTTATACGTGTGTCTAATAACGAAGACCAACCCGTGTATTATTCATAGTCTTGCCATTTATAATACCCAATCACAGGCCATTTTCCATGTCAGCTTCATACTACATTGCACCAAATTGTAGCTCTCTAAGTTTCAGTCTAACATATACTTTCCTGATCACTTTGTTTAAAATCTATAATATTTATATTAGATGATTCTTATTTTTAAGTCAATAGTTTAATAATCGTTATTTCATATTTTCATTAACCGCCTTCAAAGCAACTGCACCAATGAAATTAATTGGTTGCGTAAAGTTTGGTTGGAAAAAGAAATCAGCCATTGCTAAATCATCAATCGTCATTTTATTTTGAATCGCTACTGACACCACATTTGCCGCTTGTGATGTATCATGTTTTGACATAAATGCAGCACCAACCACACGACGAGTTTTCTTTTCCCATGTTATTGATGATAATACGGATGTTGTTGATAACATAAAATCAGGTCGGTAATCTTCTTCATATGTTGTTTCAACAACATCTATATCACGAAATTGTGCTCCCATTTTATTCATACCAGTTGCTGACATTGCATAACCATATAACTCAACTGCCGATGTCGCTTGCGTACCATTATAAGCTAAGTTGTGCCCATTAATATTACGACCAATTAACATACCTTGCCGAATGGCATTTGTTGCTAACGGAATATAATCGTGTTTTTGTGTTGGATTATAAAAAATTGTCGTTGCATCTCCTGCCGCAAACACATCAGGCATACTAGCCTCCATATATTCATTAGTGACAATTGCGCCATTAGGCAACATGTCAATTTGATCCACAAATAAGTCAGTATTAGGTAAGAACCCAATTCCTAGTATGGCAATATCAGCTTCAAAGCTCCCCTTATTCGTCTTAACACGAATGCCACCCTCTGGTAGATCTTCAAAGCCAGTAACTCGTTGTGATAAAGCTAGGTTAACATTATTTTCAATAAATGCATCTGTGATGCGATCCGTAAATACTGGGCTAAAATTTTTCGGTAATACACGATCAGCTTCATCAATCAAAGTTACTTCTTTACCAGTAACGGAAAATTGTTCTGCTACCTCAGCACCAATATATCCAGCACCAATTACAATTGCCCGTGAAACATTGTTTGAAACTGCTTTGATACGTTGTGCGTCTTCCCACGATTTAATCATATAAATTTTCTCACTATCAATACCTGGAATATTTGGTACTAATGGCTTTGAACCTGTTGCGATAATAATTTTATCAAAACTTTCTGTTCCCATTTCTTCAGTAACAAGATTTTTAACACGTACTGTTTTGGTCACTAAATTAGCTTCAATAACTTCATGTTGCATTTTCATTGTAATGCCTTGTTCAGTCATCGATTCTGGCGTTTCATAAAACATTCGCTGTTCATCAGATACATGATTACCTAACCATAGTGCAATACCACATGATAAGAATGAAACAGTCGTTCCTTTTTCATAAACTGTTATTTCGGCGTCTGGATTTTGTTGTTTAATTTGTGTTGCTGAGAAAGTTCCTGCATGTGTACTACCAATTACTGCGATTTTAACCATTTTAGTTTTCCTCGTATACTCTCTAGTCGTAGATGCCATTTTAAAAAATACATTAAATTATTATTCACAATATTAAAAACGCTGAAACACCTAATTAATTAGGGTTTTTAAATAATTCAACAATTTAACATACTTATATTGTATAATATTTCACAATAATGTCAACAAAAATTCACAATTACAAAATAAAAAAGCCATAAAGACCTTTGCAGTCTTTATGGCTTTAAAACCTCATGAATTGTTCCGCCACGCCCTCACAATCATTACTGATCCGGTCATAGCGCCTAACGCCATGACAACTTGAGCGAATAACGACTTGTCTGCCATCACAGTTGTACTAATTGCAATCACAATTACAAGTACAATGATGTATATACAAGCATCTTCAATTTGTTCGGTTAACATTATATTATATATTTTCCTTACTTGAACCAGGCATCAACCTTTGATTGATTATCCTTAATCCAGTCATTTGCGGCTTCCGTGGCTGACTTACCATTTTGAATATCAAGCATGACCTTACCCATATCATCTTTGGTCCACTTAAATTTCTTAAGAACCTTATATGCATCCGGCTTGTCTTCTTTCAATCCCTTACGAGCCATCGTATTAAGCGTTTCAGCATCACCAAATGTCTTTTTTGGATCTGCCAAGTACTTCAAATCATACTTTTGGAACATCCAGTGAGGCTCCCAACCAGTAATCACGATGTCTTTCTTAGCTTTAATCGCCTTACCTAATGCAACAGCCATTGCACCAGATGATGATGGTGTTACTTGCCAACCTTTGCTATCCAAACCATAGTCTTTCATAGCTTTTTCAGCTGAACTTGTAACCCCAGCACCAGGTTCAATACCAGTAACCTTCTTACCGGCTTGATCTTGCAAATCAGCAATAGAGTTTACATCCATATACTTTGGTACAACTAGACCTGTTTTGGCACCCTTCAAATTAGGACCAACGAGATCAATGTCTGACTTGTACTTATTGTATTGTGCCTTATGAGTTAGTGGTAACCAAGCAGATACAGAAGCATCCGCTTGCCCATTTGCAATTGATTGCCACATAATTGAGTTATCCAACGGTGTTAATTCAACATCATAACCATGTTGTTTCATGGCTTGTGCTAATACGTTACTTGATGCAACTTCAGAATCCCATTGTACATAAACCAACTTAATTGATTCTTTTTGTGAATTAGCTGAAGTTACTGAGTTAACCACACCACCACCAATCATGGCTACGGCAACTACAATAGCTGTCCAACCCTTCCAGTGATGCTTTGGCTTGGCAGTTTCTGACTTTTCAGCAGGTGTGCGGTTAAGTTGTTGTGTGAAACGGTCAATAATAATGGCTAAAATAACCAAGGCAAGACCGTTAACGAAACCTTTACCAATATCAGCATTTTGTACAGCTGATAATACACCACGACCTAATCCAGGGGCACCAATCATTGAGGCAATAACAACCATTGACAATGCTAACATCAAAGTTTGATTAATACCTGAGAAGATAGTTCCCTTAGCCAAAGGTAATTCAACCTTAAACAATTTTTGTTTTCCAGTTGAACCAAATGAATCAGCTGCTTCCACCAAGTCATTAGGTACTTGACGAATACCTAAGTTTGACATGCGCACTGTTGGTGGCAATGAGAAGATAACAGAAGCAAACACACCTGGAACCACACCGATACCAAAGAAGGCAACGGCTGGGATCAAGTAAACAAAGGCTGGCATTGTTTGCATGAAATCTAGAATTGGTTGAATAATTTTATTTACAGTCTCATTCTTTGCCATCCAAATCCCCAATGGGACACCGATGATAACCGAAATTAAACTGGAAATAATAACTAACGTAAATGTATTCATTAAATCAGACCATAAGTTCTGATTTTCAACAATTAATAAACCAATAAATGTAAAGAGAGGAATTCCCCATTTTTTACCAAACATCAAAATGGCAAAAATCGTCATACCAATAATAAATAGCCATACTGGGATGGTCATTAAACCACCTGTCATGGTATTCATAACAGCATTTCCTGCACTTTGTAATGCATCGAATAAACCACCTAGATGATCTGTTAACCAATCAACACCACTATCAACCCAAGGTCCTAAAGGTAATTTAGGAAATAAATCCGCTAAAACAAACATACTATACCTCCTCCTTTGACTCTAATTGAGCTGTTTCGGATTCAGCTTGATCTGCAACAACACTTTTGGCTGCAGGTTCTTCACCGTGTTCTGCTAGTGCTTGCAGAACACGACCACGAATTAACGTTCCGCGTAAGCGACCATCTTCATCAACAACTGCTAATGGTGTTGGTGAATCATAAATTAATGGCATAATATCCATTACCAACATATCAGGCGATACAGTTGGTATATCAGTTGCCACGTCAATTAATGATAGGCCTTCTGTTCGAGCTCGAATAGCATCCTCACTCGTAATAAATCCTCTAAATTGACGCTTACGATCAACTGCAATTAGTCCGGATACCTCTTCTGTACGCATCTTCTTCAAAGCAACGTTAGGACCATCAACTTCAATATTTGTAAAGAATGGTGGAATCATAATGTTTTCAGCAGTTAACACCTTTGAACGATCAACGTCTTCAACGAAGGCACGAACATAATCATTAGCTGGTTGTGTAACGATTTCTTCACCAGTTCCAACTTGGACAACTTCCCCGTCCTTCATAATAGCGATACGATCACCAATACGTAATGCTTCATTCAAATCGTGAGAAATAAAGATAATGGTCTTTTTATACTGTTCTTGCAAATCCAACAGTTCATCCTGCATATCACGACGAATTAATGGGTCAAGTGCTGAGAACGCCTCATCCATTAGTAAAATTTCAGGGTCATTCGCTAACGCACGAGCAAGACCAACACGTTGTTGCATACCACCAGATAATTGATTAGGATATTGATCCTTAAATGCTAATAGGTTAGCATTATCCAATGCTTTTTCGGCCTTTTCACGACGCTCTGCCTTGGCAACACCTTGGACTTCCAATCCGTACTCAGTATTTTGCAAAATCGTACGGTGAGGGAAAAGTCCGAAGCTTTGGAATACCATACTCATCTTCTTACGACGAACTTCAAGTAGCTTTTCCTTATTAAGTTTAGATACATCATCATCATCAATGTAAATGTGACCTGAGGTAGGCTCAATCAATCGATTTAACAACCGAATTAAAGTTGACTTACCAGAACCAGAAAGTCCCATGATAACGAATATTTCACCTTCTTCAACGGCTAAGTTAGCATCATACACACCAACTGTTGCACCCGTTTTCTTTAAGATATCAGTTTTTGATTCGTGTTGCTCAACCATTTGTAAAGCTGGCTTTACACGTTTTCCGAAAATCTTAGTCAGGTGTTCAATTTTTACCTTTGACATACATTTTCTCCTCCTACTTGTTCGAAAGTTTTTATGCTTTCGCTAAGTGACAATTCTATTGTAAACATAAAGTTGTCACTTCGGTCAAATAAAAACTACTATACCAATCGTCTATAATTAGTTTAAAGGCCAAATAAAAAGCTTACATTCATACAGTACCAATTTATTTTAAAAATACTTTAAACAGCACATAAGCACTAATCTATGGTATCCTTAAAATTATATGGCTGATTTTAGGAGGACGTTATGACAGCAATTAAACAACCCCGATACCGTATTATCGCACTAAGGATTGCTGAACAAATTAGCAGTGGGCAATTACAAGTGGGCACTAAAATTCATGCCCGTTCAACATTGGCCACTAATTTTGGTGTTTCATCAGAGACAGCACGCCGTGCTATCAGTATCTTAGAAGACTTAGACATTGTGGAAACACGCCATGGTAGTGGTGCTATCATTATTTCACGTGAAAAAGCACAAGAATTCGTTAATTCTGAAAGTGATGCGCAAGATTTACAGAATATGCAAACAGCATTAACCAATCAAATTGCAGAACAACAAGTTGGCCTGGTTAAACTCACGCAATCACTGAACGCATTTATTGAGCAAACACAGTACTATAAGCAACACAATCCGTTTACCCCTTATGAATTAAAACTAGTGAATGACTCACCTATATTTGATCAAACCATTAGTGATTTAAACTTCTGGCATCGAACAGGTACAACACTAGTTGGCATTCTTCATGAAAATCATCTAACACTTTCACCTGGACCATATGCAAAAATTTATCAAAATGATACGCTATATTTTGTTGGTGATGAACTTAGTTTCCAAAATGTTTACAATTTATTTTATGAATAATTGTTTAATTATATCAAACAAGTCCTTCCAGTATTTATTTTATCATATGATCATCATTAAACTCGGTTTTAAGACTTTAAACCAAAAAATTGCTGAACAATAACCCAATGAGGTAATTGTTCAGCAATTTTTTTATCCTTCAAATACCGTTGTCAACGGTGGTACAACTTGCTTCTTACGTGATACTACACCAGGTAATGAAGCACGCCCATCTTCTAATGTCACACCAAATGCTGCAGCAATCTTATCTTGATTATCACCCAACACCAAAATATCTGAGTCTGAATCCAAAATATTTGTTACAACGAAGACAAAAGTATCATAGTTTTCACTTGATAGTTCATCTGATATTGCAGCCACAATTTCATCGCGACGAGCAAATACATCGTTAACATCCACTGTATTCACTTGCCCAATACGCAATGTTTGACCACCCAATTCAAATGACTTAGCGTCCCCATCAATTAATTCTTTAGCCGTCTTAGTTGATAGATCCGTTCCAGCTTTTAACATTTCTAATCCATAAGCCTCATAATCAGCCAAACCAGCAATTTTTGCTAGCCCTTCTAATGCTGGCTTATCCATTGATGTCGTCGTTGGGCTCTTTAGCAAAAGTGTATCTGAAATAATAGCTGATAACATCATACCAGCTATTGCAGCAGGAATCTCAATACCAGCAGTTTGATATTCATAATATAAAACGGTTGCAACCGAACCCCATGGCTTATTAGTAAACCATAATGGTGCAGCAGAAGTAAAGTTAATTTTGTGGTGATCATAAACACCTGCAACCGTCACATCAGCCAAGTTGGCAACCGATTGACTCGCTTCATTATGATCAACTAGAACAACCTCTTTTGTATCCGCATTTTCAATGACGCGTGGTGCTTCAACTTTAAAGTAACTTAGTGCGTATTCAGTTTCAGCATTAGGTGTTCCTAATGCAACTGCTTCCGTATCCAATTTGTACGCTTTATTCAAGAAATATGATGCAGAAATTGCAGATGCAATTGTATCTGTATCAGGATTTTGGTGTCCAAAAACCAATGTCTTAGCCATCAGATAATTCTCCAATTCATTATTTTTTATCATGTTAATCATACACCATTTTTTACGTTTTGAACCATAGAAATGTATTAATATACCTTCGTAACATCATATAACTGCATCGCCACAGGTTGACCAGCAGTCGATATATCAATAATAAAACTACCGTTGCTATATCGTTGACTTAAATTATGGTCAGTTGGTATCACATCAAACTGCTTGCCACGGGTTGTATAAATCGATAATGGTTTTGGTGAATGTTGATCAACTACTTGCGTTGCAATAATTTCATGTGAATCTTTTTTCAATTCACGCATCATTAGTACGCCCTTACGAGCGCGACTTGTAACTGGTATTTCAGTAACTGCCATCCACTTAAAGGCACCGCGATGCGTAATCACTGCTAATGCTTGGTCGTCCGTTACAGATGCCATGCTAATAATTTCATCACCATTCGCCAAGTTCATAGACTTAACACCAGTTGTTCGATTACCAGATAATGGTACTTCTGCTAAATCGTAACGTAATCCCATTGCCTTACGAGATACCAAAACCACTGTACGGTTAGCATTATCACCCAATTGCAATTTTTCTAACCCGATAATAGTTGCTGAACTCACTTTTAATTTCATAAAAATCATACTACGTTTTTTATAAGTACTACGTGGTATAAGATCGGCAAATTTAAATTGTTTGATATAACCATCACTCGTTGCCGTTAACCAAGTACCAACCAACTTATCAATATCGGACACAACTTCAACATGGATAACTTCTTCATCAGGTAAGTACCCATTAATTGATTGTGATAAATGTTCACCGGCTTCTTTCCATTTAAATTCTGGTAATTCATGGATTGGCCGATAAATAACATGGCCCTTATTTGTAAACATAAAAATATGTTGTAGCGTATTAACATGATCAACAAAAACAGTACTGTCATCCTCACGTAACCCATTATCATCCCCAGATGCTTTATGTGAACGTAGTGATGATCGTTTAACATAACCCATTTTTGATACTAATACTGCAACATCTTCGTCCGCAACCGTTACCGTTGCATCATATTTTAGTTCTTGCACATCAGCCTGAATTTCCGTCAAACGCGGTGTACTATAATTTTTCTTAATTAGTTTCAATTCTTGACGCAATTCCTGACGCAAAACCTTAGGATCAGAAAGAATAGCATTAAAATGTTCAATCTTCTTTGATAATTCTTCAAATTCAGCTTGTAGTTGTGTGACATCAGTATTCGTCAAACGATACAATTGCAGTGTCACGATAGCTTCTGCTTGGGCTAACGTAAAATCAAATTGATCAACCAAATTTTGTTTAGCATCTTTGCGATCCTTTGACCCGCGAATTGTCGTAATCACCTCGTCCAAAATTGAAAGTGCTTTAATTAATCCAGTAACAATATGTTGACGTTCTTGTGCTTTGCGTAAATCATAGCTCGTCCGTTTTGTAATAATATCAACTTGATGATCCAAAAATGCTTCAAGAGCTGTCTTTAAACCAACCCGTTCTGGTCTAAGATTATGAATTGCAACCATATTAAAATTATACGTAACTTGCAAATCAGTCTTTTTTAACAAATAAGCTAGAATGCCGTTTACGTTTGCATCTTTGCTTAATTCAATAGCAATTGATAATCCATCACGATCAGACTCATCACGTACTTCAACGATTCCTGCCACGTCCTTATTCAATCGGATTTCATCAATCTTTTTAACTAGGCTCGCTTTATTTACTTCATAAGGAATTTCACTAACCTGAATTTGTGACTTACCACCCTTTAGCTTAAGGATTTCAGTTTTTGAACGAACGACAATTCGACCACGACCATTTTTGTAAGCCGCCTTAATACCATCAACACCTTGAATAATACCACCCGTTGGAAAGTCTGGACCTTTTACGAAGCCCATCAAATCATCTAGACTGGCTTTAGGGTGTGCTAGTAAATAAATTAAAGCATCAATAACTTCGCCTAAATTATGTGGTGGAATATCGGTTGCATATCCCGCTGAAATACCAGTAGCCCCATTCACTAACAAATTAGGAAAATGAGCTGGCAATACTGTAGGCTCATACTCCGTATCATCAAAGTTAAGAACCATATCAACAGTTTCTTTATCAAGATCTCGTAACATCTCACCTGCTAGCTTTGATAAGCGGGCTTCAGTATAACGCATCGCAGCAGCAGGATCGTTATCAATCGATCCATTATTACCATGCATTTCAATTAATGGTGCACGTAATTTCCAGTCTTGCGACATACGCACCAGCGCTTCGTAAATTGATGAATCACCATGTGGGTGAAAATTACCCATCACATTTCCAACTGATTTAGCCGACTTACGAAATTGCTTATCATACGTATTACCATCTTTATTCATGGCGTACAAAATACGCCGTTGTACTGGCTTTAAACCATCACGAATGTCAGGTAATGCACGTTCTTGAATAATATATTTTGAGTATCGTCCGAAACGATCACCCATTACCGCTTCAAGGCTTAATTCTTGAATATTTCCAGATTCTGCCATTCAACTTTACTCCTTTTTGTCTTGCCAACTTTCAATAATTGGCGCCACAAATTCTTGACTTTGGGCATTTAATTCTTCAGATTGTTCCGCTTCATCAAGTAAGGTATCACCTTCCTCAACTAGGTTAAAAGCAACGTTACTTTCAATCCACTTACGACGTGGTTCAACCTTATCACCCATCAAAGTTGTAACACGCTTTTCAGCTAACATTGCATCATCGATTTTGACACGGATAAGTGTCCGCTGACTTGGATCCATTGTAGTTGCCCAAAGTTGTTCAGCGTTCATTTCACCTAGTCCCTTGAAGCGTTGCAAAGTATAACCGCGACCAATTTCTTGTTCAGCTGATGATAATTGTGCATCAGTCCAAGCGTACGCAACTTGTTGCTGCTTGCCTTTACCTCGACGCAACATGTATAACGGTGGTAAAGCAATATAAATCTTGCCAGCATCAATCAATGGGCGCATATACTTATAAAAGAATGTCAACAACAACGTTTGAATATGTGCCCCATCATCATCTGCATCAGTCATAATAATAATTTTATCGTAATGTGAATCAGCAACATTAAATTCAGGACCAACACCAGCACCAATCGTATAAATAATCGTTGCAATTTCTTCGTTTTTCATGATGTCAGCTAATTTTGCTTTTTCAGTATTCAAAACTTTACCACGTAAAGGTAAAATTGCTTGGAATTTACGGTTACGACCTTGCTTAGCAGAACCACCCGCAGAATCCCCCTCAACTAAGAACAATTCATTTTGACTAGCATTTTTTGACTGTGCAGGTGTTAATTTACCAGAGAGCAGCCGATCAGCCTTTCCCTTTTTCTTCCCCGTCCGCGCTTCATCACGGGCCTTACGGGCGGCTTCACGAGCTTCTCTAGCTCTTAGCGACTTTCGGATAAGATTTTGTGAGAATTCCCCATTCTCCATTAAATAAAAACCCAATTGTTCTGTGATGATATTGTCAACAATCGTGCGTGCTTCCGGTGTTCCCAGCTTTTCTTTTGTCTGTCCCTCAAATTGTAAGATATTTTCAGGAATTCTTAATGAAATAACTGCCGACAGTCCTTCTCGAACATCCGAACCTTCTAAATTCTTATCTTTATCTTTTAAAAGATTAACTTTACGGGCATACTCATTAAATGCCTTTGTCCAAGCTGCACGTAATCCAGCCTCATGAGTACCACCATCAGGCGTTCGTACATTATTAACAAACGACATCATTGTTTCTGAAAAGCCATCATTATATTGTGCCGCTACTTCAACTTCAACACCTTGCGCTGTACCATCAAAATACATGGTATCACCCAGCGTGTCTTTATCTTCGTTTAAATAAGATACAAATGCCTTAATGCCTTCAGAGTAGTGGTAAACTTCACTTTGCTCCTGACCTGGTCTCTCATCAGTTAACGTAATTTTAACATCACGTAACAAGAATGCTGATTCGCGTAACCGCTCGGCTAAAGTATTAAAATTATAAATTGTTGTTGAAAAAATTGTAGGATCTGGTTTGAACGTTACTGTTGTTCCAGACTTTTCTTTTGTTTTACCTATCTTTTTAAGTGTCCCATCTGGGTGACCACCATTAATAAAGTGTTCTTGGTACTTAGCACCATCACGTACAATTGTAACCATTAAATCACTTGATAATGCATTAACAACTGAAGAGCCCACACCATGCAGTCCCCCGGACGTTTTATAACCACCTTGACCAAACTTACCACCAGCATGTAAAACAGTCAGTATGACTTCCGGAGTCGGTTTTCCGGAAGCGTGCATGCCAACCGGCATACCACGTCCATGATCAACAACCGTAATGGCATTATTTTCATGAATCGTAACATTAATCTCATCACCATACCCAGCTAATGCCTCATCAACTGCGTTATCAAAGATTTCATACACTAGATGGTGCAGACCTTTACCATCTGTCGAACCAATATACATCCCCGGTCGTTTTCGAACAGCTTCAAGCCCTTCTAAAACTGTAATGGAATCATCCGAATAATCATTTTTCTTTACCATGGATGTTTTCCTTTCATTTATGTTACTTGCGTTTTAACGCGTTTCAAATTTCATAATATCTCAAAACTAACCCTTGACGCAACACTATTAAAAAAATTTAAAGTTCCAAGGTTGAGAAACATGCTAAAATAGATAAGGTTTTGTGATAGATTATAAACATACAAGTATTAAAAAACATATAAGGAGCTATCGTTGTGACGATTTTTCATTTTATCATTAGTTTTGGGTTAGCCTATTTATTAGGGTCTATTCCTTCAGGATATTGGATTGGTAAAATTTTTTTCAAAAAAGATATTTTACAATTAGGATCTGGTAACATTGGCACTACTAATACTTTTCGTACTTTAGGTGTCATACCTGGCACAATGGTTTTAATTATTGATTTATGCAAAGGTATTTTAGGTGCTTCAATGGCAACTATTTGGGGTTCTACGCCACATTGGGCATATATGGTTGTTGGCTTAGGCGCTATTTTAGGTCATACTTTTTCATTTTGGATTGGTTTTAAAGGTGGTAAGGCAGTAGCAACATCAGTAGGTGTCCTCTTATTATACAGCCCATCAATGTTTGCTGCCGCTGTTATTACGTTTTTATTGTCTATTCTATTAACAAGTATGGTATCTATCGGGTCAATGCTTGGTTTTACCATTGTTACGGTACTATCTGCATTTTGGTTAAATGATTGGTTATTAACAACCATTGCTTTTATATTAACCATTTTCGTATTTTATCGTCACCGTGGTAATATTAATCGTATTTTGCACGGTACTGAATCAAAAGTTCCTTTTGGCTTCGGTTATTGGTTTTCAAAAAAATAATATATAAAAACTCTCCCATATAATATGGGAGAGTTTTTTTCCAATAATATTTTTACCATCATCTAATCAAACAATAGCAATGTCCTTTTTGCGCTAAAAGAATGACAATGAGTATGAACCGGTAAATGTTTGAGCCGGTGCCAATTCATTAATACCATATTTATGATTAATGATACCATCAGCATCCACCGTGTCTGCAACACCCCACCATGGTTCTAAACAAACAAAAGGCGCCTCTTTACCATAAGGTGTCCAAATCCCTACGTATTGTGCATCTTGAATGTGCATCGTCACCCCATTTGATTCTCCTAATCTAGCTAAAACAACAGATACAGGATTACCATCTAAGCGTAAAATAATCGCATCATTTTTATAATCATCACGACGTAATCTTAATGGAATTGATGAATTAAAAGTTGTATCTAAATTGTTATCTAGGTATGGGCCAACCAATTTCGAACGATTGTAAATACGATTAGGCTCAACATTGACATAGTAGTCTGTAAATTTTTCATTTTCTGCTAACGGCACTCTAAATCCTGGATGACCACCAACAGAAAAGTAAATTTCATGTGAATCCGTATTAGTTACCACATAAGTCACACCTAAAGTATCTTGATCAGTTAAACGATAAATAACATCAAATTGAAAATGAAATGGATAAATCGAATGTGTCTCTTCCGTATCAACCAATCGCAAGCGCGCATAAGTTGCTGTTTTTTCTACTAAATCAAACTCATTATCTCGAGCAAACCCATGTTGCGTCATAAAATAAGTCTTATCTCGATATTTGTAACGATCCCCTTTAAGACGACCAACAATTGGAAATAAGTTAGGCGCATGTCTTCCCCAAAAATTAGGATCTGCCGTCCACATATACTCTAATCCAGATTCCCGATTCGTAACACTAGTTAATTCTGCCCCTAACTCAGAAATAATAACACTAATGTTTTCATTTTCTAATTTTACTGACATAAGCCCCTCCAAAGTTTCAATAACGTTATATTAATAATACCAAACAAAATTGGTCTTTACCAATTTTATCATTGTAAAATTACTCTGAAGCTCTAGGAAAAAAATTACGATAACTTTGCTGTAACGCATCAGTTGTGACATGGGTATATATCTGCGTTGTACTTAAACTACTATGTCCCAGTAATTGTTGTACCGTCCTTAAGTCAGCCTGATTGTTTAACAAGTCAGTTGCGAATGTGTGACGAAACATGTGAGCAGTAACATCTTGTGTTAAACCAGCCTTTTTACCAATCTGCTTTAAGATATACTCCACACCAGCGGTTGTCAAAGGGTTCCCCCGTTGATTCAAAAATAAATAGTCATTTGGTAATTTTTGTTTTTGGGCCAATAAAGGTCGACTTGCTGTTAGGTACTGTTCTAGAGCGTCTAATGCATAATGACCAAAAGGCACAATTCGCATCTTATTCCCTTTTCCGGTAATTGTGACTACTTGGGCACGTTGATCAACAGACTGGCGAGTCATATTGACAATTTCTGAAACACGGGCACCAGTTCCATACAACATTTCCAGCAACAACCAATTACGAATACCTAGAATGGAGTGGTCAGCGAGCACAACATCAAACATACTATTTAATTCTTTTTGATAAAAATAACGTGGTAAATGTTTACCAAATTTTTGGAGAGTAATTCCCACAAATGGATTATCATTCACTAATTCATTATTAATTAAAAAGCGATAAAAACTCCGTAACGAACTTACTTTACGAGCAATCGTTCTGGCGTCATCACCTTTTTCATAAAGTTCAGATAAAAACACCCGGACATCAAACGTTGTAATTTTATTTAAGTCAATTTCTTGATTAGTTTGCGTTTTAGCCAAAAAACTCAAGAATTCTGTCATATCACTCTTATAAGCCTTTTGTGTTTCAACAGAATACTGTCTTTCAATACGTAAATAATCTAAAAAAAGTTGTTTAACATTTTTCGTGTCTTTTACATCCATTATTGTCTCCTTTAATCAGAAGATTCAACTGTATTTACCTGGTCCTCTTTGTTTGTTTGCTCTGCGTTATCTTCCTTAGGTGTTGTACCATCAGGTAATGTTTTTTCATTTGGCTTATCCCAAGAAACAAAATCACATTCAGGATAACGTGAACAACCATAAAATGTACGACCACGCTTAGTTTTACGTTCAACAATTTGGCCAGTTTTACACTTAGGGCATAGCAATCCAATTTCTTCCACAATTGTTTGTGTATTCCGACAATCCGGGAAACGTGAACAAGCATGGAATTTACCATAGCGTCCTAGTTTTGTTAACATTGGAGCACCACAAATTTCGCAATCATAGCCAGCTAATTCATCCTTTAGAACTACCTTCTCCATTTCTTTTTCAGCTACTTCTAATTCTTTAGAAAATGGCGTAAAGAAATCATCAACAACTTTTACCCAATCTTTTTTACCAGATTCAACATTATCCAAATCTGTTTCAACCTGGGCAGTAAACTTTATATTCGTCACATCAGGGAAAAATTCTTGTACAGTATTTTGAACTAATTCACCTAGTTCAGTTGGGACAAATTTTTTTGTATCTAATCGTACATAAGCTCTACGTTGAATAGTTTCAATTGTTGCTGCATACGTTGAAGGACGGCCCACACCATTCTCTTCTAAAGCTCTGACTAATGTTGCTTCAGTATAACGAGCAGGTGGTTGTGTGAAATGCTGTTCAGGTGACATTGTGACCATGTCCAATACATCACCTATCTCAAGTGCTGGTAACTTATTATCTTTACTCTTAGCAGCAGGATATGCCTTTGTAAAACCTGCAAACTTTGTCTGTGAACCATTCGCTTTAAAAGTAACACCATTTTGTTCAATTGTAACTGCCATTGTTTCCAACACTTCTGGTGTCATTTGACTAGCCACAAAACGGGACCAAATTAGTTGATATAATTTAAACTGATCATTTGTTAATTTATCCTTCACTGATGCTGGTGTTCTAAAAACTGAAGTTGGCCGAATTGCTTCGTGCGCGTCCTGAGATCCTTCTTGTTTTTTGCCTTGTACAGGCTTGGCCGCCACAAATTTTTCACCGTACTCATCATTAATGAATGTGGTTGCTTCTGATTTTGCAGTTTCTGATAAACGAGTTGAATCTGTACGCATATATGTAATTAATCCAACCGTGCCGTTTTTACCACCTAAATTAATTCCTTCATATAGTTGTTGTGCGGCCATCATTGTTTTACGTGTTTTAAAATTTAATTGCGTATTAGCTGTTTGTTGCATCGTTGATGTTGTAAACGGTGGTTGCGGATTTCGTTTACGCTCCTTAGTCACCAAATTGACAACATCAAATGGTTTCGTTTTATCAATTTTCTTTAAAACATCCTGGACAGCATCATTATCAGGCAACGTCATTTTTTTATTATCAAGGCCATAGAACGTCGATTTAAATTTAGTGCGGCCTTTTTTAAACATAGTGTCTAATGACCAGTACTCGTCTGGTTCAAAACTTTGAATTTCCTGTTCGCGTTTAATTACTAATCCTAATGCAATTGACTGTACACGACCTGCTGACAATCCTTTTTTAACTTTCTTCCATAATATAGGTGACAACGAATAACCAACCAGTCTATCTAAAATACGACGAGCTTGTTGTGCGTCCACTAAATCCATATCAATTTGTCGCGGATGTTTAAATGCATCTTTAACGGCATCTTTGGTAATCTCATTAAAAACGACGCGATTATCACTATCTTCCAAATTTAAATCTAAAATGTGCGCTAAATGCCACGCAATGGCTTCGCCTTCACGGTCCGGGTCGGAAGCCAAATACACATGTTTAGATGCCTTTGCATCCTTTTTCAAGGATTTAATGACATCCCCTTTACCTCGAATGTTAATATACTTTGGTTGATAATCATTTTCAATATCTACTCCCATCGTTGATTTTGGTAAATCCCGAATATGACCAATACTTGCAACAACTTTATAACTTTTACCTAAGTATTTTTCAATTGTTTTCGCTTTAGATGGTGATTCAACAATAACTAAATTTTTTTTAACTTTCGCTTTACTTTTCGCACGAGTTTTCGTTTTAGTTGTCGTTTTCTTCACCGCACGCGCCTTTTTTTCTTTAACAGCAGTTTGTGAAACCATTTGCGTGCACCTCTTTTCTTATAATTTATTTTTATTTTAATTAGTCTTTATACCTAACAATATTGTACTATACACTATCAACCTGAGATTTGCCAAATGCTCGTTGCTTAAAATCTAACCTAATTAATAAAAATTTTTAAATTCTAATACAATTTGTTGTGGAACTAAAATAGGCGTAGCACCAGCTAAAATTAATGCATTAGTGCCTTTAGAGGTTTGCTCATCAATTCGACCTGGTACAGCCATTACGGTTCTGTTCTGGTCCAAAGCTTGCATCGCTGTTATCAAAGAACCTGAACGTTTTTTAGCTTCAATCACGATACAAACATGGCTTAAACCTGCAATAATACGATTACGCTCAGGAAAATTTTTTCGGTTAGGTCCTGCCATGGCAAATATTCAGATAATAACAATCCGTTAACAGCAACTTTTTCTTGTAACAAATCATCACGTTTTGGATAGGTACAACCAAGGCCTGTTCCAATAATACCGATTGTTTTGCCACCTGCAGCTAATGTCGTACGATGCGTTAATTCATCAATACCTAACGCTAACCCCGAGACAGTTATTAACCCTGATTTTACCAGATAAGGTATCCATGCACGTAATATTTTTTTACCGTAGTTTGTTGCTTGACGAGCACCAACAATTGCAACCAACGGCTGTTGTAATAGTTCTAAATCACCTTGATAAAATAAACAGATAGGTGCGTCTATACAATACAATAAATATTTTGGATACTGACTGTCGCATATTGCAATAAAAGGACATTGTTTAATCGATTGAAATTGTCTTTGCCAAACCTTTTTCCGATACCAATCATAAATATATTGCTTTTTTTCTTGATTAAGACGGCTCAATTGTAAAACTAATTTGATATTAATGTTAGTCAGTTTATTTTTATCCATATATTGCCAGATACGATAACGTCCTTTAATAGTCAAACATGGTACTAACATTAACCACAATAAAAAATCACGTTGTTTCATCTAACATCCTCCTACTATAAAAGAGACGTGTGACAACGTGATTTGTGTACTATTTCAAATGCTTTTTAACTGGTGAAAAAGTTTTTCGATGAATAGGTGTTACCCCTAATTTTGCTAAACCAGCTAGATGTTCAGCAGTTCCATACCCTGCATTATGTTCAAACCCATAGCCAGGATACTGCACAGCAAATTCCTTCATTAATGCGTCGCGATAATTTTTAGCTAAAATAGAAGCTGCCCCAATAGAAATACTCCGGTCATCACCCTTAATTAACTTTTCTTGTGGTAATGGTAAGTCAACAGTCATCGCATCAATTAACAAACCATCTATAGGTACATGTAAAGCTTCAATCGCTTGACGCATAGCAATTCGTGAAGCTTCATAGATGTTTAAGGAATCAATTTGTTCTGCATCAACAATACCAAATGCAAAATCAACAACCTTTTCTCGTAATTCTTGATCTAATTTCAAACGTGTTTTTTCAGTTAATTGTTTAGAATCATGCACAATCGTCATATCAAATGATTCATCAATAACAACTGCAGCAGCAACAACGGGGCCAGCTAATGGACCTCGACCAACTTCATCAACACCGGCTAAATGAGCGCCTTGCTGCCAAGCTTGTTTTTCAAATATTAAGCGTTTTTCAAATGCTTGCTGTTGATGCTGTTTTTTTTCTTGTTGTTTATCATATTGCATTAACAACTTTTGCACACCAATCCGCTGGTCTTGTCGCCAACGTACCAACTCATCTGCAGTCGGTTTACTATTTAATAGTTTTTTTATTGAACCAATTGTTTCTTTATTATGACTCATCAACTACTTCACCAATATTATCGCTAGGTAATTCAAGGGTATAACGACCTAATTTGCCTCGTCTCAAATCAAGTAACATCCGTTCAGCCGCACGATTGTAATCATCTTTAAATCCCAGTTTTTGTGTAATGGTTAATAACACATCGACATCTGATTGCGTTTCCCAAATGTCTTTATTTAAATGATACCGTGTCGTAATCGCTTCTGGGTTATATTCCCTAAAGAATTTTAAAACAGCTAGTGCAATATCATCCAAATTAATTAATTGATCTTTGATAGCTCCAGTCATCGCTAAATGTTGCCCAACTCTTTGATCAACAAACTTAGGCCATAATACTCCTGGCGTATCTAACAATTCTAAATTAGTTGGCGTTTTTAACCATTGTAATTTTTTAGTAACCCCTGGGCGATCCCCCGTAATAGCAACGTTTTTTGTTACCAAATGATTTAATAGTGTCGACTTTCCAACATTAGGAATACCCGCTACTAAGGCACGAATTGCCTTATCTTGCACACCCTTTTCTGCTAAATTGGCCCATTTATCTGCCAAAACTAAGCGCGCTGCTTTGGTGATTATTTGCGGTGTTTTATGGCCACGAGTATCTAAAGACACAACTGATAGCCCTTGTGATTCAAAATAAGCACGCCAAATGCTTGTTCTTTCTGGATCAGCCAAATCTGTTTTAGTCATTACAATTAATCGTGGCTTATCACCTAAGACTTCATCTAATTCTGGATTTCGTGATGATAATGGGATTCGGGCATCTACTAACTCAAACACAATATCCACGTGCTTTAAATTTTCGCGCATCAATCGAAAAGCTTTCGCCATGTGTCCTGGAAACCATTGTATAATTTGAGACATATTAAACTCCTCTATTTGTCATTATGATTCTGATATTAAATATTGTGACCATGCCTGATCAAAAATAGACATACTGTGCAAATACGTCGCATTTTCTTCTAAATATCGTGATACGAAGTCAAAATCATCTGTGTGCTTAGGAAACTGAGTATCATAAAATGCTGCATTAGCAAAATTTTCAACTTCGTCACTTGTCACTGGATTTCGTTGTGTCATTAACCATTGAAAAAATGAACGTCTCATTTATCTGAAAAACCTCCTTTAAATACAAATTTATCGTTTTTGGGATCAATTTGAACGGCTTTAACACGTACACCTTGTACTTTTGGTGCTTTACCTAGATCAATCAATAAGGTTTGCTTATGCGAGTCGAGTATCAACCACTTGGGTAAATCAACCTTTTTGCCAAAATAATTCACAATAAATTTTACTGGTAACGATAATTGACCAACAGCAACTGAATCAGCATGTAATAAAATACCACCATTTTTGGTTACTTCTGGCGTCATTTGCATACCAAAATCAACAGACTGGCCGAATAAACGATACGTCCCGTAAACCATCATGCCTTGTTTTTGCATTTCAAAACGAAATTGTTTACGTAATGACGGATCTGCATTGATATACTTTTCAACTAAAGCATTTAATTCTTTACGACTAATGCTAACTTCAAATGAAGCTTGTCCAATTTCTGGCCTCGTGTCTGTTACATGCTTATGACTTTGTGGCATCAACATTAAAGCAATGCTAATCATAACCAATACTAACAATGTTCCTAAAATACCTTTAAAAACGCCCTGCCTACGTGCCGTTTTAATAAGTACGTCGGCATTTGACCGCATATTATTTTTTGTCATTTATTTTTAACCATTCCTGTTTAGTAGCTGCCATTTTTTTAGCTAACAAAGCGCTCATTTTATCATAACCAATATCATTTGGGTGATAATGATCTTGTGTTGTTATGTAATGATTACGTTCGTTTTGAGTTTTTGCTTGCAACGTTTTTGTAACCATACTATTGTTTAGTGACCCTCGATTAGCTAGCTTAGCAGATGTTCGTAATTTTTCACGTTCTATTTTCGTTGTATATTGGCCGTACGTTAATGTTTTAAAAGTTGAAACATAATAAACCTGTTTATCAGCTGATGCTAAATTAGCATTAATATCATTATAAATCTTAACATCTGCATTTAAATCATCACGATTAGCTAAGTAAACATACAGCGGATTATAATTACCAAATAAATAAATAGGTGCATTTTTATTTTGCTTTTCGATAAATTTAACTAAAGACATCAAATTTTCAGTATAATTTGGCATTGCTTGCGCAACATACTTTGTAACATCTTGTTCAGACTTAGAAAAAATAGCTTTGAATAATGTCTGCTGCAAATCATTACCACCAACAGTCAACGTAATAACATCTGCCTTTTGTAGTTGTTTAATCGCCTTTGGATTAGTCTTAATTCGTTTTAAAATTTGGTCAGACCGATCGCCAGCTTTACCATAATTAGCAGTTTTAACTTTAACATCGTATTTATCAGCAATAATTTGTGCTGTTCTTTTTGTATAACCTTGTTGTGCAGTAGTATCACCTACTCCTTCTGTTAAAGAATCGCCTACTGCAATAAAATTAATTGTTTTTTTATCAGCTGCATGAATGACGCCTGTATTGAATAAAAACACAGCACACATGGCTATTAAACATTGCATCATTTTTTTATACATATCAGCAACTCCTCTCTGAACAAGATAACCTAGTGTATTATTTTACCATATTTACCAAGACACGAAAAATAGCGGGGCGTGACAGCCCCGCTATTTTATAATCATTAACTTTAATTAATTCAATTGATAACTAAAACCAATAGCTGCATCACCAGTATGTGTTGCTACAATTGGTGTCGTTTGTTGTAACACAATTTGTGCATCTGGAAACATTGCCTTTAGTTGTTCACCAAGTTCTTCCCGCTTTTCCGGAATCCCTGCAGTTGAAATCCCAATAGCATGTACACCATTAGGAGCTGCTTGCAAAATATCGGTAATCTTTTTAAAATAAGCTTTCGTTGATTTTGCACCACGGCCTTTTGTTTCAACATTAATATTACCTGAAACAACATGTGCACCAATACGGATATTTAGCATACCTGCTAATAACCCTGCTGTCTTTGATAGCCGACCACCTGCAACTAAATTATCTAACTTTGAGACCATCACATATTGTTCTGTTTTAGCCTTTACAGCCTCAATTTCAGCTAGTACTTCATCACGTGTAGCGCCACTAGCCGCTTTTTTAGCTGCTGCCAAAACGACCATTCCAAGTGAACGGTCAATTAAATCAGAATCAATAACAGTAACATCCCCATCTACCATCATTGCTGCTTGAGAAGCAGCATCAACTGATCCAGATAATCCCTTTGTTAAATGGATTGAAATAACTGATGATCCATCAGCAACTAAAGGCTCGTATACTTCAGTGAACACACCTAAAGCTGGTTGTGAAGTTTGTGGTAAATTTTTGGCTACTGCCATTTTATCCATAAATTCCGCTGGTGATATCGTGATACCATCTTGATACGTCACGCCATCAATAACAATAGTTAATGGAACTGTTGTTATTTGATATTTTTCAATTTCATCAGGCAATAACATTGCCGTCGAATCAGTCACAATTTTTACTTGGGCCATTATTTTTACTTCCCCGTTTTCTCTAATTAAATATACCTAATTATCTCATCTTTAAATTATTTTTTCAATTAACTAATATACAAAAACCCGTAATCTAGTCTTTGTAACTACATTAAAGCTAACATTCTACACAAAAAGCTGTAATCAATAATCTATTAGATAATACCAGCTTTTTTCATTTTAAAGTGAATCCGGATCACGTAACCAAGCTAAAGCAAGTGCTCCTTTTCCTAAATGAGCACCAATCACTGGACCAATATATGAATATTCAATTAGCATATCTGGATATTTTTTTTGCAATTCATCATGCCAAGCTTTACCCGTTACTTCATCGTTTCCTTGAATAACAATAGCACGTAATGGATAATCAGCTTGGCTTTTAGCTTCTGCAAATAATGTTTCTGCTCGCTGCATTGCCTTTTTCATTGATCTGACTTTTTCAAATGGCACAATATGATTTGTTTCATTGTCAAAAGTTAATAGTGGCTTTATTTTTAACATCGTGCCAATAAACGCTGAAGCATTCGATAAACGACCACCGCGAACTAGATTTTGTAAATCGTCAACAATAAAGCATTCATCAACCGTTGCCGACAATACATCTAACGTTTTGATAATTTCAGTAATATCTAGTCCTGCTTGTGCCATTTGAGCAGCCTTCATAACCATATGACCCATTAGACGTACCGTAATCTTTGAATCATAGCCATAAACTTCAAAGTCTTCAACCATATCATTTAAGCTGGCAACCGTGCTAACAGTTCCTGAAATAGTTGATGCTAAATTAATGACCAAAGCACCATCGTAGCCTTCTACTTTTAACTTATCAAATAATGATAACCAAACACCAACTGCTGGTTGTGAAGTTGTTGGAAATTCTGAAGAAGTGGTTAATTTCTCATAGAACTCTTCAGTTGTGATATCAACACCTTCTCGGTAAGTTACGCCATCAATAATAACTGGTATTGAAACGACTTTTATATCATATTTATCAATTTCTTCCTGACTCAAATAAGCAGTTGAGTCAGTTACGACTGCAAGTTTCATTTAATTAAATCCTTTCGAAGCCATTTGACGCCTATCCTAGCGTCAATTAATTACTGATAATATCTATCTTTTATAATCAGTAAAAAAATATTTTAATATGTAAAACGACTTAGTTACTCGGTAAATCATACCATAAATCAAAAATGTTTTCATTTTAGTTCCAAAACTAAAATTTTAAAGCGGTTTCTTCATTGATTTATGTAACCGATTTAACAATATTTGTAACATATTAAGTTCTTCATCAGACCATAATTGAAAAACTCTATCTTGAAAAGATGCATATTTAACATTAGCTTCTTCAAGCGTATCATCTCCTGCTACAGTTAATTCATAATGTAATTGCCGATTCTTGTGGCCAATTGCTGCACTCATAATCAATTCTTTTTTCTGTAATGAATGTAATTGACGCGATAAGGTAGAATGATCTAACCCTGTTTCAATTGATAATTTATCTTGTGTATTAATGTGATTTCTTAACAAATTAAGTAATTTCCATTCGGCAATAGTTATGCCATAATTTTTGGTTATCGTTAATAACACAATTTTATGCTGTTCTTCTGCTTGCTTTAACGCTTCAAAAATTGTTTTCATCTATACAATTCTCCAAAATAATTATTCATTAATCAAACTAGCTATAATGCGATAATTTTAGATCCATGAACCTCTTTAACACCCAACTTTTCAGCAATATTGGCCGCATTTTGGTATGTCACACCGCCACCTGGCATAATAATCAGCTTGTCAGGCGCCATAGAGACGATTTCTTGTAGATGGTCGATGGTTTCATCTATTTTCTTATTCAACTGTCCACCATGCGTCAAAATGCGAATAACGCCATATTGATATAGCCATTGCAATGCTTGGTCTTGATACGCCTTATCAATTGCATCAAATGCCATATGATATACAACCTGCATTGGTTTTGCCGCTTCAAGTAATTTAATCATATTTTGCTTGTCTAAACGGCCTTTAGCATCGACAATACCAAAAGTAACCATTTTAACCCCTAAACTTTTAAACAATAAAATTGACTGACGCATGCTTTCAATTTCTGCATAATTATAATTAAAATCACCTGCTCGAGGTCTAATCATCACAACCAATTCAACTTTAGCTGCCTGTGCTATATCAACAGCTTGCGCTACTATATGCCATGCTGGCGTTAATCCCCCCAATTCTAAATGAGCATTTAGCTCAACACGATTTATCCCACTAGCAATTGCTAATTTCATGGTAGGTATATCACCCAATGCAATTTCTTTTTTCATGAAACGTCCCCATTATATAATTTTTATTTAATAACTCATCTATTATAAGATACTAAAAAAGGCCGACTAATACACGTGATTAGTCTGACCTTAAGTGTTTTATTAATTATTTTGGCGTAATTTTTGAATGATTCGACTATCCGGCGTTACTGCGATTGTCGTTTGTCCTTCAAAAATAACAAAACCCGGTTTACTACCATTTGGTTTTCTTAGACGACGTACTGGTAGATAATCCACTGGTACATTAGCTGAATCACGTGCTTTAGAAAAGTAAGCTGCTAACATAGCGCCCTCATACAAGGTATCTTGAGAAGGCTCACTACTATGAATAATTACGTGTGATCCTGGAATATCTTTCGTATGTAACCAAATGTCTGATTTATTCGCTGTTTTCATTGATAAACGTTCATTTTGTAAGTTATTTTTACCAACTTCAATTAATGTACCATCACTAGCATAAAATTTTTCTGGCTGGCTGACTTTAGTTTTTTGCTTCTTTTTACTTTGGACACGTAAATAACCTTCTTGCGTTAATTCTTCTCGAATTTCAGCAATATCCTTTGGTGAGGCAATATCAATTTGAGCAATTAACGTTTCAAAGTAATCGACTTCTTTTTGTGCTAAATCAATCTGTGAATTCAAATATTTTACTGAATTTTTCAATTTATTATATTTTGTAAAATACTTTTGCGCATTTTGTGATGGTCCCATTTGATTAGATAATGGAATAGCCATCATCGAGTTATTATCATAATAATTGGGCAATGTAATTTCTGTTGTACCACGCTGTATTTGCGACATATAAGTCGTTAATAGTTCCCCTTTAATTCGGAACTCATCCGCATGGTCGGCATTTTCTAATTCTGCTTGTTGCTTTTTAATTTTATTTTTGTTCTTTTTTAATTCATTTCGCACTGTTCGTAAAACAATTGTTGCTTGTTGTTGTACACGATCATGCTCAGATTTTTCTGAAAAATATGCGTCCAACATCTCGCTAAGCGTATCAAAAGCAACTGTATTACCAGTAAGTGTTAGCCAATCAAATGGTATAAATGCGATACTTTTTTCAGTTGTAATTAACTGCGGTTTGGGGTGATTAAATTTGTCTAACCACTCTTGTACCATTGTCAAAGCATTACCAGACTCTTGTAAAACCGTTGCTAATTCATGTGCCGAATCACGAGCAAAGCCTTGAAAATGATGCTGAATTTCTTTGGCTAAATCATTAACTTTAGGGTTATCTAAAATTAAATTAGCTAAACCATCTAAGCGCTTAAATGGATTAACAACATCTTGTTTTGGTGGTAAAACATACGTGCCACCTGGCATTAAAGTACGTACACGATTTTGATCTGCTGGTACATGCTTAATTAAATCAATAATCTGCTGTGTGGTTTCGTTAACTAAAAACAAATTAGAATGGCGTCCCATCATTTCAAGGATTAGAGTTGTTTGCTCCTCATCACCCAATTCATTACGTCCTGAAGTCACAAAACGAATAATACGATCATTTTCAACTTGTTCTACACGTATTAGTCTTGATCCTTCCAGATGTTTACGTAACATCATTGCAAAATTTGGTGCCGTCTGTGGATTTGTATATTTAATTCGTGAAATTTGTGCACGTGCAAACGACGGATGCGCACTTAATAGTACCGGATAATTTTTTCGATTATTTCGAATAACTAAGAAAATTTCATTTGTGTACGGCTGATGAATTTTCATTATCCGTCCACCAGAAAGTGTCTCATTTAATTCGTTAACCATTGCATGTGTAAATAGTCCATCAAATGACATTTTAGCTTCTTACCCCTTTTCACTGATTGTCTTTTAAAAATAATCGTGATTGTTGCTCGTCTTTTGCCAATTGATCAATAAGTTCTTCCCTATTGGCAAATTTTACTTCACCACGCAAAAAATGATGCCACTTGACTTGGACTGTCTCCCCATAAATGGCATTATGAAAATCAAATAAATTAATTTCCACAGTCTTTGGTCGGTTTTCACCAAAAGTGACATTATAGCCAATTGACGCCATCCCAGGGTACCAATCATCGCCAATTTTCATTTCTACAACGTAAATACCAACACCTGGTAATCTTTCACCAGCAGTTGTTTCAACATTTGCAGTAGGATACCCTAATTCACGACCTCTAGCCTCACCATGAACAATCAGTCCTGTCGTTTCATGGGGACGCAACAATAATCTTTTGGCTTCATCTAAATCACCGTTATCAATCAATTGTCGTGTTCGTGTTGAAGCACTCTCTTGACCGTCCACGTTAACCTGTTGCACTTCAATAACATCAAACCGATTTTCGGCATATACTGGTAAATGTAGCATGTCTGCATTTTTAGGACCATATGTATGATCAAACCCCGCCACAACTGCTGTTGCATGTAGTCCAACCATATACTGGTTAACAAAATCTTGCGGAGCTAATTTTGAAAATTGAGATGTAAAATTCACAACGTAGACAATATCAACTCCTAAAGATGCCAATATTTCCAGTTTTTTTGGTAAAGTTGTTAGATATGTTAGTGGCGTTTTGTACGTTTTAAATGCCACAGATGGATGGTGATCGTAAGTTAAAACCGCTAGTTTAATACCACGTTTTTTCGCTTCTGCTGCTGCTTTTTGTATAACCATCCGGTGTCCTGCATGTACACCGTCAAAAAATCCCATTGCTAACACAATTGGATCTTTCTTGATTTGATCAGGTTTATATGGATGATGCAAATGAATAACTTCCATCGCTAAGACCTTCTTTTCTTTGTATTCAATATACCAATCATAACATAATATAATATTGTGCCATTACTCGATTGAAAAAGTTCGATATGCCCGATACTGATTTTTGTCTTTTCGCCAATGAAAGACTGATTTGACTTCACCATGATACGTCAAAACGATTTTATCTTGTATTGGTTCTAACAAACTAGCTGGTTGACCAATGCCGTGCTTCACTTGTTCCCATTGTTCATCGTTTAATTCAACATGTATAAATTGCTCAACTGCTGTTGAAAGTGGCATTAGCCAATCACCTAATTCATTCTCTAATTGCATCCGATTGGCAATATCGTTAAGACTATGTGCATGTGCAATATCATAACCACCAGCACTAACTCGGGTAAGTTGACTCATAACAGAAGGTACCTTTAGCTGTTTACCTAAGTCAACGGCTAAAGTCCGAATATAGGTTCCCTTAGAGACTCTTGCAACAAATGTAAATGACTGCGTCTGCTTTTGGACATCAAAAACTGGTTCTGACGTCAAATTAAACTCATATATTGTTGCTTGTCGACGTGGTCGTTCCACCGTCTCGCCAGCACGAGCATAATCATACAAGCGACGTCCATTTACTTTTACCGCTGAATACATTGGTGGTATTTGAACGATTTCGCCAGTTAAAGAAGCCATGGCTTCTTTAATCTCATCCACAGAAAATGGTGTCACAATGGCCTTTTTCGCAACAACTTCGCCATCTAAATCTTCCGTCGTTGTTGCAAATCCTAACGTTATTGATCCTGTATAAATTTTCCCTGCTTCTTGTAAAAATTCGATTGTTTTAGTAGCCTTGCCTAAGGCAATTGGCAATACACCATCAACATTTGGATCCAAAGTTCCTGCATGACCAATTTTTTTCATATTTAAAATACGGCGTAATTTAAAAACTACATCATGCGAAGTCATGCCTGTTTCTTTATAAATTGGTAAGATTCCGTCCATGTCATTCTCCTATATCTTAAAACTATATGTATATTAAAGGGTCTCTCATACCACAATTCAGTAGCAAAGAAAGACCCTTTAATTAATTATTTTGACAAATACTCGTTTTAGTTAAAGTATAATCAATTAATCTTGATGTAATTGACGAATTAAATCATCAATCTTATCACCATATTGTACTGATTCGTCTTTAACAAATTTAAGCTCTGGTGTTTTATAGATACGCAACCGTGAACCTAATTCTTTACGAATTAAACCAGTTGCAGCATCAAGTCCATCTGCGGCCTTTTTATTAACAGAAGCCAATTCAGATAACACACTATAAAATATCTTTGCTTGTTGCAAATCACCAGTTACTTCAACGCCGGTTACTGTTACACCTTCTACTCGTGGATCACGAATGCGCTTTAGTAATAAATCATTGACTTCACGTTGAATCTCTTGTTCTAACCGACCAACACGAAAGTTTTGTTGTGCCATATTAACTTCCTCCCATCAATATTGTTATATAACGAGGATTAGCGTGGAATTTCTACCATTTCGTAAGCTTCAATAACATCGCCAACTTTTTCGTCATTGTACTTTTCAATAGTTAGACCGAAATCATAACCGTTCTTAACTTCTTTAACATCGTCCTTGTAACGACGTAGTGAACCGATTTTACCATCAAAAATAACAATACCATCACGAATCAAACGAACTGAGGCGTTGCGGGTAATCTTACCAGACATTACCATACCACCAACAATTGTACCAACCTTAGATACCTTAAATAGATCCCGAACCTCGGCAGTACCAACAACCTTTTCTTCAAATTCTGGGTCCAATTGTCCCTTCATTGCGGCTTCAATTTCATCAATGGCGTTATAAATAACACTGTGTAGACGAATTTCTACCTTATCCGAATCAGCTTGTTGCTTAGCTTGTGGCGTTGGACGTACATTAAATCCAACAATAATAGCACCTGATGCTTCTGCAAGGGTTACGTCAGATTCATTAATCGCACCAACAGCTGTGTGAATAATGTCAACCTTAACACCCTCAACATCAATTTTGTTAAATGAACCAGCTAATGCTTCAACTGAACCTTGAACATCCGCTTTAATAATAACTGGTACAGACTTCATTTGCTTTTCAGCCATCTTATTAAATAGATCTGAAACTGAAACAATATTGTTACGGTTTCGCTCAGCAATAACGGCACGCTTTGCACGTTCTTCACCGGCAGCACGGGCTGTCTTTTCATCTTCAAAGACAACAAAACGATCACCGGCTGATGGCACATCGTTCAACCCAGTAATTTCCACTGGTGTTGATGGCAAAGCCTCCTTCACACGTCGTCCACGGTCGTTTGTCATTGTACGTACTCGTCCGTATGTATTACCAACAACGATTGGGTCACCGACATGCATTGTTCCTTGTTGAACAAGCACAGTTGCAACTGTCCCACGCCCCTTATCCAAACGTGCTTCAACAACTGATCCAGCAGCTTGCTTGTTTGGGTTTGCTTCGAGTTCCAAAACATCTGCTGTCAATAGAATCATTTCTAGTAATTCATCAATATTTTGACCAAACTTGGCTGAAATATTAACAAAGATTGTATCTCCACCCAATGCTTCGGGAATTAATTCATATTGCATTAATTGATTAATAACATTTTCTGGGTTTGCTCCCGGCTTATCAATCTTGTTAACAGCAACAATAATTGGCGTACCGGCAGCCTTGGCGTGGTTGATTGCTTCAACTGTTTGTGGCATAACACCATCATCGGCTGCAACAACCAATACGGTAATATCGGTTATATCTGCCCCACGTGCACGCATTGCAGTAAAGGCTGCGTGCCCAGGCGTATCCAAAAATGTTACAACACGATCATTTAGCTTAGTTTGGTAAGCACCAATATGTTGGGTAATACCCCCAGCTTCACCATCAGTAACATGTGAATTACGTAGGTAATCAAGCAACGTTGTTTTACCATGATCAACGTGTCCCATAATTGTAACAACTGGTGCACGTGGTGACATGTTAGCTTGATCATCATCTTCAAGTTCAAAAAACTTGTCTAAGTCGGCAATATCAACTTCAACTTTTTGTTCAGCTTCAATACCATAATCAGCCGCTAACAATTCAATTGTATCAGCATCTAGTGACTGATTTTGGTTAACCATAACCCCTAACATGAACAATTTCTTGATAATCTCAGTTGCATCTCGATGAATCAACTTAGCAATATCTTGTACGTTCATACCAATTGAATAAACAAGTGTCTCTGGTAATGGTTGTTCCTTACGAACAGTTGGTGCAGGACGGTGTTCATTATTATTACGGTTACGTCCTGGCCCTTTCTTCCCGCGTCGGTTATTGTTACGGTTACCGTTGTTAGTGTTGTTATTATTAAAACGACGGTTTTTATTTTGTGAATTATGGTTGTTGTTTGTGTTATTACGACCGTTGTTACTGTCACTATTAGTACGTGGTTGTCCCCCATTTGCCTTATTTCGTGGCGCTTGAGTATTTTCACGCTTTACATTTTTATTTTGATCACCTGATTGTGACTTTGATGATTGGTTGTTCTTCTTGTTTTTTGCAGCAGTTGTCAATGTTTTAACCGTCTTATCATCTAATGTAGACATATGATTTTTAACTGGTATATTAACCCCATTTGCAATTGACACTAGATCCTTTGATGAAATATTTAAATCTTTTGCCAACTCATAAACTCGCTTGGTCATATAACTTCCTCCTAATTATCTAAGTATTCTCGCATTTTTTTCGCAAATCCTTGATCAGCAACAGCAATAACTGTTCGTGCTAACCCTGTTGCATCACCCAATTCTTGGCGTGTAAATGTCGTTGAAAACGCAATTTTATAACTGTTTGTCTTGTCAGTGAATTTCTTTTTACTTGATTCACCACCATCAGATGCAAAAAATACTAAACTTGCTTTGCCAGAACGGATTGCATTCAAAACTAACTCTTCACCAGTTACTAATTTTCCCGCACGTCTAGCAAGGCCCAATAAGTTTAATAATTTTTGTCTATTTTGCATCACCGAATAACTCCTTACGTGCTGCTTGATGGTCGACATATGCAATTAAGTCATCGTAAAACTGGTCATCAAGTTTTGTTTCAAATACTTTATCAAAAATATGTTTTTTCTTCGCAGTTTCTGCTACTTCAACTGATAGAGAGATGTACGCACCACGACCATTTGCTCGATTTGATGGATCTAAGGTTACTTCACCTTCTGGTGTTCGTACAATACGAACAAGTTCCTTTTTGGGCACCATTTCCCCAGTAACAATATCTTTACGCATTGGAATCTTACGTGGTTTCATAAACGGTATCTCCTATTCTTCTGAATCGTCGTCTAATTCAAATCCTGTATTATAATCATTGGCTTGTTTAAAGACTGGTTGTTCATTAAGCGTCGCAATAACTTCATCACGGGCTGATTCAGGCTTAATATCAATCTTAAATCCAGTTAAACGGGCTGCTAAACGGGCATTTTGACCACGCTTTCCAATAGCCAATGACAATTGATAATCTGGTACAAGAACCGTTGCAGCACGATCGTTATTCTTATCAAAAATAACTTCAACAACTTCAGCTGGATTCAATGAGTTTTTAATAAATGCCGCTGGGTCTTCTGTCCACTCCACAATATCCATATTTTCACCAGATAATTCTGTGACAACGGTTTGAACACGGGCACCGCTTTGTCCAACCATCGTTCCAACTGCATCTAGATTTTCATTGTGCGAGTATACAGCGATTTTTGAACGATCGCCAGCTTCACGAGCAATCGACTTAATCTCAACAGTACCATCAAAAACTTCAGGTACTTCAGCTTCAAACAAACGTTTAACTAAATCCGGGTGCGTCCGTGAAACAAATACTTGTGGGCCCTTCTTTTCATTTTGCACTTGTGCAACCAAAACCTTAATTTTATCACCCATTTGGTATGACTCACTAGGCATTTGATCAGTTGGCTTCATTGCAGCCATTTGATTTCCAGGCAAAATAATATATAGATAGCGAGAGTCTTCACGTTCGACTTCTCCAGTAACAATTTCATCTTCATAGCCAACAAAATTATCATAAACAGCACCACGCTCTGCTTCACGTACTTTTTGCATAATAATTTGCTTGGCAGTTTGTGCTGCTAAACGACCAAAGTCTTTTGGCGTGACTTCAAAACGAATTTCATCCCCAACTTCATACGCTTTGTTAATATCAAGAGCTTCTTCCAAAGTAATTTGTTCGTAAGGTTCATCAATTTCATCAACAACCGTTTTTACTGCGTAGACTTTGATATTTCCTTTTTTATTGTCAAATTGTACTTCAACATTTTGTGATTCGTCATAGTTTTTTTCATAAGCCTTTTTCAAAGCTTCTTCAAGAGCTTCAATTAAAACTTCCGCTTTAATTCCCTTCTCTTCTTCTAATGCATCAAGTGCTGATACTAATTCCTTACTCATTTTGTTTCTCCGTATTTTTAAAAATCATTTGATTGTCTTGCTTGGGCTACTGCACGACGTGGAATAACAAACTCACTATCATCATCATTTTTAATAACTAAATTATCATCTGTTATCTGACTTAATTCACCCGAAAATTCTTTTTGACCATCAATTTTTTGATAGGTTGAGACATGTACTAGTTTATTAAGTGCCCACTCATAATCTTCACCGCTTACCAATATGCGATCTTGACTCACTGAAAGTCGAGCTGATTTTACATTAGTAAGTGGTATATTAATGAGCTGATGTTTAGCCTTTGAAAATACATCCAATGTTAGTTCATCGTCAACAAATGAAACTAGTTGACCAATATAATTATCAACATCAAAAGATGTCACTGATAATTCAACCTCAATAAATTTTCCAATTGCCCACAAATAATTTTGTGGTTGTTTTAATTCACGATCTGCCCCTGGTGATGAGACATCCAGAAGGTATGCTTGTGGGAATGGATCAGGCGTAATACTGTCTAGTTCCTCGCTAATGACCTCGGTTAACATCACCAAGTCATCCATATTAATTTCACCTGCAACACGATCTACAAATACACGAAGAACAAAATCACCTTCTTGTTTCTCATACAGAACATCCCATAAATCAAAACCTTTTTTAACTAATACAGGTTTTAAAATTGCTTGAACATCCTCTATAACTTTCGCCATTCTAAACCTCCCTTCATTTATCTTTTCTAATTAACTTAATAAACTCCTTAAAAAAATGAGCGGCCGAGAAAAAATCCGGCCACTCAATTAAGAGCATATTCAATAACAATTTTAATTCTATCATGAATCCACTAAGTAGGCAAGTAACAGGCCTTATACGCCAAATTAGTGCATCATAAATTTATCAATAAATAATTTTGCAACATTAAAATAAATGATAACAGAAGTTAAATCAGATAGTGTCGAAATAAATGGTCCTGAAGCAACCGCTGGATCAACACCAATTTTGTCCATAATCATTGGAATAAATGCCCCTGCAACATTGGCAACCAAAATGGCAACACCCATTGCTAAGCCAACTGCAATTCCTAACAACAAATTATGCTTCCAAACCAAAATGACTAAGAAAATAGTCACCCCTGCAATGATTCCAATCATTAACCCAATCAAAATTTCTACTATCAACGATTTAAATAAGGTTTTTTTCTCTTTCAAGGCAATTCTTCTGACTGCAACAGCCAATGATTGCGTACCAGCATTTCCTGCAGTTCCAGTAATCAATGAAATAAAAACTGCTAAAATTGAGGTTTCGGCAACTAGATAATTATATCCATCAATAACTGAAGCGGTCCCCATCCCCAAGAAAATTAACCCTATTAACCATGGTAAACGTTTTAACGCTGATTTTAAAGGATTATCTTCTAACGTTACCACATCAACACCAGCTAGACGAGAATAGTCTTCAGCAGCCTCAGCATCAATAACGTCAACAATATCGTCAACTGTAATCATACCAATCATATTTCGCTTTGCGACAACCGGCAATGCAACAAAATTATAATCTGCCATAATTTTAGCAACATCTTCTTGATCATCAATTGGACCAACCGTAATTAAATTGGTGTCCATTACTTCGGATATTTTAGCGGCATCAGGCCAAATAATCAATGATTTTAATGAAATAACACCAACTAAGGCGCCATCATCATCAAGTACATAAATATAATTGATTTGTTCAGCACCCTGTGCAGCTTCTTTGACAATAACCATGGCTTCGCCAATTGTCAAATTTTGATTAATCGAAATAAACTCTGTACTCATCAAAGAACCAGCAGTATCATCTTCATACTTTAATAAGCGTTTAATTTCATCCATATTATCTTTGGGCATCAAAGATAAATACATAGCCATTTCTTCTGGTTCAACCTGAGATAATAAATCAACTGCGTTATCAGTATACATATCGGCTAGCATATTTGCTGCATAACGAGGTGACATTTCTGACAAAAGATTTTCAAAATCTACATCTTCTGGATCAATTTCATCAAAAATATCAGCTAATTCTGTGGGCGTTACCCATTCAATAATTTGATGGCGCAATTGCGTTGTTAGTGACACGTAAAAAACGGCCTGATCATATGTGTGTAATTCATCAAAACTATCTAAAAAAGCATTTTTTTCATTATTTTCAATGTAAAATACTAGATGATTAGCCTGATCTGATAATTCATCGCGTATCGTTAAATCTTGTAATGTTTCCTTCATCTTCTCCCCATACTGTTACAATTTGTCAATTTCCTCTACTGACATATCATTTAATAAAATTCCTTTTAAATCTGCTGGTACAGCACTGTTTACGTGTAATTTCTTTTGAATAAAAGGATCATAAAACTCTAACCAATATGCATGTAATGCCTGCCTTGCAATTCCTCTATCCATTGGACCACCATAAATTTCATCCCCAATTAATGGGTGACCAATATACTTAAAGTGCACTCTAATTTGATGTGTTCTACCAGTATGTAATTGGACTTGAACCAATGTTTGATTAGGCATTCTTTTAACAACCCAATATTCAGTTTGGGATGAGCGGCCATCTTCTCTTACTTCTCGGCGAATGAAATCATTATCCATCCGACCAATGGGAGCATCAATGAAGCCATGATCATCATCCAAAACACCATCAACAATTGCATAGTAACGTTTATCAACGGTATGCGTTTGTAGTTGCTTATCTAATAAGCCATGGGCAAAACGATGCTTTGCTAGCAAGGCCACCCCTGATGTGAATCTATCCAACCTTGTTACAACATGCGGCACAAGATCCTCTGCCCCGGTTGAAATCAGATATCCTTTAACACGATTAACCATTGTTGTTTCACGATCAGCTTTACCCGGAACAGACGTAATCCCTGCTTCTTTATCTACCAATAACCAATTTTCATCTTCAAACAAAATTTTGATTGGTAAATTAGATGCAGCAACAACTGCATTTGACGTTTCTGGTGGCATATTAACTTCAACCACCCCACCAGGTTCAACCTCGTCCAGAGTTAGAACTGGTTTTTGATTTAATAATACTTGTCCACCACCACGTTTAATGATTGAAAACATACGATGTGAAACACCACGCTGAGCCAAAAATGTTTTGATTCGTAATGTTTCATCGCTTTGATTTTGCCAACTAAAATGGGCCAATTTATTTTACCTCCGTGCCAATAAAACTAGCCTGCACACGATGCCAAAAATGCATGTGCCGATACTCAGCAAATTGAATTTTTTGATTTGCAACTTTAAATGAAATCCAGTCAATATTAGAAGAAATTTTATTTAAATGATCATAGCTAAATGTAACTGCTGAACCATCATTTTCTAATTGAATTTTGATAACTTCATGATTTCCAATAATTAAAGGTGATCCCAACGTTCGAAATACTCGACTATTGATTGAAGCAATTTCTGCTAATTGAATAGCTTGTAAACTTGGATGCATCACGGCACCACCAATTGCTTTGTTATAAGCGGTTGACCCAGTCGGTGTTGAGGCTGTTAAGCCGTCACCACGAAAGCGTTCAAATAATTCATTTTGAATATAGACATCTGCAACTAACGTACCAAGTGGTCGCTTGATTGCCGCTTCATTTAAAGCTAATACCGTTTCTTCGTGTCCATCTGTATAATGCAAAGTTGCATTTAATAGCGGATACTTCACTGTTTTAGCCGTTGTTTCTTGATTGATTAAACTTTCAACTAATTCATCTAATTCAAAATATTGCCAATCTGCATAGAAGCCTAAATGACCAGTATGCACACCGATAAATCTAATTTTGTCTAATTGATTTGTATAATGATGAAATGCACCTAACAGAGTACCATCACCACCAACAGTAATAACCACTTCTGGATTCTCATCGTCAAATATTACCTTACCATTACTCCGTACAGCTAACTTGTCTTTTAACAATGAGACAACAGCACGTGAATGTGGCACATTATTACTATATATAGAAATCTTCATATAGTAGTCCATCCTTTATTTTTAACTATCTTGCGGTGTATCTATCGTATTTGCCAGGCCATTGTGTAATTGCGAAAACAATTTATCAACTTCCATACTTAATGTCGCTGCCTTTTTTAATTTTTCTGACATTTCAGGTGTATAATCACCATCATATTTATAATTAATAGCGTGCTCAATTGTTGCCCAGACATTCATTTGCATCGTTCGAACTTGAATTTCAGCTAATAATTTCTTTTCACCACTACTTAATTGTACTGGATATTCAATGACAATATGGTATGAACGATATCCTGACGGTTTTTCGTTAGTAACATAGTCTCGCTCTTCTAAAATCACGATATCCTTACGCTGACGTAATAAGTCAACTACCTTATAAATATCTTCAGTAAACTGCGTCATAATACGCACACCGGCTAAATCTTCCATATCTTGTTCAATACGATCCACACTAATATGACGACGAACAAGCTTTTCTTCAATGGCTGAAATTTCTTTGACACGCCCAGTTACAAATTCAATGGGTGTGTGAATACCTTCTATTTCAAATTCAGAACGCATTCCCCGTAACTTCACTTTTAATTCATCAACTGTCTGAACATATGGCTGTAACAGTTTTTCCCATTCTTCACGTGTCATTTCCAAACCCCCAAATTATTTGCTTTGTGTCTAATCGTTACAAAATCTGTAGCTTATCATAATATTACCAAACGACTAATACTGAAAGCACAAGCTATAAGCAAAAAAATTGTCGGACTCAGTCCAAAAATTATATAATCAAATTAGCTTGATATAACAAATAACACAATGACTTAATTTTACAATTAGTATGCGGTTCTTACCAGTATTATTTAAATAATAATCTTAACCAACTTTTTTTAATTAATCATGTTATATTGAGTAAAGCAATTATAGACACACTAGTAATAATAGCGTACCATTATTTGGTATGTAAAAAATGTTTTTGGAGGTTGTCGCTTGTCATGTTAGAAGTGTACCACTTCGTAACCCCACTTTCGTCTGATAGTATTCTATCAGAAAAGAAAGTCACTCATTATATTAAGCAAACCTCACAGTTTGTTTCTTACCGTATGATACCCGTTGTTACAATGCAATCAGTCAGAGATACTTATCTAGAATTAAAGCGACATAATCAATTAAAAGTTGACTATGCTACTGTGGCTCGAAATTTATCACAACTTGCATTAGATACAAAAGCTGTGCAGTCGCAAGGTAAAAAAGCGGCTAGGATATTCTATGCAAAAATGCAGGAATTACTCTTAAATAACACACCCTATTCTACATCATTAGTACTCACAACTTTGTCTAAATTAAATTTAGATACTAATCTTTTTTTAGAAGATTATAATACACCTGCTACCATGCTAGCTTTGCAGCAAGATCAAAATATGGCAGCAACTATGGATATTACTAATTATCCAACAATGATTGTTTGTGACTCCAAACAAGAAAAATATGCGTTTAAAACGTCAGACTTTTCAACTAGTGGATTATCACTCATTTTTGATCCTGTTCATCAATCAAATGGGTTAACTGCTACCCCTCATTTAATTAATTATGAAGAAGGTAGTAATTAACATTCAAAAAAATTACGTAGATGCCATGAAAACATGCTATCTACGTAATTTTTATTTAACGATTAAATTCAAATACTAATTCTGGTACTGGTTGCATATCACGTGTGTAAAACTGAACATGAAATGTTTCAGGTTCGACTGATAAAATAGCATACGTTCCTTTTAAATAGGCATAGGTACCCTTAGGTAATGAAATTGATCCTGGATTAATAAATAATTTACCATCAATCATTTCAGCACCTAGCATATGCGTATGGCCTGAAGTAACGACGTCAACATCTTTTGGCGCAACCACTTCCCTTAAATGATTAAGTGATACTTCAGTGTGCACAAGATGCCCATGTGTTTGATAAAGCTTTAAATATTTATCTTGGTAATCACGGTCATCAGGAAACATTGGGTCACTATCCATATTACCAATAACAGGTAGTAAAGTATCAAACAATTCGTCTGATCGTTTCAATTCAGAATCACCGTTGTAAAACATTGCTTTAACATGGCCTTGATAGTGATTTACGATATCCAATAAAATTTGACAATCGCCATGTGTATCAGAAATAATTAAATAATCCATTTTTAATCCTCCCACCATTCTTTAAAGACTGTTATGAACTTACGCAAGGCATTCCCACGATGTGAAACTTCATTCTTTTCTGTAGGTGTCATTTCGGCAAAAGTTTTATCTAACTTATCATAATAAAATAAGGGATCATAACCAAAATCATTATCACCACGAAATTCTGTTAAAATATGGCCATTAACTGCACCATCAATGACAATTTTTTCCCCGGAAGGTTTTAAACCAACAATGACTGTATGGAAAGTTGCTGTACGCTTAGGAAATGGCACATTAATTAATTCAGCAAGTAATTTTTTATTATTAGCCAAATCATTATGGTCTCCCGCATATCTAGCAGAATGCACTCCTGGAGCACCATGTAATGCATCCACACTCAAACCTGAATCATCAGCGACGACAGGTAAATGATAAAATTGAGCAATTGTTTGTGCTTTAATCGTCGCATTCTCCTCAAATGTTGCCCCATTTTCTTCTATTTCAGGAACCCCATTTAAATCAAGTAATGAAATAACTTCAACGCCGAATGGTGTCAAAAACTCACGAAATTCACGAATTTTACCATTGTTTTTTGATGCAAAAATTATTTTTGCCATTTTAAATACTCCTATTTAATTATCGATTACTTATTAAGTATTAAACAACCATCTTGGATATCCAAATGTTGGACATCTAAATGGGTTGTTTGGAGCCAGCCTTGTGCTAACTTTGCAAAGGTTTTTTGATTACCCGTCGTATAATATTCATCGTGGTTTTGTGAGGTAATCATTAACGGTTCATGCTGTATATCTTGTTCTTTTAAAACATTAGTAACAACTGATACTGCAGCTGCACCAGCATCAACAAGTTGCACTTGTTTACCCACTGCACGTTGAATATATGGTGCTAATAATGGGAAGTGTGTACAGCCAAGGACTAATGTATCAATATTACCTTGTTTAATCGGCGATAATATTTTTGTTATTTCCTGTTGTATTTCAACTGTTTCTTTAACAGGCTGTTCAGCAATTTCAACCAATCGTGGCACTGCTAATTGTGTAATATGATTAGCTTTATTTACTTGCTTTAAACCATTGTAATACGCTAGTGAATTAACCGTACCTTGTGTGGCAATTACACCAATTTCATGAGTTTTCGTCACTTTATTTGCCGTTTGAACACCAGGTTGTATAACCCCGATTACTGGTATGTCTAAATTAGCGGTCAATTCATCTAACGCTGCCGCTGTGGCAGTATTGCATGCTATCACTAATAATTTAATGTCTTTATTCGTCAAAAAATTTGCCAATTCCCATGTAAATTTTTTGACTTCTTTAGGTTGTCTTGGTCCATATGGCATTCTAGCAGTATCACCAACATAATATACTTGTTCGTTTGGTAATTGCTCTAGTGCTTTTTTAACAACAGACAAGCCACCTATGCCAGAATCTATATAACCTATTGCTCGGTTATCCATTATAATCACTTCTTTCAAAAAATTATTAAAAAAATTATTTGTTACTTATCGCAAACTCAAATAATTCTTGTGGTGTTTTAAAAACATAATCAGCTTGATTATTAAAAATCATTTGATCACGCACTCCCCAAGCAGCCATACCAAACTTTATACCAGCATTGTGTGCTGCTTGCATATCATGAATAGAATCACCAACATACATTGCAGATTGCGGATCAGCGTGTAAATCACTTAATGATTTTAAAATTGGATCAGGCGCTGGTTTCATTTTAGGTGTTTCACCAGCAAATACAAACCGATCAAAATATTTTGCAAAATCAAATTGACTGGTATTACTTGTAAACTCTTCTTTTGTATTAGATGTTACTATTCCAAGGATGAATTTATTCGCTTTTAGCTTTGCTAACATTTCGTCTACGCCGCTAAACACTTTTACTTCGTGCCAAAAATCTTCATAATGACTTTGCCATTCCAATTGCATTTTTTCGGGCTCAGGTGCATCCATTTTAATTAAGCCGTCTAATGAAGGTAATCCAAAAACTTTATATACTTCTTCATATGATTTTTCAATACCTCTATCCTTAAATGTTTGAATAAGAGATTGCATATACATAGCCTCAGTACTTAATAAAGTACCATCCACATCAAAAATAATTGTTTTCATAGTTCCCCCAAAATAATTGATACTACTCATTATATAACACTAGTAAAATTCATGCATCTGAGTAGTAAATTTAATATTTGTGATGTTAATTTAAAGTAAAAAAAATCTCTAAAAACCTCCATCAGAGAATTTTAGAGATAATCATAAGTAAGCGGACGACGGGAATCGAACCCGCATTCCCAGCTTGGAAGGCTGGAGCACTAGCCATTGTACTACATCCGCATTATGACATATCGCGGCGGGGGGGATCGAACCCTCGACCTCCCGGGTATGAACCGGACGCTCTAGCCAGCTGAGCTACACCGCGAACTATGACAATTATATGCCATATAATCGGGACGACAGGATTCGAACCTGCGACCCCCTGGTCCCAAACCAGGTGCTCTACCAAGCTGAGCTACGTCCCGAAAATTTAACAACTATTCTATTGTTAATGCACCTAGAAGGATTCGAACCTTCAACCTTCTGATTCGTAGTCAGACACTCTATCCAGTTGCGCTATAGGTGCAATATATAATGGGTCGTCTGGGGCTCGAACCCAGGACCCATGGATTAAAAGTCCACTGCTCTACCAACTGAGCTAACGACCCAATGGACGTTACAGGGATCGAACCTGTGACCCCCTGCTTGTAAGGCAGGTGCTCTCCCAGCTGAGCTAAACGTCCATATTGCATCGCGACGTCCTATCCTCGCAGGAGGCGATCCTCCAACTACTTTTGGCACTACTGAGCTTAAC
>NZ_BLKA01000005.1:0-119463 GCF_010306265.1 Weissella sagaensis | reverse complement strand
ATTATTAATGTCGTTCTTGGCAGCTTCCGCTGCTGCATTAATGGCATTTTGCGCTGTCTCTTGTGCGGCTTGTAAGGCTTCACTTTCTTCAGTAACTGTGCCTGCAATACTATTAATGGCATTAACGCCATCTGTCGTATCTTGGTTAACTTGTGCAATCGTTGTGTCTGCTGTCACCTTATCAACGGCTGTATCATGCGCTTCATTGACGGCATTAATCAATGCAGTTTGTCGATCTGCACTCAAACCTGATTCTGTAATTTGGGCAATCGTCGTGTTCTTAGCTTCATCTAACTTTGCGATACCATCATTCTTAGCGGCTTGTAACTTAGCCGCATTTTTAATATTGGTAAAACTAATTTCACCATTTTGTTCTGCAGTCAAAGCATCTTCAGGACTTAATGTCTGCCCAATTTCCAGGATTGCATCATTACGCACATTATTTATTTGTGATTCATAATCACTTATTTGTGTACTTGTTAAACCATCTATATTTTCAATATCATTAATCGTATTTTCAGCTGCTGTTTGCAATAAATTCATTGCATTATCTTGACCATCTGCCAAACCAGTTATTGTATTTAAATCGTCAATAAACGAATTATAAATGGCTGTATTAGTAGAATTCTGTGATACATCATCTATAAATTTATCACTAGTATTAGTAACAATAGTGTCAACTTGGCTAACTAGACGTTCTTTTTGCTGATCTGTTAAATTAGTTAATCCATTAATATGGCTGATAGCATCGTTTGCCGCTAAATTAACATTATCTTTATATTGTTGAACACCTAAAATACCTAAGTCAGCCGACACAATGTCACTATCCACAAAATTAAATGTTGCATATAAATCAATCATTGCACCTGGTGCCAAAGTATTCACAATATCGTTTGGAATTTCAAATGTAAATTTATATCCTTTACCATTTGGATCTTTTACCATTGATGATTGTGCAGCATAAACAACAGTGCTGTCTATTCCATTTTCTCTCCAGTACGGGCTATCCAATTTTTGCCCAGCAAATTCATTACCATTAATTGTGGCATGTATATATGCACCGGGTATATCAGTATAACCGCTAACTTCTAAATAGTTACCATTTTCTTTAGTAATCGTAACATTATTATCAATAATTTCTACTTCATCATTAGCTTGCACAAATTCCAAGGATGCAATACTTTCATCACTACCTAATTGATCTAATAATGAAATTAAACTATTTTCATCGGCCTGTGTTAACCCAATAATATTTTTACTATCAGCATCAGTAACCAAAATATTACCATCACGTATAGTAAAACTAATTGTTTTAAAAGGACCTGTCGTTGTGTTATTTGTCTTCAATCGTGCTTTTGACAAACTAAAACTACCATTTTTAATCCACTGTGCTTGTGAATTAGTTCCTAAATGTAACAAGAAGTCTTTTGGATTTTCAATCGAAACATTTCCACCTGCATCTAACAAAATAATTGTTCCAGTACCACTAGTTGCATCATCTAATGAAATTTTAAAAGTACTACCCAATAGTTTAGCGTTTCCAGAAATTTTAACTAGTGTTCCAGAGAACGTCCCCATGTCATAGCCGTTAACATTAAAAGATGCACCATAGTCTGTTTTTAGTTGACCATTAATGTAAACAGCTGTATTGGCTGATTGCCCACTACCACTGTAGCTACTAATGTTCCCGGTAACATTAATATTAATAGTACCACCTTCATTAATATGTACAGTCGTATTTGGATCTGTAATACTAATTGCAGCAACCCCTTGAGATGAATTTTCTCCTGCATTAATATTCAAAGTTCCACCGTTTTCAACGGTTAAAACACCACTACCTGACATGTAGATTCCATTGGCTTTACTACCCCATTCGGCGGAGCCACCAAGTCCTGTACCATTATCATGTGGTGTTAAAGTAACAACTGCACCCTTTTTAACCGTAATACTACTATTATTTCCCGTCATACGGATAACATTATCTTTGAATGTTGAGCCTTCAAAAATTGAGTTTTCGTCGAAAATAATATGATCATCTTTACCTGTAAATTCTAAAGCTTGTTGTGAATTACCAACACTTACCATTGATCCATCAACTAGACTAGTATACGAATCAACCGTTTTAATACTATTTTTACCCTGGAAGATAATAGTTGTACTATCACCTGCATAAACTAATTGTGCCCCTGTATAACTTGTATTTCTAAACGTAATACTTGATGGTGCAGAAGATAGTCCTACGTTTGTGTTTATAACACCATAATAAACCATTCCATAAAGATCAATATTTTCATAGGTTAAGTTAAGTTGGCCTTTTGGATAAGCACTTCTAAAATCAATAGCATAACGACCATCATCATTTGAGCGAATTAATAAAGTATTATTATCTCTAACTGCAATCGTCTGTGAATTACTATTTGTTGCAGTAATATTATTATCTACGATAATTTCATTAATATCTTTATTTGTTAAAGCGTTTGTAAATTCATCCCAATTGGAAACATGAATACTAGAAGTAATTTGAGGTGTAACTTCTGTACGTGATACCATATTAACCTTTTGTATGTCATTATCTGTAACAGATGATGAATGAAGTACTACATTATTACGACTAATGTCTACACCATTCGTTGTAGTAGCTTCACTATCAACATTTGCTACATTACTATTTACTACTGCCTCACTATTTAAACTTGCTTCACTACTATTTGCCGCCACTGCACTATTAGCACTTGTTACACTGCTCGTTGCAGTTACTTCATTATTAACACTTACTGCGCTACTATTTGTTGTGACTGCACTATTGGCACCTGTAGCACTACTTGTAATAATTGTTTCACTACTATTTGCTGTTACTGCACTATTAGCATCTGTAGCACTACTTGTAATAATTGCTTCACTACTATTTGCTACTGATGCACTATTTACAGACATCGCATCACTTGTTGCCACTGATTTATGAGAATCAGCATTATTTAAACTAGATTCAGCCTTGACTGTAGTTACTTCAGCATTTGAAGAAACTGAACTAATATTTGATGAATTGTCCTTTATTTGTTCATCTGTTTTTACTTCATTATTTAAAATATCTATATTATTCTTATCACCTTCAGAATCAGTTGGCGTTGTTACCTGCTTATCCTTAGAAGCAGGTAAATTTCCCCCTTTTGCTGCTGGCCTATTATCTAAAACTACTTGTGATTGTGACAAATAATTTGTTGTGTTATTATTACTAATCTCAGAATTAGTATCATCAGTCGTATCAGCATGGACATTATCAGCATGAAATGCCCCCGTTAACATCACGGTCATTACAGATATACTAGCAAATACCCATCGCTTACCATCCTTATACATCTTGTAATGTTCTTTTGAATTATTATTACTCATGAAATATAACCTCCCAAAATTTTTGCAATTACTAAACAATTTTAGGTTATTAAATAAGTTTTCGTCATTATCAAAAACGGTCTATTATTTCCAAAAAGTATCTATTTATATATTAATATCAGTAAAATCTATATAAATTAAGCGGTTATTCATTTTAAATTTTTATTATTTAAAATGAATAATTCAATACATCAATTAAAAATGACCACTAAATTTCATAAAAAATATAGTGGTCATTCATTTATGTTATTCATTTAAAAGTATGATTTATGGCTAATTGTTTTCGCACTTACTTTTTAGCAAAATACTCTTGGCAAATATTCACAATTCGTTCTGCTGTATGACCATCACCGTAAGGATTCTGAGCATTTGCAACTCTTTTATATTTATCAGCATCATGCAAAAGCGTAAGCATTGCTTGTTTTACTTTAAATGTATCTGTCCCAACTAGTTCTAAAGTACCTGCATCGACCCCTTCTGGACGCTCCGTTGTATCTCTTAAAACTAAAACAGGTTTATTTAACGATGGTGCTTCTTCCTGTACACCACCTGAGTCAGTCATAATAAAGTAACTACGTGCAGCTAAATTATGAAAATCAGTAACCTCTAAAGGGGCAATTAAATGGATATTGTCAATATTTGCAAAAATTTCATGTGCAATCTTTTGCACATTAGGACTTAAATGGACTGGATAAATAACATCGATATTAGAATTTTCGATAGCTACTTCTTTAATTGCAGTAAAAACATCTCGCATCGGTTGTCCTTGATTTTCACGTCGATGCATCGTTAATAAAATAATGACCCATGTGGACAGAATACTTGGTAATAAACTTTATCATCAATAATCACTAAATTAACAACACAAAAAAAGTTACTAGATTCTTCAAACCTAGTAACTTATAATATTTTTTATCTTTTTAATCATTCAATTCAACGGGTGCATCAATCAGCATATCACTGGCAGCATCATCAATATTAGCGACAATTTTAATATGCTGTTTATGATTAATAAACGTAACTGGTGCATCCCCACCATATTCACCATCAAGATTAATCATAATTTTGTCGTTCTTTAATGACGATACTTCAACACGTTCAGACTTTGCATAAATTAAATTAGGATTATTAATATGCTTTCCTTTTAAGACTTCAGTAATCAGATTCAAAATTTCTGCAAACTTAGTTGTCTTAACAATCAACAAGGTAAACTTACCATCATCTAACTTAGCATCGGGCACGATTTGTTCAAAGCCACCAACTGAATTAGTTAATGCCAAGAAAAACATGGCTGACTTACCTTTAAACTCACCATCGTCGTATTTAATATGCAAATCCATGGGTTTAATACTAGTCAACATTTCAGCCCCTTTTACAACATAAGCCAAGTAACCATACATTGACTTTAACTTAGAAGGAACCGAATACGTTAATTCTGATAAAGAACCACCTGCAGCAATATTAATAAAATACGAATCATTTGACTGACCAATATCCATTTTAGCAGCCCGCCCCTTTAAAATTACACGAGCTGCAGCTAACGGATCTTCACGTGGTATGCGCAATGCACGCGCATAATCATTAGTTGTCCCAGCTGGAATGATAGCCATCATTGGTCGGTGTTCCAACGGTGCAATACCATTAACGACTTCGTTTATTGTACCGTCACCACCTGCAGCAATAATTAGATCAAACCCTGCCTTCGCTGCACGAGTTGCCTCATTCATTGCTGAATTTTCTTCAGGGGTTGTTGCAAACGCACTCGTTTCATAGCCAGCTTGTTCATAAACATCTAAAATATCAACTAAATCTCGACGAATCGCCTCACGACCAGACGTTGGATTATAGATAATTCGAGCTCGTTTCATTACATTATTACTCCTATTGTTAGTATATGTATGAAATCAGACAAACTGTCTGATTTCTTAGTGTCAACATCATCAAACGATGTACAACATTATTTTTAGTTTATTCTGGCTTACGTGCTTGTAATCCAGCCATCAGTAACTTATTGACAACTGCTGGATTAGCACTACCTTTAGTTTGTTTCATAATTTGACCCACTAAGAATCCAACCGCACGATCTTTTCCATTATGGAAATCAATAATTGATTGTTCATTATTATCCAAAATGTCATCAATCAGCGGTGTCAAAATTGCCGGATCAGATAATTGTTTCAAGCCATTCTTTTCAACAAACTCAATTGGGTCTTCACCCTTAGTGATAGCTTTGAAAACCTTCTTGGCCATCTTAGTTGAAATCGTACCATCATCAATTAGCTTAATCATATCGGCTAAGTGAGCTGGTGTTAATGGGGTTTCTTCCAAATCAGCTTGTTGCTCATTCAAAAAGGCATTAACATCACCCATCAAATAATTAGCCGCACGTTTTGGATCAGCACCTTGTGCAACTGTTGCATCAAAGAAATTTGACATTGCCAATGTTTGCGTCAATACTTCTGAATCATAGACCTCTAAGCCAAGTTCATCAACATAACGTGCTTTACGAACACTAGCTGTTTCTGGCAACTTAGCTTGCACTTCTTCAACCCACTCATCGCTGATATGCACTGGTGTCAAATCAGGCTCTGGGAAGTAACGGTAATCATCTGCCGTTTCTTTAACACGCATCAAAACAGTTTCACCAGTTGCTTCATCAAAACGACGAGTCTGTTGTTGAATTGTACCACCTGACATATAAATCTTAGCATGGCGGTTCTCTTCAAATGCCAAAGCTTTACGTACATAGTTAAATGAATTCAAGTTTTTCAACTCAACCTTTGTACCGTATTCTTTAGCCCCAACGGGACGAATTGAAATGTTTGCATCAACACGCATTGAACCTTCTTGCATCTTAACATCAGAAATACCCGTAAACTGGATAGCTTGACGTAATGCTTCTAGGTAAGCATATGCTTCATCAGGTGATGAAATATCAGGAGCACCAACAATTTCAATTAAAGGCGTTCCTTGACGATTCAAATCAACATAAGAATAACCATCTGTTCCGTGGGTATTCTTACCCGCATCTTCTTCGACGTGTAATTCAGTAATCCCTACGCGCTTCTTTTGACCTTCAAATTCAATCTCCAACCAACCATTACGGCCAATAGGTTCTTGTTGTTGTGTAATTTGATATGCCTTAGGATTATCTGGATAGAAATAATTCTTACGATCCCAATGCAAATCACGAGTAATATCGGCATTCAAAGCCAAAGAAGCCATCATACCGAATTCCAAAGCACCTTTATTTGCTTGTGGCAAAACCCCTGGATAACCCCAATCAATAACGTTTGTATTGGCGTTGGGTTGTGCACCATATTGTACTGGAGAAGGTGACATTGCCTTAGAATTTGTTTTTAACTCAACGTGGACTTCTAAACCAATTGTCGTTTCAAAATTTGGAACTGCCATTAATCCTTACCTCCTGGTACTTTTTCAAACAAACGCGTTGCTTGCTCATACGCATACGCTGCGCGATAAATGGTTTCTTCTTGATAACGATTAGCAATCAATTGCATACCAACAGGTAAACCATCAACAAAGCCGGCCGGTACTGACATACCTGGTAACCCAGCCATGTTAACTGGAATTGTCAAAACGTCATTCATATATGTGACTTCAGGATCATCTTGGTTAGCACCAAAGTCATAGGCGACATTTGGTGTTGTTGGTGCAACAATCAAATCATAATCGGCAAATACCTTTTGGAAGTCATCATTCATCAACGTACGTACTTGCGCAGCCTTTTTAAAGAAAGCATCATATGAACCGGCTGATAATGAGTATGTTCCAAGCATGATACGACGCTTAACCTCATCTCCAAAGCCTTGTGTACGTGTTTGAACGTACAAATCTTCTAAATTCTTAACATTTTCTGGACGGAATCCATAACGAATACCATCGAAACGTTGCAAGTTTGAAGATGCCTCAGCAGAAGCGATGATGTAATAAGCAGCAACCCCATACTTTGTGTGTGGTAATGAAACTTCATCAACCGTTGCACCTAATTCACGTAACTTTTCAATACCTGCACGAACGGTTGCTTTGATTTGATCATCAATCCCATCAGCAAAATATTCCGTTGGTACGGCAATTTTCAAGCCTTTAATATCACCATCTAAATGTGCTGTAAAATCAGGTACGGGTTGGTCTGATGACGTTTGATCATTAACGTCAGTACCCGAGATCGTACGCAAGACGCTGGCATTGTCTTTAACATTACGCGTAAATACGCCCACTTGGTCAAGTGAAGATGCAAAGGCAATTACACCAAAACGTGAAACACGGCCATAAGTTGGCTTCATACCCACAATACCATTAAAAGCAGCTGGTTGACGGATTGAACCACCCGTATCAGTTCCCAACGCAAATGGTACTTGCCCAGCAGCAACTGCGACAGCAGAACCACCAGAAGAACCACCAGGTACCTTTGTTTGATCCCAAGCATTCTTAGTCTGCTTATAATATGACGTTTCAGTTGTTGAGCCCATGGCAAATTCATCCATGTTCAACTTACCAACCCCGATTGCACCTTGTTGGCGTAAACGCGATACAACAGTGGCATCATAAATAGGCTTGAAGTCTTGCAAAATCTTTGATGCAGCAGTTGTAGTAACATCCTTAGTAATTAAATTATCTTTAATACCATATGGAATTCCAGATAAAATATTATCCGGATCAATACCTGCTTCATCAATTGCAGCTGCTTCGGCCAAAGCCTTATCTGTCATTGTTGCTAGAAATGCATCATAAGTGGCATCAGTCTGTTCGATGTTTGCTAAAGTTTCTTTTACCAAATCAACAGCTGTTATCTCTTTGTTGACAAGCTTTTCATGCAACTTTTGAATATCTGTATGCAAAAAATCCATTAATCTTTAGCTCCCCCATCAAGAATTGCAGGCACCTTAATTAAGGTGTCTTGGTGTTCTGGTGCATTATGCAACAATTCTTGCGATTGGTGGGCATTATTAGCCACATCATCTCGTAAGACTGTATGCATTTCCGTAACTGAATACGTTGGTTTAACATTTTCTGTATCTACCTCAGCTAACGTTGTAACCACATCAAAAATTTTACCTAGATGATCTGTAAACATATCAGCTGCTGTATCCGTTAAAGCTAACTTTGCTAAGTTAGCTACATGTTCAACTTCTTCACGCGTAATTTGCTCGTTTGCCATGTTAATTCCTTTCATGCTTTGCTATAGCTATTTTACAAAAAATTTTACATTTAGTATATGTCATCTGGCAAATTTGCTAGATTATCATAGATAACGTGTCACTTACCGTTTAATTCTCACCCTAGTAAATGAGGCACGCATTCTTAATAAACGTTTTAATCAATATAATATACTTATTTTACACGTTTTTTTAGCTTGAAAGTAGTATTTTAAATATAAAAAACCACATGTTCAAAGCGCTATTAATAGTCCATTTTTTAGATACTTAAATAATTTTAGCTAAATACTTAGCCAACCCATCTTCATCATTAGTATATTCAGTCACATCATTGGCAATCGCTTTTAACTGTGAATTACCATTTTTCATGACAACACCGTGCGTGGCATAGTCAATCATTTCATAATCATTCATCTCATCTCCAAAAGCATATACATCAGCCTTATCAATGTTAAAAGCCCGTTGTAAAATCTGTAACCCAGTATCTTTAGCCACCCCAGCAGGGGCAATTTCTAGGACTGGTGAACTCGCACCCCATGTCTTAACCATTACCCGATCAGCACCATATCGATTTGTCACATATTCTTGGATCACGTTTTGATGCGTTTCATTTTGGGCCTCAATCAAAATTGAATTAATATTCTTTTTTAAATTTAATCGATTCAACATCTGTGTTGTTGCTTCATTTTGTGGAAAGAAAAAGGCCTCAGCTGGATTTTTGGGTGCAATTACGCTGTTTGTCCAAAATTCAGAACGATTTTCAGCAACAATCGATTTAATCGCCAAATCAGTTGCGTTTTCAATCAAATCAAACGCAATTTCACGATCTACTTTATAAGAATAAGCATGCTCCCAAGGCGTATTAGGAATTTCACCAAGTGCCCCATTAAAATTAACCATTGGCGATACAAGCCCCAACTGATGATAAATATCCATTGACAAACGCACAGGCCGCCCCGTTATAATGGCAACCACATGGCCCGCCTGCTGCGCCTTTTTAATCATTTGTTGCGTCATTAATGATACCTGTCCAGCGTCATTTAATGTTGTACTATCTAAATCAATCCCAATTAATTTTCGTCCCATTTATCTTTTCCTATTAATCTTTTGCATCTGCTAATGTCACAATTGGCACTAATAACTGACTGTGCTTTGTATCAATTGTATAAGTAATATTTTGATTGCCACGCACTGTCATTTCAAAATCAGTCCCGTAAATAACAACACCTAATTGATGGCCTGCTGTTAACTGATATAACGTTGGTTGCAAAGTTAAGGTTAAATCAACATATTCCTGTGGTCTTAAATCATTGACCCGCCATGGGTTTTCACGATTTTGCATATTTATATGACCAATCGTTATCATTTTAAATGGCGTTGCTTGTGCTAATTCAAATTCAACTAATGACGTTGGTTGCCAATTCTTGCCACGATCAATTTGTTCCCCTTGGGGCACAGGTTTAGTCGTTAAGCGTCGTTCTATCCCATAATCAACTAACATTGCACTGACCAAGCCAACATTTGCAGATGATTTCATGCGCAATTGCAAAGATACCTCACCATCAATTAACAAATCTTGCGCCTGTTTAGGTTGTAAAAACATAATGCGTGCATGGTCCAAATCATGCTTTTCACGATTCATCATTAACGAGCGCCAAGTTTGATAGTCTTTACTGTAAGTAGCATAAGCTTGCTTCGTTTGCTGATCTGTATAACTAACTGGTGTTTGCACATTAGCTAATGAAATAGCTGTTGGTGTTGTTTGCCCCCAACTAGCCTTTGTCTGCCACGTATCTGACTGTTGATTATTTTGCCATGTTATATCTGGTAATTGTGTTTGGGCCTGATTATTAACATCATATAATTTATAGCTTAGCCATAAATTCATTTGATCACTAAAATCTAATGACCGATTGTTATTAATATAAATATGCTGACCTTGATGTAAATATAACTTTTTGACAATATTCAACTCTTGTAATTTTTGGTATAAACGAAAGACCTGGCGTGGCTTCACGTTCCAATCATTTAATCCCTGTACCATAATTACATCAGCCTTGACGTTGGGAACATTTTTTAAATAATTACGTGCATCCCAATAGGCATTATAATTACCACCTACTCGATCCATCTCTTGAGCAGTTTGCACTTGTTTTTGATGCCATTGCGCTTTAGTCCGATGCCAGTCACCTGCATCCTGCATTCTTGAATATACTAATTCTGCCAAAACATCCATATCCTCACCAGGAAAACCACCTGGTGCAATCGTTAAACCATTGTCACGATAATATTGATACCAGTCAGAAATTGCTGCTTCAGAAATAACCGTTTCTAGACCAGCAACGCCTGTTGTCGCTACCGCTGTCGCTAACGTCCCCAAATAGGATTTACCAGTCATAGCAACTTTACCATTCGACCATACCGCTTTAATTGTTATACCGCTTGTTTTGTCAGTAAATGCACGCCGATTACCTGCCAACCATTCAACAACCGCCTGCATACTAGCTACTTGTTCTGGTGAACCAGTATCTTGCATACCATCCGAATCACGCGTTCCCACCCCAGACGAGTACACAACTGCAAAACCACGCGATAAGAAATAGTTATTTAAATCAACATGTGCCGTTGGATAAAATGTTTTGGTGGCTACCGATGTTTCGCCATTTTTTTCATGACTTGCCAACACGTTAGTTGGTGCTGCTTGATAGGCAATTTCGTCATACGTAACATGGTTTGGTCGCTTTCTTTCTAGTGGTACATTAACCTTATGCATTTTTTGATCACTAATAGCATCATTTGTTCCTTGATAATATGGAGATGCTGTAAACAATACAGGCACTAACTGGTTCGTTGTTGGTCGAATAATATCAACACGGACCAAATCTTTTATACCATCATCATCCGTATCTAAATCAGTTTCAACGTAAACAACTTCCTTTTTTAATGCCTTTGTATCAAAAGTCACCATTGCTTTACCATTAAAAAATAGTGATTCGTTAGTGGTTTTAAAGTAGCCATGACTCGCCAAAAAATCAATAAACTGAAGCCCATTTTTAGTATGGGTCGTTAATAAGTCATACCATGCTGATAACAAATCATTAGTTGACCAAACTCCCGGTATATTAGCCAACGGCAATCCCAGTGCCTGAACGCCTTTCATTGGTTCTGCTAATGTGTAGTCAACATTTTCTGTAAATTGTAATAATTGTAGTGCAACACTATCAAATTCTTGCATTGTCAACGTTGTACAAGTGGTCAAAAAATCAGCTAAGTTTTGATTTTCATTAACCATATAATCAGAAAATTCAGTTGTTACAGCCGTTTTTGTCGCTGCTTGCTTCATTAATGCTGCAAATAATGTTATTGGTCCCTGTTGAGCAGCTAATTTAATTGGCGCATCATAAAAACCAATCGCCGTTAACTCTGTTATTTTTTGTTCAAAAGTTGTCTCAATAATCCCAAATTGATTTATCTTCATGTGATCATCTCCATTTCAATGTTTATATTATAACAAACATTAAAACAGAATGAGAACCAGCTCAACCTCAAACAATATCGTTTAAACGATGACCCAAATAATTCAATCAAAAAATATGGCCCATATAAAAAAAGGCATGTTAATCTACCCTTCAATATAGTAGATTGACACACCTTAAACTTATTTCAAAAAATAAATTCTTAATGTAACGTAGCAAAATTTTAATGATTAATCGTTATTGACCCCTCTTCACCAGCTATCTTCAATGCTTTGTTTTGATCACCAGTTATGTAATCCGTTTCACCCTGATCTTTATCATTTACTTCAAGGTCACTATCACTATTAATCACTCTCATCCCCGGCACAACGACATTATTCAATTTAATATCTGAATTATCACTCTTAATTTCACTAGCTTCCTTAAGTGTTAGTCGGTTAGCATTAAAAGCAACGTCATCGCCAGTTACATGTAATTGATTTGCACTAACATTTTTTAGACGATAACTACTTGATTCACCATTCATGTTAATTTTATCTGCATGTAGTGATTGTAAACGAACACCACCATAATAATTTGTAATGACGACATTTTTAGCTGAAATGCCTTTCGTAATAACACCACTACCCTCGGTTCTAACCGCTAATTTATCTAAATCAATCCCTCGAGGTACCGTAATCGTTAACTTTTGACTTGATGGTTCAATCCCTAAGATAAATCGATCACGATCATGCATGGTGATATTCAAATCATCATTATCGGCATGCAATTTAAACTGGTCAATATTTGTATAATGACCTGAAATATGCCATTTATCGCCTTGTACTAAGTTAATAATACTATTTGAACCACCATTAATAGTTAGTTTTTTGTATTGATGGTCTGCAAGTGTCTTATTAAATTTATGCGTCTCAACAATTTTGGGGCCGTTATCCCAAGTAATAGCTGTATTAGCACCTGTAGATAGACCAATCACTACCATTGCGCCACCAACAACCATGACGCTACCACCAGTGATTAATGCTGCTTTTAATCCCATCTTAATGTGCCCCCTTTACATTATTTTTACTCAAATAACGGTTACCTACCCATTTGATAAATGTTACTAACATTTCAAATAACCAGCGTGTTACACGCCAAACGATTGGTGCAAAGAAGATAACAGCACCAGTCAACAGCAACCCTGCTCCAATGTAAAAGACGCCGGTCGCAACTGATTGCCAAAGTAAAATAACACCGTTAACAAAGGCGATTAATCCCCCTGCTAATACACCAATAATACCAACATAAATACTAAATAAAATGCCCAAGAACAAAATGATTGCTGATATCAAAATACCAATCACACCAATCGCAATTGGAATTAAGAAAGGTGACGCAAATAACCCTAAAACGACTAACCAGACAAGATTCATCCGATTTTTAGTTCGTGTACTACGTGGTACCGTATCATCAGCTACTTCATCATTTTCAATGAAATACTCAATTTTTAAAGAACGAGCGAATTGTTTCGGTGTCCCATATTTTTCTTCAATATCTTGTATTGAGTAGCCCGCATCTAACATTTGTTCTTCGTAAAATTGTAATAATTCTTCCCGTTCATCAGTTGGTAAATCTTTCAAATAAGATCTCACATTATCTAAATACTCTTTAATCATTACGCTCCTCCAATAATGAATTAACTGCCTCTCTAAATGACGCCCATGAGTGAACAATTTCTTGCAGGTGACTTACTCCTAAGTCAGTTATGTGGTAATATCGTCGATTACGTCCTTCAAATGGTTTATCGTATGTCTCTAGATAGCCATCTCGTTTTAGCCGTCTAAGTACCGGATACATGGTGGATTCGCTTACCCCCAATAATTCTTGCATTGCTTTGGTAATAATATAACCGTAAGTATCCTCTTTAGTTAATACTGCTAATACTGAGCCATCTAGTACCGTAGTTGGCACTTGAATATTCATGGCTTTTCTCCCTATTTTTCAATGTTATATTTCGTATACCATTATATTATACGACATATAATGGTATGTCAAGAAAATGCTTATTTTTTAATAGTCAAAAACGCACGGATAATGAATAAACCATTATCCGTGCATTTAATTTTTGATTTTAATAGTTAATCTGATTAACTACTTAGCTAAATATTTGACCAACAATTTGGAATACTAATTGGAGATTTAATGCTGTTAAGACAATAAATACAAGCCAAGCTAACCAAGTCATCCACTTTGGATTAGCAAAATCTTCACCCATAACCTTCTTTGACGAAGTAAAGGCAATTAGTGGTGCCATCGCAAATGGCAAAGCAATTGATAAGAACACCTGTGAATAAACAAGCAATTGATCAAGCTTTCCCTCGTCTCCACCATATATTAATGTGAAAGCGACAACCGGAATCAAGGCCAAACCACGTGTAATCACACGACGTAGCCACATTGGTACCTTCAAGTGTAAGAAACCACCCATGATAACTTCACCAGTTAGAGTTCCAGTAATTGTTGAATTTTGACCTGACGCTAACAAAGCAACAGCAAACAAAGTCGATAGAATTGGTGAAGCAATCGCTCCAGCAATTGTACTATCACTCAAAGCACTGTACATTTGTCCAAATGTTCCAACTGAGTCACCGTGACCGAAGAACAAAGAAGCTCCTAAAATCAATAGGAATGAGTTAATAACAAAGGCTAGTGACAATTGGATATTTGAATCCCATGTCATAAAACGAACACCTTCTTTTAGCTCTTCTTTGTTATCACGATTAACATTACGTGTTTGTGAAATTGATGAGTGCAAGTACAAATTATGTGGCATAACAGTTGCTCCAATAATTCCTAACGTCATCAAAAGTGGTGAATCAGCACCGTGAATACCAGTTGTGCTAACTGCTTGAATTTGTGGTAGATAACCACCAAACAATGCTACCATGTTAGGATCTGATGATACGACCAAGTATCCGAAAATAAATAAAATCGTTAAAATAAGTGTGACAACAATAGCTTCGATTTTTCGGAATCCAAAACGCATCAATAGCAACAACAAGATAACATCTAAAGCAGTAGTCAAAACAGATGCAATCATTGACCAACCAAACAACAAGTGTAGCGCAATCGCTCCACCAATAACTTCAGCAATATCCGTAGCCATCAAGGCTAACTCACTGATAATCCATAAAACAATACCACCAGTTTTATTCGTACGGTTTCTAGTCGCTTGAGCTAAGTCTTCATGCTTAACCATTCCCAACTTACCAGCCATATATTGTAACATCATTGCAATCAATGATGAAATCAAAACAACTGATAATAGGGTGTAACGATAAGTTGCTCCACCGGTAACTGAAGTTACCCAATTACCTGGATCCATATACCCTACGGCAACTAATGCTCCTGGACCTGAAAAGGTCCATAATTTACGCCAAAATGAACCACTTTTAGGTATTTCTACCGAGCCATTCACATCGCCCAGACTAGCATCATCTGCTGCGCTTTGAATTAAGCCCTTTTTTTCTGTCATTTCTTTCTCAGACATGACAACCTCCTAAGATAAATAATTGTCGTCGTAAGGTCATCCCAGTGTACTATTTACTTTTTGTATATAGTGCTAAATAAAATTCATAAAGATTTTCGTCCAACTTGGTTGTTGAAAGCTTATGACTTTCACTTAACCGGGAGTTTTCTCACCCGCAAAGAACATCTTACTCCGTTGCTAGCTAAGATGCAACCATTTATTTTCTTTATTTTTATTTTTTTTATGCAGCATTGTCAAAAAGTTTATTAATCAATTCAATATAATTTTACCGTAAACAAAACTATTTGCGAAAAACAATTAAACAAATTTTATCTTAAAGTTTTACATCACTTAAAAACTTACTAATCGGTTAAAAATATCTGGTATTTAAATCATAACGAAAGATCATCATATGAGAAACTAAATTAATTGAATTTAAAAAATAAAACCTCGTCAGTTAGCGTTACCCAACTGACGAGATTCAATTTAAAATACTATTACATCAAAATAATTCGATAAGAATATTTTACTTGTAAACATTTATAAACACTACTTTTTATTTTGCTTACGATAAACTCCTAAAGCTCCTATTACACTGCTCAAGACAAGCAAACCAATTACAATAACGTTAGTATTCACAGTTCGTTCATTCGTAACATTTGTTTGCGGTAACATAACCTTATCATGTTTATTATTTATTTGTTGCACATCCTTATTAGTTGATGTGCTTGATGAACTTATCATAGCTGTATCAACAAGCTTTGACGACGATTTGTCTACCATATTTACTGGTTGATTACCAGACTGATCATTTGTAGCCGTCTCATCATCATTTGTTGGTTGATCATCATTTGTTGGTTCATCATTCTTATCTGCCATATAAACATAGGTTATATCAATACTATCATCAGAGAAGACACCGTTAGCATTTACCGGCACTTTAATTAATACATAACCTGGAATTTGCTTACCTTGAGTAGTATAGCTAGTTCCCGTATTACCAGTTAAAGTATCACTTGTTGCAATAGCGTTACCGTGTTGATCAACATAATGAATAATGACCTGACCATTTACAACTTTATTTAATACATATTTAATCGTTGTATCCTTCGTTGGATCCGCTGGTGTAATTACTGTTCCGGGAGCCACAACATTACCCTCACTGTCTATCGCTGTATATCCTGGAATTTCTGCTACCGTTACCGTTCCAACTTTAGCTGGATCAGTGTCATCATTTGGATATGTTATTGGCGTTTGAGCTGGGAAGTTTGGATCATCTGATGTTGCAACTAAGGCACCAACTGGTGCATACGTATAGGTCACATCTGTCTGTCCTGTCGTTACTGTTCCCGTACTATTTGCAGGTGTTTCAACTAACACATAACCATTAATTACCGGTGCTGTTGTGGTGTAGTTATCACCTTGGTTACCCGTAATTGTTGTACTTGGTGCTAATTCATTACCATCAGCATCTACATAATGTGTGACAACTTGACCTGTTACTGCTACCGGTACGTAATTAATCGTTGTATCCTTCGTTGGATCCGCTGGTGTAATTACTGTTCCGGGAGCCACAACATTACCCTCACTATCTATCGCTGTATATCCTGGAATTTCTGCTACCGTTACCGTTCCAACTTTAGCTGGATCAGTATCATCATTTGGATATGTTATTGGCGTTTGAGCTGGGAAGTTTGGATCATCTGATGTTGCAACTAAAGCACCAACTGGTGCATACGTATAGGTCACATCTGTCTGTCCTGTCGTTACTGTTCCCGTACTATTTACAGGTGTTTCAACTAACACATAACCATTAATTACCGGTGCTGTTGTGGTGTAGTTATCACCTTGGTTACCTGTAATTGTTGTACTTGGTGCTAATTCATTACCATCAGCATCTACATAATGTGTGACAACTTGACCTGTTACTGCTACTGGTACGTAATTAATCGTTGTATCCTTCGTTGGATCCGCTGGTGTAATTACTGTTCCGGGAGCCACAACATTACCCTCACTGTCTGTCGCTGTATATCCTGGAATTTCTGCTACCGTTACCGTTCCAACTTTAGCTGGATCAGTGTCATCATTTGGATATGTTATTGGCGTTTGAGCTGGGAAGTTTGGATCATCTGATGTTGCAACTAAAGCACCAACTGGTGCATACGTATAGGTCACATCTGTCTGTCCTGTCGTTACTGTTCCCGTACTATTTGCAGGTGTTTCAACTAATACATAACCATTAATTACCGGTGCTGTTGTGGTGTAGTTATCACCCAAAACACCATTAGTTGTTGTACTATTCGCAATTTCATTACCATTTTCATCCACATAATGCGTCACAATAGTACCGTCAGCTTTAACATATGTTAACGGTGTATCCTCGCCTGGATTATCAATTGCTATTACGGTACCAGATAATACAACATTACCATTATGATCAATAGCAATATAACCAGGTACTTCTGGTACAGTTATTGATAATACTTTACTTGGATCATTAGGATCATTTTCATAAGTTATATTACCAGGATTTGGAAAATCAGCATCTGTTGAACTAACAATCACTTGACCAACCGGTTCATAAACGTAGTTAACATCAATATTACCAGCTTCGTATTCACCCGTATTATTTGCAGGTACTGTCTTTAACACATAACCATTGATAACTTTAGCATCACTAGTATATGTGTCTCCCGTTCCACCCGTTGTCATATCTGAATCAGCTAATTCATTTCCATTTTCATCTACATAGTGAACCGTCATCGTACCAGTATCACGCTGATAAATAATTGGTGTATTCACTGATGCATTAGTTGGTGTAATAACTGTTCCCGGTGCCAATTCATTTCCATTACTATCAAAAGCTGTATAACCGGGAACTTCTGGTACGGTCACTGAGCCAACTTTTGTCGGATCACTAGGATCATTAGGATAAACAATATTATCTATATTTGGGAAATTAGGATCTGTTGAACTTGGTACTAATGCACCAACTGGTTCATACACATATGTGACATTCGTTTCATCATTACTAATTGATCCTACTGCATTTTCAGGAACAGCATCTAAGACATAACCATTAATAACTTTAGACTCAGATTGATAATCGTCACCAGTATTACCTTCAATAATAACAGAATTATCAATACTATTACCTGCTTTGTCTACATAATGAACAATAACTTTACCTGTATCTCGAACGTAATGTATATTCGTATTTTCACCACGATTTGTTGGTGTAATAACATCACCTGGATTTAATTTATTACCATCAACACCGTAAGCTGTATAACCTGGTACTTCTGGTATCGTGACTGTACCAACTTTTGTTGGATCACTAGAATCATTAGGATATGGAACTGCGTCAACTCCTGGGAAATCAGGATCATCTGATGTTGCAACTAATGATCCAACAGGGGCATACGTATACGTAACTGTGGTCCCTGCTTTATCAATAACGCCTGTCGCATTTCCCGGTTGAGCCGTTAAATAATAACCGTCAATAACAGGTGAATTTGTTTCATAAGTATCTCCAGTATTACCATTAATAACGACTTGATCATTTAAGACATTATTATCTTGATCAACATAGTTAACCGTTACAGTTCCAGTATCACGTTGATAGATGATGTTAGTATCTTCACCCGGATTAACTGGTGTAATAATCATACCTGGCGCTAGTTCATTTCCATCAGTATCAAATGCTGTGTAACCTGGTACATCTGGCAATGTTACTGAACCTACAGCAGTAGGGTCAGTTGGATCATTTGGATAAGTAATTGTCCCTGCATTAGGGAAATCACTATCAGGTGAACTCATGATAACTTGACCAACTGGTTCGTAAACAACTACTTGGTTAGAATCCTGACTATTTTCCGTTAAGCCATCAACTGTATCAATCTTACCAATATTCGCATAATAACCATCTACTACCGGAGATGATACCTCATCAAAAGAAGTATCATCATTAACTGGTTGCCAATTTCCAGTTGATAATATTTCACCTGTCACTTTATCAACAATCACATCTCGATTAAATGTTACAGCATCTGTAGCAGTCGGTGCTGCCGTTGTACCATCAGCAAATTGATAGTTAATTGTTTGTGAAACATTATGTGCCACTGAATTAAAATCCGTTCCAGGAGGGTAAACTGGACTGTTAGGGTCATTTACATTAATTGGGGCACCAGGGACTGCCGGATTAGCAGCATTAATCGTTGCTTGTCCATGAACTAAAATAATGTTAAATTCTTGATCCACTAATTCATCATTATCATAAACTGCATCTGGTGTTAACTCATTACTTTGTAATTCATATCCCTGATTAATATAATCATTGATTTTTTCATTTGCATCATAATTAATGGGTTCACCTGGCAATCCGTTAATTTCTTCAGTTTCCAGTTCTGCACCCGTTGTACCATCTATAAAATGAATAAGTGCATCTTCACTACCATAATAATCAAAGCTAGTTATTTTAAATAGATGCAAATTCTTTGCCCAACCAGTCGAAGCAGACATCATAAAGGCTGCCATATTATTATCATAATTATTAATATCAATTGTTTTACGCCATGTTAAAATACCATCATTCGTATCATATGTCACAACCAATTCATGTGTTTCACCATCATAATTCATTGTAAAATCATGATATTGGCCATCAACTGAATCATTACCGATTACCTGATAACCATCTTCACCTTCATTTTGAGCTGTTTCTGGCCACCAAACTTCAGGAAAATCTTCATTATCATTAGGGTGTTTATATGTTGTTGTTACAAAGCTACCAAACGGTTCACCATTTGTATCAGGATCTGGCGATGTTCCAAACTTATCTGAATCAGAAGTAGCATCAGGATTTGGATCTGCAGCATCATTATGCCAGGTATCTAATTTAAATCCTACTGCATGCTCAAGATGTCCCATACCATTACTACCACCAGACACACCAATATCTGAAGTATTTCCATTATGGAATGCTAGTCCAATACCATCAGCACCATTAGAATCATCACCTAAATTAACTTGACCTACTAATTGAAAGCTTTGATTTAAATCAATTTTATTCTTTAGTGTAAAATTACCAACTTTATCATTTTCATCTGGTACAAGTGTTACAACACCAGTTGCTGGATCATAAGTTGCATCCCCATCTAAATCAAAATAATCCAAAAAATTAGCTTGTGTGACATGTGTTATTTCATTAGCCCTTACACCAACTCTTTTTAAAAAAGTTTGATAAGATACTGAAACTACACTATTCTGTGTAGTTCGTTGCTTTTTTATTTCGTTTTTTTGAACCTGTTGCTCATGTTTTTGAGTGTTATTTTTTGGATTATTTTGATTAGCAACCATGCTTGATGCTTGTGTTTGATTAATCTCAGTTGCATCAGCACTTTCGTCGACTTGCGATGTGGCTGCTATACTATCATTATTGCCTGTCGATTGTGATGTAGCTGCTTCACTACTATCACTCACCTTATTATTATCAGCTGCTTGTGATGTAGCTACTTCACTACTATCACTCACCTTACTATTATCAGCTGCTTGTGATGTAGCTACTTCACTACTATCACTCACCTTATTACTGTCAGTCGATTGTGTGGTGGCTACCTCACTACTATTAGACTAATTGACAAAATTATATATATTTGTTTATTGTTTTTTATAGTTAAATGTTTTTTGTCAAAAAAATAATCATTATCCAATAATTAAAAATTATAGACGACACAATAACTCAAAAAATAGGCACACACCAGAAGTATCCTGATATGTGCCTATTCATAATAAAACAATTTTTAACGCAAAGTTTCTGCCATCCCCATTAATAACTTACGCATAAATTGATCCCCTGCAACCAAATATTTAGGATGTGATTTACGACGAAGCATTGCGCCTACTTCACCCTTTGTTACTTTAAAATCTGCAGCCTGCCAAAAAGCTAACAAATCTTCAGTTGTATACGACATCGCAATTTTAATTTTTTTAATCACAACATTATTAATATCATTATCACGTTGCATACTATAATCTTGTGGTGCTAAAGAACCATCTTCATTTTTCTTATGCCCACGTTGTGACACAATTAAACCATTCATAAATTTTTCTAAATCATGCCGTGATAATTGCGCATCACGTGCACTTTCCGGGGCTGGCTTGGCAATAATGGCCAAAAATTCAGCCTTCGTTAAATCCAAATCACCCAATTTAAAAATGGCTAACATATCTTTACTACTAATATTAAAAATATACTGCAAACGACGAACGATATCATTATTATGCATTTACTAATTAACTTCTTTCATTTTTGAGATTATAACAACTTATTTGCCAATAAAAAAACTGTTTATTTCCATAGTTGTTACTTTGAAAATAAACAATTTTAACTTATCCTTTTAGAATTTGATCAATTTTACTTAATTCTTCTGTTGATAACGTCATATTATCAGCAACTTTAACATTATCTAATAAATGGTCAACTGAAGAAGCACCAATTACGATTGACGGTACCCGCTTATCTCGTAACAACCAAGCCATTGCTAATTGGGCCAAAGTTTGACCACGGTCAGCAGCAACTTTATTTAGTGCATTAAGCTTGGCAACTGCACCCTTAGGATCTTCTTGAATAAATGCATTTGTTCGATGTAATGGCATGTCAGCTGGAATGCCATCCAAATAGCGATCAGTCAACAAACCTTCTGCCAATGGTCCATACGCAATTAAGCCAGCATGATGATCATCTAAAGTTGACAACATATCACTTTCTTCAGCTTCACGATTAAACATGTTATATGACATTTGATTACCAATAAAAGGCGTATGTAATTCATCAAATATTTTTGAAATCTCAGCCACTTGTTCAGTTGTGTAATTAGATACACCAACATACAAAGCCTTGCCTTGACGAACCATTAAATCAAGGGCTTGCGCTGTTTCACGTAAATTAGTGTTAGGATCCCAACGATGTGCATAAAAAATATCTACATAATCTAAGTGCATCCGTTGCAATGACAAATCCAAGGCAGCTGTTAGGGTTTTCTTACCCGAAAATTCACCTAGTGGCCCTGGCCACATATGAAAACCAGCCTTTGTTGTAATGACTAATTCGTTACGATATGGTTGTAAATCTTTTTGGTACACCGCCCCAAATGTCTCTTCAGCAGTCCCATCTGCTGGGCCATAATTAGAAGCATTATCAAACGAAAAGATCCCGTTATCAAATGCTTTTAAAATAACCTCACGTGAATTTGATAGTGGCATTTGATCACCTAAATTACGCCACAAACCAAAAGACAGTGCGGGTAAAATTAAACCGGAATCTGATACGCGACGATATGGCATAACATCATACCGGTTATCTGCTGCTGCATAAACCATGTTTGTACCTCCCAAATTTGACTTCATATTAATTTTAAATTAGTAAATGTTAACGTCAGGATTGTTACTTGAACGCAATAAGACGTCAATCCGATCGTTATCGTGAATACGTTGAATAGCCTCTGCTAATAATGGTGCAATTGATAATACTGTAAACTTAGGATTCAACTTTTCTTCTGGAATCTGAATTGTATCTGTGAAAATATATCGTTCAATATTATCATCAGTTGCTAATTTATCAGCAGCATCTCCTGATAAGACTGGATGAGTAGCAGCAACATAAACTTCAGTTGCGCCATTAGCCAAAAGTGCACGAGCTGTCATTTGTACACGGTAACCTGTATCCACGATGTCATCTACAATTACAGCACGACGACCATTAACATCGCCAACGATTGCATCTGGTGACTCTGGATTTGTCATGGCGATATTATCATTAACAACACCCCATGGTGCTTTCAAAATATCAGCAAATTTACGGGCGCGACCAGCACCAGTATGATCTGGTGACACAATTACCAAGTTATCCGTCATATTACGACTATAAAAATAGTCTGTTAATAATGGCGCTGCTTTTAAATGATCCACTGGAATATCAAAAAATCCTTGTATTTGCTGGGCATGTAGGTCAATTGAAACGACACGATCAACACCATTCATTTCAATTAAAGAGGCCACCATTTTAGCGGTAATAGGTTCACGAGACTTTGCTTTGCGATCTTGACGTGCATACCCCATATATGGCATAACCACAGTAATTTGTCCCGCCGATGACCGGCGCAGTGCATCAACGACAATCATGATTTCCATGAAAGCATCATTTACTTCTTCTGCAATCGGCGCAATAACATAGACATCATCTCCACGAATGCTTTCTTGAACTCGTTCATAAATTTCACCATCAGCAAAACGCTGAATATCTACTGGTGTCAATGGTATGTTCAGCTCTTCAGCCACAGATTTTGCTAGAATATTATTGGTACTTAACCCTAACAATGTTATTTGAGATTCCACGAACGAATGCCTCCATTTCTCATCCTTACTTCTTGTCTTCTTTATTTTACCAAAATAAACAACGTTACGGTATCTTTTATCTATATATAATCTCGCTAAAATTTATGATAAACCTAAGTTTAATTTGCAAATAGATTTAATTACCCATATACTAAAACAAGCGAATCAAATAAGCTGGGGTGCCAAGAGCTGGCTGAGAAAATACCCATAGAACCTGAGCAATGTAATTTTGCTAGGGAGCTTCTTGTTTATCATGACAGTAAACAATCCCAGTGCCCACAAAGACATGTGTCTTTGTAGTGCTGGGATTTTTTTGCTACCAGAGCTTTGGCGATTCGACGATATTATTTTAAGGAGGTTTGCAATTTATTATGCAAACAGTTAATGAGTCAAAGACAAAATGGTCACTACGGGATGTTATTTTCCTAGCAATCATCGCCATATTTTTTGGGGTTATTTTTGAGGTGTGGAGTGCTGCTTATTATGCTGTAGCAGCAACGCCTTTGAAGCCATATGCCAATGATTTAACGTTAGGCGTTTGGTTAATGGCCGCCCCACTTGCTGGTGCAATTTTACAAAAAGTAGGTAGTTCACTACTAGGCGAAGTCCTAGCTGCTGCTGTTGAAATGATGCTATTTTCAAGTTGGGGTGCCGCTAACTTGATTTCTGGCTTTGTTCAAGGTGTGGGAACTGAATTAGGCTTTGCCGCAACTGGTTATAAAAACTGGGGTAAACTTGGTTTGACTTTTTCTGTCATTACAACCACTATCGTCACGTTTATCTGGGATTTGTTTAATAGTGGTTATGCAGACTATAAACCTAGCTTGATGATTACACTATTTATCATCCGTTTAATTTCAGCTGGGTTCTTTGGCGGCGTTTTAGTGTATTACATTCAAAAGTTAGTTGCCAAATCTGGTGTCTTAAAACATTAAGCTTATGACAAATTTAAAAGTTGAAAATTTTAGTTTTGCGTATGCTGATAATCAACAAAATATCTTAAATCAAATTAATTGGCTACCACAACCCGGATCATTTAACCTATTAATTGGTCCTTCAGGTTCAGGTAAATCAACCCTCTTAAAATCAATGGCTGGTTTATTGCCAAAATTTGGTGGTGTCATTACCGGTGGCCAAATTTTATTAAATAATGAGCCCATCCAACCCATTGTCCCATTTGAAAGAGCACGACGTATTGCTATGCTCTTTCAAAATCCAGATCGCCAATTTGCAATGCGTACTGCCCGTTCACAATTAATTTTTGCATTAGAAAATCTTCAGCTATCATTAGATGTCATTAATCAACGGGTCCCATTGGCTCTTGAAGCACTCCACCTAACTGATATTGCTGATCAAGAATTATTAACATTATCAGGTGGTGAGAAACAGCGTGTCGCCTTGGCTGTTGTGTTGGCAATGGATAGCGATATTATTTTATTAGATGAACCTTTTGCAAGTGTTGATCCGACAGCCCGTTTAGCCTTGTTAGCTGATTTAAAAAAATTACAAGTTGAACAACATAAAACAATTATCATCTCAGATCATGATTTATCTGGTTATGAAAAATTAGTTGATTATTTATATGCCCTTGATACTAAAACTGGCACATTGTCCCAACAACCCTTAACAAAACTAGATAACTTACCGGTCATCACACCGTTTTATGGTGTACCTCATCCCACAGGTCATCTTAGTTTTAACCAACTCACGTTAACTGTTGCTCAGCAACGGACTTTGTTAGCTGAAAGTTCTTTCACCTTACCTAGTGCCCAGATTGGCTTATTATCTGGTGCCAACGGCATTGGTAAATCGACTTTATTTAAAGCATTAGGTCACCAAATAAAGTATGCCGGTCAGATTAATTGGGACGGTCAAGACACCCGTAAAATAAAGTTAAAAAATTGGACCAAACAAGTTGCCTTAATTTTCCAGTCGGCGACAGACCAATTTGTCAAAATGACCTTACAAGAAGAAATCAATTTATCGCAACGTCATAGTTTAGCTGCGTCTTATTGGACAAATGAACGTATTCAAGGCGCTTTAACGACCTTGCATTTAGATCAATTATTAGATCATGTTGTTTACCAACTGTCCGGTGGCCAACAGAAAAAATTGCAGGTTTTAAGTATGTTGATTATGGGACAACCTGTTTTGTTACTTGATGAGCCATTAGCCGGTCTAGATAGCAATTCTGTTCAAGCTATTATGCAGTTAATTAGTGATAGCATTCAGGCAACCCAACAGAGCGTCTTAATGATTTCTCACCAACGTACTGGCTTGGCTAACTTTATTGATTATGAATTAGTCTTCAAGAATAAATCACTCATCTTAATTGGGGAGGCCAACAATGTTTAGACTAAATCCAACAATTTTAGTTGCCATCATGCTTGGCATTGGTATTGAAACATCATTTGTTCGCTCAATTATTTTAAATGGTGTCGTTGTTTTGATAAGTGGTGTTTATCTGCTGACACAGCGTCCAAATTTTAAGTTAATTGGCTTGATGATTTTGATTTCACTCCCCCTTGCTTTTGGGACGTGGTGGTCATTCATTGCCTTTGGAACTGGTGACACACACCATTTAGCGCTCGTCTACGCAACCCGTTTGTACGCCTATTTATTCTTAGGTGCTGCTGTTACGCTGACTGTATCTGTTAAAGATTTACTGATGAGTTTAAATCAACATGCTAAAATATCTAATACATTTACGTATGGTTTATTAGCTGCTTTTAATTTGGTACCTCGCGTACGCCGCCAAGTCCAAATCATTCGTTATGCTGGTGCCTTGCGTGGTGTGACGTATCATTTATGGCAACCACAAATTTACTTTAAAGCAATCCTAAGTGCTTTGCATTGGTCTGATGATTTGGCTATCGCCATGACCTCTCATGGTTTTTCAGAAGGCTTTCCTCGAACACAAACTGTTACAGACCATTTACCAAAATGGGAATGGCTTTTACCAATTGTTTTTGTCCTATTATATTTATTAGTTGCCATCATCTTTAAACCTTGGTAACAAATAGCTTGCGAAGAACGTAACCACTTACATGGCATCACATTAAGGCTTAAATCTTTTAGAACACATTTAAGGCCTAAATCCAAATAATGGATTTAGGCCTTTTTGCGTATTGCGTATAAAATCATTTATTTTTAATTTATGATGCTTTAATGAACGATATCAACCATAATCAATTTTCAAAATCCGCAATTAGTATGCGATTACTTGCTACTGATTGATCAGGATCTACTTTTCCAAAAGCAGCCCGAGTTAACTGTAATTGATTACTTTCTACACCAAAATAATCTTGAATTAAATCACCTATAAAAACTAACAGGGTTTGACTATCTAACTCAGTATCATGACGTAATAATGACCCACTATTTTTAAATGGCCCTGCATTACGCAAATCATCAACTTTTTGTTCTAAGGCTGGTAATCCTGCTACTAGATGATACAAAACATGATTTTCATGCTGCCACTTAGTTAAGTGAATAACATGACGTAAATCTGTTAACCCAACTGGTAAAATCATATCAGCACCAACTGCCACTAATTGCATTGCTTCATGACTATAATTGGCAATAGAGGCCGTTAACGCATTTATTGATAACGTAAAATTCCCGTTATAATCAAACATTGCTTGACCTAAAAGCATTTCAGTACGTGTCACATACCCAATGCGATCAAAATTTTCATCTACTTGTAATGCGTTGTTTAAATAAGTTTTAAAAACATCAGGCGCACGCCAATCTAAACGTAATCTAATATTGTCCATCCCAATATCATCCCCGATACCATGAAAAGTTACTAAAGAGTAACTCATGGTTCCTGGAATACTGGCAATCAGTGCTTGTCGTTCACTTTCAAAAAATCGACTTTTATATATCATAACTTGTTCCCCATTTTTGCAATAAATCTGTCAGCAACAATTGACCAGGTGCAGAACTGCTAATGACAGTTGCAAATGTTAACTGTGAGCCATATTCCCTGCCAATTATACGAGAAGGTATCCCCATGGTGCCCATTGCCATTGTAATCAACGGTTTTTTTGCATCTTTTGCAACCTTTTTTGTACTCGTTAATAAAGCAGCAACATCACTTAATTGTTGCGGCATAACTGCCAATTTAACAATATCAATTGGTAAAGTGTCCATTTTCTCTAATAGTGGCACTAAATTAGTGGGTGTTTTTGTAAAATAATGCTTTGACCCAATGATTTGCACATCATTGGGGATTTTTTGTAATAAATTTTTCTGATCTGCCAATAAACTGATTTCAATGTCTAAAGCGGCAACACCTGCTGAAATGGCATTTAAATAAACATTTTCATATGTCTGTTTACGATATGTTTTTTGGCCACCTTCCGCCTGCGTACGCCAAGTAAAAATAACAGGCTTATTGACTGCTTGGCAAACCTTTTGGATATGCGTAACCATTAAATTATCTAACGCGCCAAGATAATCCACCCGCCATTCAGCAACATCAACTGCACTTTCTTTGAGCAAACTGGCTTGTTGAACTGCTTGTTGCCAAGTATTAGCTGTAATAGGCGCAGCAATTAATGGCCGATCAGCTGTTGCTGTGACTGCCCCTATTTCTAACTGTTTCATCCCCAATATCCTTTAAATATGCAATAATTTCATTGGCTACTTGCTCTGCACTTTTATTATCTGTGTAAATTATTTTGGTTGCAATAGCAGCATATTTTGGTAATCGATCTTCCCAGAGTTGTGCTAACTCAAGTAATGATTTATTTCGCACAATTGGCCGTGAATTATCTTTAACTAAGCGTTCCATTGTTTGTCCAAATGAACCAGACAAATAAATAACTGGCACTGGCATCTCCGCTAACAACTGGCGATTTGCACTTAATTCAATAATGCCACCGCCTGTTGCAATGATGCCTGGTTTATTGACTGCTGCCATTAAAATTTGCCGTTCAATTTCTCGAAAGCCATTTTCACCAATTGTTGCAAAAATGTCGCCTGGTGTTTGCGACGTCTGATCAATAATTAATTGATCGGTATCTAGTAAAGATTGCATTAGTTTAGTCGCTAATAATTGACCAACTGTTGTTTTACCAGCACCCATAAATCCAATTAAAATAACTTTCATTTTATGATAAAACCTCATCTAAATCTTTGAAAAATTTAGGATATGAAATATTAACAGCATCTGCTCTAGCTAAAGAAACATCACCGGCCGTAATTAAAGCAGCAATTGTCAACATCATACCAACACGGTGATCACCACAAGAATCGACAACAGTTGGGGTTGTCACATGTAATGGCGTATCGCCATGCACATAAAAACCATCTTCTTTCGCTTCAATATGCGCACCTAATTTATTAAGTTGTGTCGTCACAGTTGCAATACGATCAGATTCTTTTACATGTAACTCACTAGCACCAGTAATCAGTGTGTCACCTTTAGCCTGAGTTGCTGCCAAAACAATCAAAGGCATTTCATCAATCATCGTGGGTACATCAGTCGCTGTCACAGTCGTCCCGCGCAGTGTTTGTGATTGTACCCGAATATCAGCAATTGGCTCCCCAATTGTCTGTTCGGCTTTAAATTCAAACGACACTCCCATCCGTTTCAGGATATTAATAATCCCCATTCTTGTCGGGTTCACACCAACCTGTTTTAGGGTTAAATCACTATCTGGCACTAATAAAGCGGCAATTAACCAATAAGCTGCTGATGAGATATCACCTGGAACCTGAATATTGGTTGCTATCAGGTTCGTTTGTGGCGCAACAATCACGCGATTATCAACCCGCTTTATGGAAATACCAAATGCAGCCAGCATACGTTCAGTATGATCTCGTGTGGGAATAGGTTCAATAATGGTTGTTGTTTCATCAGCCTGTAATGCAGCCAAAATAATGGCACTTTTAACCTGAGCTGAGGCCACTGGTAATTCATATGATATCCCTTTTAAACTTTTAGTAGCCAATTTTGTTACTGGTAAACGATCATTTTTCGTAACAAAACTAACACCCATTGCCATCAGCGGTTTGATTACCCGTGCAAAGGGGCGTTTAGACAAACTACTATCACCACGAAAAGTTAAAGTGAACGGTTGTTTCGCTAACAACCCCATTAATAAACGAGCAGAAGTTCCCGAATTTTCCATGTTCAATACTTGTTTTGGCTCAGTTAACGTGTCTAATGATTTACCATGGACAATTAAGTCATCACCATCATGCTCAAAAGTCACACCAAGGTTGGACATTGCTGTAATTGTACTGTTAACGTCTTGTGAATCTAATAAATTGTGAATTCTGGTATCTCCTGATGCAATGCTTCCCAACATCACTGCACGATGTGAAATACTTTTATCACCAGGCATTATTAGTGTTCCCCGCAGATGCCGCCCCATTGTTTGTAACTTCAAATTGCCCATTATTTAACCTACAATTCTTTTATCATTAAAAATTCTTAATTTCCTCACGATACGCAGCCACTTGTTCTTGCAAGCGTGACAAACTATCCGTATCAAATTTATCTAAGATGGCTTTTGCCAATTCAATAGCCACCATTGCTTCAGCAATAACTGCCGCTGCTGTGACTGCGGTTGTATCAGACCTTTCTGTTGACGCACGATGATCTTCATGTGTATCGATGTCAACACTTTGCATTGGCTGATATAACGTTGGAATTGGTTTAACAACACCACGAACAACAATCATCTCACCAGTAGTCATACCACCTTCAAAACCGCCTAGATGATTAGCACCTCGGTAAAAACCACGAGTTGCAGACCAATAAATTTCGTCCATAACTTGACTACCATATTTATCAGCATTATCAAAACCACCACCAAATTCAACACCCTTAAAAGCATTGATGCCAACAATTGCACGAGCAATTTTAGCATCTAGTTTTTCATCAGCAGTAACATATGACCCTAATCCAGCCGGCACACCTGTTGCCATCACCTGGACAGTACCACCCACTGTATCACGGTTTCTTTTTGTTTGGTCAATAACGGCTTGCATCGCTTGATCATCTGCAGCAGTCATTGAACGTGTCGCAAAACTTTCAGTTACGGCACGTAATTCTGCCAAATTTTGATATTTAGTTAATTGTGTCAAATCACTCTTAACCGGACCTATGTTCGACACAAATCCGTGCACATCAATATCTAATGCTGCTAATAATTTTTTAGCAACTGCACCCACAGCTACACGCATAACTGTTTCACGAGCGGATGAGCGTTCCAACACATTGCGTAAATCTGCTTGATGCCGATATTTCATCCCCCCAACCAAATCAGCGTGTCCTGGTCGCGGACGCATGACTTTACGTGTACTATTTTCAATCGTTGCCGGTATATTAGGGTCCATAATTTTAGCCCAATGATTATGATCATCATTATGAACATTTAGGGCAATGGGTGAACCTAATGTTACCTGATGACGTACGCCTGCCATAATTGTCACTGTATCAGTTTCAATGACCTGACGTTGACCACGACCATAGCCATGTTGACGTCGTGCTAATTGTTCATTAATATCCTCAGCTGTAATCGTTAAACCCGCTGGAATTCCTTCAATAATAGCGACTTCTTCTGGTCCATGACTTTCACCTGCTGTCATATAACGCATTGCATATCACGCTCCTTGCATAAATTTGTTCATATCCGTTAATGCTTTTGGGATAATTAGTGGCTCACCTGGCGTTTTAATTGCGACTAACTGCAAGACACCTGCACGATTTTTCTTGTCATGCACTAATTGATGCAACATGTCTGGATTTTGCACTAACGACGAGTCAATTGGCAGTCCAACTACGGTTAATCTGTTGCGCAAATCATCCAAAAATTTTGCTGTGCTAATATCAGCTTTTACAAATCGTTGCGTAATTGCAATCATGCCAATTGAGACTGCCTCACCATGCCGTAATTTACCATGTGCCAATAACTCAATGGCATGCCCAATTGTATGTCCAAAATTAAGATATTTGCGAATACCCGCTTCCTGTTCATCTTGTTTAACAATCTCGGCTTTATATTGCACCGACTGGATAATTAACGTTAACGCATTCTCTAAAATATCGGCTTTTGATTGTATCTTACCAGTTAAGTTCCACAAAACGCCACCTGCTAGTGCACTCGTTTTTACAACTTCGGCATAGCCTTCCACTAAATCACGCGCCGCTAGTGTATTTAAATATGTCGGATCAATTAAAACTAAGTCGGGCTGGTAGAATGTTCCCATAATATTCTTAGTTTGACCTAAATTAATGGCCGTTTTCCCTCCTACGCTCGAATCAACTTGGGCAGTCAAAGATGTGGCAAGTTGAATAAATGCAATGCCTCGCATATACATTGCTGCAGTAAGGCCTGCCAAATCACCAATGACACCACCACCAAGAGCAATCACACCATCATCACGTGTAAAATGATTATCTGCTAATGTTGTGATTGCTTGTTCTAGATACGGTAACGTTTTCGTTTGTTCACCACCTGGAAGAACCAATGTTGTAACCTGATAGCCAACTGCTTCTAATTGTGCACGTGTTTCTGCTAAATAATAATGACCAACTTGTTCATCTGTCATAATAAGTATTTGCCGTTGTGACCAAATACTTTTAATTTGCAAACCAATCTGTTCACGTAATCCGTTTGCTATTTTGATTTGATAGGTTTTATTAGGAAGAGATACCGTTATCATGATTTTACCTCACTATGTCGTGAATGGCTTGGGCTTTCTCAAATAAACTAACCATTTGTTCTGGTGTTAACGCTTGTTTACCATCAACCAATGCTTTTGTTGGTTGATCATGAATTTCAATCATCAAACCCTGAGCACCAGCTGCAACGGCTGCCAAACCAGTTGCTGTCACATGTTCAGCAACTCCAGCAGCATGTGATGGATCCGCTAAAATAGGCAAATGTGTCAACTCTCTTAATACTGGAATCACACTAACATCCATTGTATTCCGTAAATATTTTTGATCAAAACTACGAATACCACGTTCCATCAGCATAATTTGCGTATTTCCCTCTGAGGCAATATATTCAGCTGCACTTAACCATTCATCGACTGTGGCGCTCATGCCTCGCTTTAATAATACGGGTTTGTCCTGTTGACCAACTGCTTTTAGTAACGCAAAATTTTGCATATTACGCGTACCTATTTGGAATATATCTGTGTACTGACCAACTAAATCAACATCAGCAGGACTCATAACTTCTGTCATCATATCCATTCCTAAAGCATCTGCAGCTATTCGATGCCACTTAAGCCCTTGTTCACCTAATCCCTGGAAACTATATGGATTAGTTCGTGGTTTATATGAACCACCGCGTAAAATAGTGGCACCAGCTGCTTTAGCAGATTTTCCCATTGCTAAAACATGTTCAGCTGATTCAATAGCATCAGGTCCCGCAATTAAATTAAAATTATCGCCACCAATTTGACTATGAGCCGTTTGAATCATGGTATCATCGGGATGAAATGTTCGACTAACCTGCATTGCTGCTGGATGTTCAGCAATTATTTCAATAACATCATCTTGATTAATGAACGATAACGCTGCACTATTTTTAATATCAGCAAAACCAACGCGATTTTCAAAGCGATAAACATGGTTTAATTGGAAGCTCTTAGCTTGTGTTACGACAGTCTGTGCTGCTTGTTTATCTTTCATTACAATAATCATTTTAATTTCTTCTTTCTTTTGAAATCGCCGCCAACATACGTTGTTGATCAGGGAATATACCCGTCCAAGCGGCAAAACTTAATGCCCCTTGCCCGGCTAACATAGCTAGTCCATCCGTTGCTGCTCGATTAGCTTGTTTGGCTGCTGCCACAAAAGGTGTATCGTCTGTCTTATAAATAATATCAACGACTTTTGCTTGCCGAGGTGTTAAAGAAAATTGTTGCGGTGATAACAGTGACGGTTCACCATTCATCCCCACACTTGTTGCATTCACAATTAGATCAGCTGTTGGCAGGTACTGTGTAATGGTTGCCAAGTCGTGCAATGGTTCTTGCATAAAGTGCGCTAGAGCATCTGCCTTAGCAACAAATTTTTCATTCATACGATTGAATACATGCACTTGTGTCGTTTTCGGGGCACTTGCAATAATTGCTTGCGCTGCACCACCTGTCCCAATAATAATCGTCTGTTTAGGTACTTGCTTTATTGTCGTCCAAAATCCCTGTCCATCAGTTGTATCACCAAATAAACGACCATCACTAATGGTAATCGTGTTAACCACACCAAGCCGTTTAGATAAATCCGATAGTTCATCCATATAAGGCACAACTGCCTGCTTAAATGGCATCGTAACATTTAGTCCTTTGATACCTTTAGCAACTAATTGTGGTAATGCTGTTGCTAAATTTTGCGGTGCAATAGGAAATAATTGATAATTTGCATCAATCCTTGCCAGACGAAATGCTTGGTTTTGCATCACTGGTGATTTTGAATGTTCAACCGGATAACCAATTAAGCCATAATAATCTGTCATTAATCTCTCCGGGAATTTTATATTTTTAACAAGCAAAAAAGAGACTAACAAGAAGTAGTCTCTTTTTTGTTACTAAACTCTTCTCAACTAATAAGTTTACTAAAATCAGAAGAGCATTCCAATACCGTAATGAATTGCAATTGTTATTAAGCCAATAATAATATTACGAATAATAGCCCGTTTAGGCAGACCTTGTCCTAATTTAGCACTTAAAAAGCCAGTTAAAGCAACCGCAATAATTGTTGCCCCAATCGTTGCTAAAAACTGCCACTTTAAGGGTGCTAAATACATTGCCGCAAGCGGTAACATCCCACCTAAGCTGGCACAGATTAGTGAAGAAAATGCTGCTGACCAAGGGCTAACGTAATGGCCCAATGTCATGTCATATTTCACTTTTAAAATCGTCTCTAGCGGAATTTTATGCATCAACTCACGGGCAATTTTATGGGCCGTTATTTCAGTTAATCCTTGATCGTAATAAAATTGATAAATGTCTTGCTGTACTTGCTCAGGTTGTGATTTGATGCGCCTTTTTTCATCTACAACCACAACTTTTTGTGCATCTGATTGTGAACTAACCGAAGCATATTCCCCTGATGACATTGATAAGGCGCATGCTAATAAATCCGCTAGGCCGGCCAATAAGATTGTAAATTGATTGGTCGTTGCAGCGCCTACTGAAAAAAGCACCCCAACTACTGTTAAAATACCATCATTTGACCCCAAAACGCCTGCTCGAATTGTGTTCAATTTTTCTGACATGATGCTTGCTTTTTTTGTCATAATACTAAGCTCCTATCAATGAACCAATTAAATAAGTAATAATCATCGTAAAAACCCCTGCCATAATATTACGGATAGTCGCTTTTTGTTCATCTGCGCCTGATAAACGAGCCGCCATAAATCCAGTAATTCCTAGAGCAATTAAAACAGCAATACCTGTTGCCATAATACGTATGTGCTCAGGTAATAAGGTAATCGCCAACATTGGCAACAATGAGCCCAGCGGAAAAGCAATCATTGAGGCAACCGCAGCCGATACAGCTGATATTTCATGATGTTGTGAAAAGCCATAACGTTCTTTAATTGTTGTTCCTAAAGGATCTTGATTCATTAATTCAGTCGTGGCAGTCAACGCTAATTCTTTAGAAATGCCTTGTTGCATATAGCGTTCTTTTACAAAATTAAATTCTTCTTGATATCTATCTTGTAGAGCTGATTTTTGCTGTATGATTGCCTTCTTTTGGGCATCATTTTCTGAGTGCACGGATACATATTCACCCATGGCCATGGAAACCGTTCCTGCTAAAGCCCCTGCAAATCCAGCAATAAATATTGCAAAGGAGCTTGTCGTTGCCCCTGCAACGCCAATAACGATACCAGATACAGATAAAATACCATCATTAGCGCCCATTACCGCAGCTCGAATAATATTATTTTTTTGTGCTAAATCTTGTTTTGTTTTCATGCGATAGCCTCCTCCCAATAATCTTAATTATACACGTTAAAAAATCAAAAATGTTTTTGACTTAAAGTAAGAGTTTTTGCAAAACAAAAAATACTCCCATAAATCAGACAAAATAAAAATTCGTTTATAACCACACGGATTATAAACGAATTTTAAAGACAATTCAGCTGTTTAGAGTTGCCTCTTCATATAAGTTAAAACTGGCATACCAATCAATGGCACTAAAATAGCACCAACAATTATTTCAAAAATACCGTTAAAACCAGCAATTGAAACAATCAACCACTGCGCTAAATTAGTATGAGGAATACCCGTAAATGACGTATCCATTATTGTAAAACTAATCCAAGTAATCGCTAATACTAAGGTCGTATTAATCAAGGCAGATAGTCCACCTAAGATACTTAACCAAATACCTTGCTGTTTAAAATCACGTTGTTGCACAAATCGATGATACAAATAACCAATCAAAAAGCCAACCATTATTCGTGGCACGAGTGCCGTAACCGGATTACGAAAAATTAAAGCACCAATACTCGGTACGCTTGACCAGGCGTGCCACAGTGAATATGCGCCCCATACAAATCCTAATAAGGCCCCGCCTTTTGGTCCTAAAACCATGCTACCAATTGCGACTGTATAGGTAATAATTGTAACAGCTGCGCCAATGGCAAACGCCCCTAATGGTAAAGTGCCTAACCAAGGGACAATTGATTGTAATAAAACAATCCCAATGAATAAGGCAGTTAAAACAAGTTGTCTACTTTTATTCATACGCGGTTGCATCAGTGTTCCTCCAAATTTATTGTTTATGTTTATAAAATATTCATTAATTATCATACAACAAATGTTTGAAATTATTACACAAAATCTTTTAAATTGTTTAAAAAAGCAATTATATGGTCAAAAAAATAGCCTTTCAAACTAAAAAATAGTAAAGACCTGATTAATAGGCGTTTACTACTTTTTAAACGTATATCAGCAAGCAATAAGCTACATACGGTTTTTTAATATTTTATTGATTTGCACGTTTCTTATCAAAATAAATATTCATACGGCGAATTGCTTCTTTTAAATCTTCATCCGATGCGGCATATGAAATACGAATATATTCTGGTGTATATTCAGAAAAAGCAGCCCCTGGAATGACAGCAACGTGTCCATTTTCAGCTAAATCTAACGCAAAAACTTCACTGTCTTGATTCATGTCAGCTGGAATCTTAGCAAAGATATAAAAAGCACCTTCTGCCGGTACAACTTCAAAACCAAGTGCTTCTAATTGCGGTACCATCCAATCACGTCGCTTTTTGTAAATATCGCGCATTCCCTCAGCAACATTAGCTGATTTTGTTAAAGCAACGGTTGCACCATCTTGGATAAACTTAGGTAAGGCGAACGTTAGCGCCTCATGTACCTTTTGTGCCTGATCAACAAAGGCTTTATCAGCAATAATAAAGCCAATACGATACCCTGTCATCGCATGTGACTTTGATAAACCAGTCATTAAAATTGATTGTTCTGGCAAAAGACTAACCATTGAAACATGCTCTTGATCATATGTTAATTGTGCATAAATCTCATCAGAAATCACCCATAAATGGTACTTTTTAAAGACATCTGCAAGCGCTTCCAACTCCTCGCGTGTGTACGTAACACCAGTTGGATTAACTGGATAATTAAACAAAACCGCTTTAATATTAACATCAGATTCTTCAACAGTTTGCGCAACTAATTCTGGTGTTAATTTAAAATTAGTTGGTCGTGTATTAACGGCAATTTTTTGACCATGTGCCAAATCTAAAGACGCTGTATACGGTGCGTATGCTGGTTCAGGAATCATTAAGCCTTCGTTTTCATTTAGTAAAGTCATAAAAATCACATTGATAGCTTCTGATGCGCCCACAGTTACAATGACATTCGTTTCATCATCAAATGGTAAATCATAGCGTGAACTATAATACGCTGCTGCTGCTTGACGTAAATCACGTTCCCCTTGCGCATCAGCATAGTGTGAATTATTATTGGCAATTGATGACATGACAGCTTCTTTGATATTTTCATCAACATCAAACCCCGGTTCGCCAAATGTTAAACGTAACAAATCTGGTATGTCACGCACTTGTTTTTGAAAACCTGTTAACCCATCAGGTGCTAGATTCGTGATTTTGGCATTCAACGGTTGTACAAATTCATTTTGCGTCATTTTCATTCACTCACATTTCTATTTATTTTTTAATTTAATATCACAGTGATTATTAAATTTAAAGTCCATTTTACTATCTTTTTCTACTCTAACACAACTAGTAAATCAGTTTATTATACTAAATTCATGATAAAATAATCATATACCATTCTCATAAAACAATGTTTTTTTAATCATTAAACTAAAGGAGGCTTAAAATGTTAGATTTTACTGACACGCCAATTGAAGCACCCATTCAAAATTGGGACTGGGCACCTATTAAAGAAGTGCCAATTACAGAAAATAACGAGCCCTTAGTTTCATTAAGTTATTTACCTGAAAAGATGATTGTTAGCCCACAGTATTTTATCCAAAATTTACCTGGTACCTACCCTGAACTATTTGCTCGGGCACATGTACAAGAAAAATTAATTGAAGCAGCGCGTAGACTACCTTACGGCTATAAATTTGTTGTGTTTGATACGTGGCGAAGTATTCCCACCCAACAAGCCTTATTTGATCAAATGAAATTATTTGTTAAGCGTGACCATCCGACTTATTCTGACGAAGAAATTCAACAAGCAGCTTTACGGATTGTCGCCTTACCTTCTACTGATGAAAAGAAACCTTCACCGCACAACACTGGGGGCTCGGTTGATTTATCAATCATTGATGAAAAAGGACGTCTATTAGATATGGGTAGTCCCTTTGATGATATAAGTCTTCGTGCCAAGACGACTTATTATGAAGTAGATGATACTTCTGAAAAATATGAGGAAGCACGCCGTAACCGACGTTTGCTTTATCATATTATGATTCAATCTGGCTTTACTAACTATACTGAAGAATGGTGGCATTTTGACTATGGTAACCAAAATTGGGCAAAATTAAGTCATCAAGATCACGCCTTATATGGTGCTACTAAACCAGTATTCCCTTGGGTAAAAACGTATTAATTATATTAATAATTTGTCATATACATTCTAAATATCAAGATTAAAAAACAACAAACTGCTAGATGTCGTTTGTTGTTTTTTAATTTTATGCATATTAATTATGGGATATTTATTGCTAATCCAAATTTATGCTTGGCTATGAATTAAATCACGCTTTGCTAATTCTTCAGCAATTTGAACCGTATTCCAAGCCGCCCCTTTTAAAAGATTGTCAGAAACAACCCACATATTAAAGCTACCTGGATTTTCAACATCCGCCCGCACACGACCCACAAATGTTTCACGCTTATTCACGGCGTTTAACGGTTGCGGGTAGATTTGATGTGCTGGATCATCTTCCAAAACAACACCTGGTGCGGTTGCCAAAAGTCGTTGTACATCTGCGCGTGTTGCAGATTCATCAGCGACAGTAACATAAACCGACTCACCATGACCAACTGGTACTGGTACACGAACCGCCGTTGCTGTTACCTTAACTTTAGTTGATGTTGGATCACCAAACATAATTTTCTTGGTTTCTTGCATCATTTTTTGTTCTTCATACGTATAACCGTCATCTTGGAACGTATCAATTTGGGGTAACAAATTAAAGGCTAACGGATAATGTTTTACATCACCCTTGGTTGGTAAAATATCAGCTGTTTGGGTTTCACCATTTAAATGTTGTTGTGCTTGTTGTAATAATTCGTCCCAAGCGCGCTGCCCTGCTCCTGAAGCAGCCTGATATGTCGAAACAATCACTTGTTTTAGACCATAAGCTTTACGTAGTGGTTCTAATGCAACAACCATTTGAATTGTTGAACAATTAGGATTAGCAATAATGCCATGATGATCAGCTAATGCATCTGCATTAACTTCAGGTACAATTAATGGTACATTGGGATTCATGCGCCAATGTGATGAATTATCAACAGCAACAGCCCCACGTTTGACAGCTTCGGGTAACAATTCTCCTGCAAGGCGTCCACCTGCTGATGCCAATACTAAATCTACCCCGTCAAATGATGCTGGTTTCGCTTCTTCAATTGGAATAACTTGTCCTTTAAATTGCCGCATTTGACCAACCGAACGTGCTGATGCTAACAATTTCAATGATTTTACTGGAATTGTTGATTGTTCTAACTGTGCTAAAATACGCGTACCAACTGCACCAGTTGCACCTAAAATTGCAACATGATATCCTTCATTCATCTTCTTTCCCCCTCATGTGATTGGTTCTAACCAAAAATTTGCTACATTAAAAGCACAATGCTGAAAAATCCAGTTGTGCTTGCAATGATTATTTATTTTTTAGTTCAACATAATGTTGCAAACGTGTCATAGCTGTTTGCAAATTTTCTGTTGAAGCTGCATATGAAATACGAATATACCCTTCACCACCAGCACCAAAAATTGAACCAGGTGCGATTCCTAGTTTGACAGTTTCTGCTAAGTCATAAACAAATTCCAAATCATTAGTATTTAACGATGCTGGAATTTTTGCAAAGATATAAAAAGCGCCACCTGGTTGTGCAGCAGTGAAACCGGCCTTAGCTAAACCTGCTAAGACCAAATCACGCCGCTTTTGATAAACTTCTCGCATCGCAACAGGATCTTCACGTCCGTTGCGTAAGGCTTCAATAGCACCAGCCATCATTGGCCCCGGGGCAGTTGCTACCATTGATTGATGCGCTTTACCTACCTGAGCCATTAATGCTGCTGGCCCAACTACGTACCCAATTCGATAACCTGTCATGGCATGTGATTTTGATAAACCGCTAATCAAAATCGTCTGTTCTGGTAATAGTTTAGCCATTGATGTGTGTTTTTCATCATAAACAAGTTCTGCATAAATTTCATCAGAAATAACTAACAGGTTATGCTCACGCAAAATGTCAGCTAAGGCCGCTAACTGTGCAGCTGAATAGGTTACACCCGTTGGATTTGATGGATAATTCAATAAAATTGCTTTTGCATTAGGATGCTCTGCGATTGTTGCCGTTAACTTTGCTGGTGTCACAATAAAATCAGGTGCTGTATTTAAACCAATTACTTCAATATGATTCATTTTTGCAACTGATTCATAAAGCGGAAATGTTGGCGTGGGAACAATTAATTCGTCTCCAGGATTAAATAATGCCTGAAAAGTCGCATTGATGGCTTCAGCGGCACCCACAGTAACGCTAATTTCAGATTGTGGCTGATATTTTGGTGTATCAAATCGCTCTGTCAAATAATCTGAAATGGCTTCACGCAATGCCATTACACCTTGTGATGGTGAATAGTGCGAATCATCAGCTGCAACGTCAGCAATAATTGCTTGCTTGATATGTTCAGGAGCTGAAAAATCAGGTTCACCCAATGTTAACTTTAAAATGCCGTCTATTTTTGAAAACTTATCATCAACCACCCGAATTGGTGATGGGACAATCTTAGCCAATGTTTTATTGAATTGGCTAACCAACGCTTCACTCACTTCAACCATCTTTACTTCTCCTTGGCTTATCCGCCCACATTCTTTTATTTATTATAATACCTTGTCTAATCCTGTTTGTAATCCTTTAACAGTATTCACACGGCGAATGGCTAATGCAACGCCACCCATGAATGATTCACGCGTAAATGACGTTTGTTTAATACGCAACGTTTCACCTGGTGCACCAAATATCACTTCTTCTTCCGCAACATACCCTGGTAAACGCATTGCATGAACTGAAACGCCATCTATTTCATCTCCACGCGCTGTATCAGCATGATCAGTTGAAACAGGTGTTTGTATTCTAGCTTTTGCAATTGCTTGCGCTGTTGCACGGGCCGTTCCTGAAGGGGCATCCACTTTTTTTGGATTATGAATTTCTAAAATTTCAGCATCTGGTAAATATTTAGCAGCTTGGGCTGCAAATTGCATTAACAAAACTCCCGATAACGAGAAGTTGGGTACAATCAATCCTGTTTGACCATTCGCTTCACTAAGCTTTGCTAATTGATCAATTTGATCTGCTTGTAAACCACTAGTCCCAACCACTAAATTAAAACCATGTTGCAGGGCATATTTTCCATTATCAAAGGCGGCATCTGGCTGTGACACATCTACCCATACATCAGCCGCAACGTCAATATCAGCCAAATTTGTAAAAACTGGCACATGACTTTGACGTGGTGTACGCGTCAAAATACCAACAAGTTCTAAATCTGTTTGTGTCGTTATTAATTGTTGAATAGCTTGTCCCATTTTGCCGAAGCCACCAGCTAAAAATACAGTTATCATGTGTTCTATCCCTTTCGCTCAAGCTTCTCTAAAACATCTTGCGTCTCAACATCATCTAATGGCAAAATTGGCAAACGGGTCACATTTTGTAATTCCCCTTGATGCGCCAAAACGGCTTTGACAGGTGCTGGGGATGGATAACTAAATAAAGCAAGCATCTTAGGGGTCAACCAACGCTGTATTTCACCTGCTTTAACAATATCACCCGCAGCCAATGCCGCAAATAAATCTGTCATTTCCTTACTATATAGATGTGCAGCCACTGAAATTGTTCCAGCTGCACCAACCGCTTTGGCAGCTAATGTTTGTGAATCTTCACCTGTATAAATTTTAAAATCTGCCGGCGCATTTGCCACCAAATATGCCAAATCATCAATACTCGTCACTTGTTTAACTGCGTTAATATTTGGATGTTTTGCTAATTGCAAGACACTTTCATTCGTCAGCCCAACAACTGATCGTCCAGGAATGTTATAGATCATAACCGGCACGGTTGCAGCATCGGCAATTGCTGTAAAATGAGCAATCATGCCTTTTTGATTGGGCTTACTATAATACGGCGTTACAGCCAAAACAGCATCAATTCCCGCAATACCACTGACTTCTTTAGCAAAAGCAACTGAATTCGCAGTATTATAATCACCAACATTGGCAATTACCGGACCAAAATCCCCTACTTTAGCCGCAAAATAAGCATATAGAGAAATCTTTTCATCATGTGATAAGGTTGGCGCTTCACCTGTCGTACCGCCAATCACAAAACCTTGTGTACCTTCAGCAATTAAACGACCCGTTAAAGAATCTAAAGCCGGATAATCAATGGTATTTTCTTGCGTAAATGGCGTAATAATTGCCGTAATTAACGAAATATTTTCATACATTTTATTCACACTTTCTATTGTTGCATTCGCCAATTCAAAAACTTCGTAATTGCTCTAATACCTGGTTCAATAGCTGATTCATCAGGTGCTAAATGACTATCATGTAAACCATGCTCAGCATCACCAACTCCTAACCAAAACATTGTACCTGGAATTTGATTAATTAAATAACCGAAATCTTCACCTGTCATTGCCGGTTGTGACACTACAAAATCAATTTCTTTATCTTCTTGCATAAATTGCATAAAATTTGTTGTCGTTTTTGAATCATTATTCACCGGCCAATAGCCACCTTGGTTTAATTCAAGGTCAAATGTAACACTATACATAGCCGCAGTACTTTGTGCAATCTCACGCACACGTTGCTGCATCATTTCTAAATCAGCTTGCTCAAACGCACGAATTGTTCCCGCTAATTTGGCTTCATTAGGAATAACATTACCAATCGTACCAGCCTGTAATTTACCAATCGTGATGACCCCACCACGAACTGGATTCACATTACGTGAAACAATTGTTTGTAGTGCCATCACAAATGAGGATGCTGCAACAATCACATCTTGCGCTTGGTGTGGAAATGCTGCATGACCGCCACGCCCTTTAATCGTTAAGTGAATTTCGGTAGTACCTGCAAATAATGTTCCTTGCCGTGTCGCAATTTGCCCAGCCGGCATTGCTGGTTGATCATGCAATGCATAGAATTCATCAGGCCGCCACTCATTCACAAATGTTCCCAACTCATATAATTGTTTGCCCCCTGCTTGTTCTTCTTCAGCCGGTTGAAACAAAAAAATCAGATTATCGACAGGTTGATGTGTTGCAAAATATGCTAACACACCTAATGCAACCGTCATATGAATATCATGACCACATGCATGCATCACCCCAGGATTCTTTGACGCATATGCTAAATCAGTTTCTTCATTAATCGGTAGCGCATCAATATCCGCTCGATAGCCAATGGTTCTTGTTGGCTTGCTACCCGTTAACCGAACCAACAAGGCTGTCGGTACAGCTGGAATTTCGCGAATCGTTAACCATGATGATTGCCACGACAAAATAATTTCTTTGAGATATGCTTGTGTTTTAAACTCCGCCATTGATAATTCCGGATAGGCATGTAAATGACGGCGAATCGCTATTAAATCTAGATCAGCTATAGCCATTACTCCTCCTCCTTTGATTTACAATGAGCGCAATGCATCAACTAATGCCGTTTTTGCTTGTGTCTTTTCATCAATTTGTTTAATAACCTTGGCTGGAACACCTGCAACAACAGTATTAGCCGGCACATCCTTGGTAACAATCGCACCTGCTGCAATAACGGCATTGTCACCAACCTGTACACCCTCAATCACAACAGCATTTGCCCCAATTAAAACATTATCACCAATCGTTACTGGTGTGGCTGAAGCAGGCTCAACAACGCCTGCCAAAACGGCTCCAGCACCAACGTGACTATGAGCACCAACGATTGCGCGGCCACCTAAGACCGCGCCCATATCAATCATAGTCCCCGCACCAATTTCAGCACCAATATTAATCACAGCCCCCATCATAATGACAGCATTATGACCAATCGCAACTTGATCACGAATAATGGCACCTGGTTCAATACGAGCAGAAATATTTTCATAATCCAACAAAGGTACCCCACTATTACGGGCCAACAATTCAACATGATAGTCAACAATCTTATCGCCAGCAGACTCAATAACTGGTTTAATTTCTTCAAAATCACCAATCACAACACCTGTCTTTGTTTCAATAAATGATTGTACCGTTTCTGGCCAGATAATCTGAGTCAAATCGCCTGCTAACGTAACTCGGGCTGGTGTTTTTTTAGGGGCAGTGGCAATGTAATTAATAATTTCTTGTGCATCTAGATTATTCATATTTTCTTCTCCCAAAGCGTTCTTTTTTAGTGATAATGCTTATCCAAACGTAGCATATCAGCATACGTTTCACGTTCAACAACTAATTGATCCTGGCCATCCTCAACAAAGACAACAGCAGGTCGTGGATTACGGTTATAATTTGAAGCCATTGAATAGCCATATGCACCAGTTGCTAGCACAGCTAAGATGTCGCCTGGCTTCGTTTGTGGCAAAGCTTGTTCCCAGACTAACACATCCCCAGATTCACAATACTTGCCAGCTACTCGGACAACCTGATCAGAAGGTGCCTGTGGATTATTAGCTAATACGGCTTCGTACTTTGCTTCATATAAAGCTGGGCGAATGTTATCACCCATACCACCATCAACAGATAGATAACTCCGAATGCCTGGCACATCTTTTCTTGCACCAATTGTATATAAATTATAACCAGCAGGCCCAACAATGGCCCGCCCTGGTTCAATCCAAATCGTTGGCATTGCCATCCCATATGCAGCAGTTTTTTCAGTAATCGTATCAATAATGGCTTCAACAAATTCAGTTGCAGGTAATGGTTCGTCTTCCTTCGTATAACGGATACCAAAACCGCCACCTGTATTGATAACTTGTGGTTCAAAGCCCCATTCGTGGACCAAGTCAACCAGCTTAGCAGCAGCCATTTGAAAACCTGTCACGTCAAATATTTGTGAACCAATATGAGCTGAAACTCCCAAAACATTCAAATAAGGATCAGCTAATGTTTGTTCTAGCGCTGCTTGTGCTTGGCCACTATTAACATCAAAACCAAATTTACTATCAGTTTGTCCGGTTGAAATGTAATCATGTGTATGTGCTTCAACACCTGGTGTAATCCGCAATAACACATTTTGCTTTTTATTACGTTCGACTAATAGTTCATGTAATAGATTAATTTCATAAAAGTTATCAAGAATAATGGTCCCTAAATCATGATCAATCGCCATACTTAATTCTTCAACAGATTTATTATTACCATTGAAAGAAACGTGTGCCATGGGAAAGTTAGCAGCCAAGGCCGTTTGAATTTCACCACCAGAAACAACATCTAAATGAATGTCTTCTTGAGCAGCAACCTCATACATCGCCACATTCGCAAATGCTTTCGAAGCATATGAAACAGCATAATCTATGTGCCGATTAATGAACACGGTCTTAAATGCACGCATTTGATTACGAATGCTATTGACATCGTACACATACAATGGTGTTTGATATTTTTGTGCTAATAATGTAGCGGATAGCCCCCCAATTGTTAGTTCACCAGCTTGATTCACTTGATATGGTACTGCCATAATTTTTCCCCTTTAATCTGCTATTACACGCAATAAGCGCTCTTGTAAGCCTGTTGCGACAACCCATGGCGCTAATCCCACATGCTGTGCAACATCTTCTAATGTATTTTCATATTGTCCTTGTTGACCAATAATTGTCACAACCGTTCCAACTGGTAATTCTTCTGGTAACGAAATCATCATCTGATCCATTGCTAAATTACCAACAATGGGAGCCTTTTGTCCATTGATTAACACTTCGAATCCTTTTAATGATCGTGGTAATCCGTCGGCGTAGCCAATAGGTAAAGTCCCAATCCATTCACCCTCTTGCGTATGGTATGTATGTCCATAACTAATGGCAGCATTGGCTGGCATTTTTTTCACATAAATCAGTTCTGTTTCTAGCGTCAATACCGGTCTTAAATAATCGTCAGCAAGTACTGTTCCTCTTGATGGTTCCATCCCATAAATAACCGTGCCAGCACGAATATAATCTGTGGGTAATTCATCTGCATGATATAACGCTGCTCCTGAGTTAGCCAGATGCACCATTGGTGGCATAGGTAACCTATCTGTTAAAGTATGCCAATTCGCTAACTGCTCATGAAAGTAATCATTGTTTACTGAATCTGCTTCAGCAAAATGCGTCATAATACTTTGATAATTAAATGGTGTTTTAGCGTCTTGAACGTATGTTATTGCTTGAGCTAATGCCTCACGTTTCCTAAAGCCAATGCGACCCATGCCGGTATCAACACCTAGATTAACTTGTAATTTGTTAGCCGTATGTTCAAGATTATGAGCTGCTAGTTTCAGCCAATCCAGATCACTTACGGTTGCGATTAAATCATTTTCAGCCATTATTTTAGCGTATTGAGGTAATGTAATGCCCAGAATTAAAATCGGTGCCGTAATGCCGGCTTGCCGTAATGCCAGTGCTTCATCTAACACAGCAACCGCCAGGCCATCAACACCACCTTTAATGGCTGCTTGAGCCATCGTTTGCAACCCAAAACCATAAGCATTGGCCTTCACTGCCAAAAACATAAACTTGGCACCACTTATTTTTCTAGTAACCGAAACATTATGCGTAATTGCTGATTGTGAAATTTTAATCCTAGTTGGTCTTGTTATTGCTACTACCATGTTGTAAACCTCTATTTTAATTTCTGACACAAAAAACCGGTCGACAGGCACTACTGCACTGTCAACCGGACATAAATTTATCCTATAAGACTGTGACAATAGCTCCCCGCTTATTAGCGACAGTCTAATAGTTATTAGCTATTATCCCAACAATCCAAATGGCACAATTTAAATTATTTCGGCAACCGCTCCTTTTACTTAGTTTCTTAACCTGTGCAGGCTCCACTAAGCGACTCTTATTGGTTGCAACCTCTATTAATCATTAACGTAACATTAGAATATATTAATTTTATTACTATGTCAACACTTGACATTAATCTTTTTTTCACTTTTAATTAGTGCCAATTAGAATTTTATTTGGAGGAGAAAAATGAAAGTCGTAAAATTTGGTGGTTCATCTCTCGCAACCGGTGAACAAGTTCAAAAGGTTTTTAATATTATCCAAGCCGATGAGGACCGTAAAGTCATTGTTGTATCAGCACCTGGAAAGCGTTTTTCTGGTGATATTAAAGTCACTGACTTATTAAAAACTTATGCTGACCAAACCATCGCTGGGGATGACACAACCAATATTGTATTAACAATATTGGACCGTTACCAAGCTATTGCCGATTTTTTTGGATTAAAAGAAAATAAGATTATTCCGCAAATAAAGCAAACATTATTACAATTAAACCGCGTTCACTACCCTTCATTTGACCACTTATACGCTGCTTTCATGGGGCATGGTGAATTACTTAATGCACAATTAATTGCTTATATTTTACAAGAAATTGGCCAACCTGCGGGTTTTATTTCTCCTACTGATTTGGGGATGATTGTGGCAGGTTCTCCAAGAGCTGCTCGCTTAGATGCAGCGAGTTATGAACGTATGCACAATTTCCAATATAATCCTGATAAATTATTAATTGTTCCTGGTTTTATTGCCTATACCAATGACGGTTATGCCGCAACTTTTAGTCGTGGCGGTTCTGACATTACAGGAGCAATCTTGGCCCGTGGGCTACAAGCTGATTTATATGAAAATTTCACTGACGTTTCAGCCATTTATGCTGTCAATCCCAGTATTGTCCCACATCCAAAATCGATTGAAAAAATGACATATCGAGAGATGCGTGAATTATCATACGCCGGGTTTGCCGTTTTTCATGATGAAGCCATCATTCCTGTTATCGAAGCGAATATACCAATTAACGTCAAAAATACTAATGATCCAACAGCACCCGGTACACTAATTGTGCCTAATCAAGCAATAACACCCACTTATCCTGTAACTGGTATTGCCAATGATGATCGATTTGCAGCATTATATTTACATCGTTATTTGCTTAATCGTGAAGTTGGTTTTACATTAAAAATATTACAAATTCTTGCATCATATAACGTCAGTTATGAACATATGCCTTCTGGAATTGATGATATGACAATTATATTTGATAAATCACAATTAACCCCCACTATCAAAGCCCACATTAGTCATGATTTATATCAAACAATTGCACCTGATGAATTAGAATGGCTTGATGATTATGCTATTATTATGATTGTTGGCGAGGGGATGCAAAGAAATATTAGTACCCTTAACAAAATTACAGATGCATTAGCTCAAGCTAACATTAATCTTCCAATGGTTAATCAAGGTGCTTCTCAGATTTCAACAATGTTAGGTGTCCCTGTTGACCAAATGAACGAGGCTGTTAAAGTCATTTATGAAGCCGTTTTTTAAGCCGCCATTTTATAAAATGCCAGCAAATAGACATCTTTCATCTAAAAAAGTCGTAAATTACCAATAATTTTGGTAATTTACGACTTTTTAAATATATGATGGTTTATTAAAATTTACTTTTAGCATAATTACGTAAAGCTGATTCTAAACCAGCATGCCGATTAGCTGGTTTGACATCTAGTGATTGATGAATTTGGCCACCCGCATTGGCATAATTAGTTGATTCTGTATTCGCAATCATTTGTAATTCAGATAATGAATAATCTGCTTGTACTTCAGAGAACACTAACGCACCACTTTTTGTGACCGTTTGATGTTCTTCAAGCGCTGTCCACATTGATATAATGGCACCTTCGGCATTAAAAATTAGTTCCAAATGGTAACCTGGCATGGCCATTTTGACATTACTATTATCAGCGACACCACGATTATGAAAATTAGCCTTTGGATATGAAACTGGCGTACCCGTTAACTGTACTATTTTTTCAGCAACATCAGCTTGTGTCAACTGTTCACGTTTTATTAAATCAACCACTGGTTTACTTAAATAATAACGTAATTGATTATCAATCACTTTATCTAATTGATGACTTGTTTCATATTTAGAACGAATCCCGTTCCAAGTATGATGCTTTAAACGCATCATAAAAGCAACTTGTTTAACAAATTCTAAATAGTCTTCAAATTCAGCCATATTTTCGATATGCAAGTAATACAAGTCAGCATTTTTATTTTCAAATCTAGTTGGCCAATGTCCTAATTTTGTCATTTTAACAAAGTTTTCTGAGCTAACTGTCATCCCCAAAAGCGCATATAGCATTTCTAAACGATCTGTTGCTGGCACACCACCACGGTGGAATCCGGCAACATACATCTTGGTAAATAGATTAGAACCAACACGATGTGCTTCAAGCCATGCTTTTGATAAGATAGCTTGCATGGTTTCATCACTTAATTGTTCATCATTAAAAATTTCATCAACATACGCTGCAATTGATTTAGGTAGCCAACCATCATTCATAAGATGCGTTGTTTGCGTTGATAAAGTTGCTGTCATTAACGTCCGACGCTTATCCACCCCATTCGGTGACTTTATTAACTCTCGCGTTCGTTTAAACAATCCTGTCATTACAAAATGACCTCCTCGCTACAAATAGCTTACCATATTTTACATTAAAGATGCAGTTGATGAACGTATAACTAATGTTGTATCAAAGGCCGTTACTTGACGTGCCATATCTGGTTGTTTAATACGTTCTATGACTGTTTTTATTGCTGCTTTAACAACTAATTCAACTGGTTGTTGAACTGTTGTTAACGCTGGCGTGAAGAATTCAGCATAATCTGTATCATCATAGCCAACGACAGATATATCTTCTGGTACTCGAATGCCATGTGCATTTAAACCTGATATTAAGCCAACTGCTAATTCATCATTGAGCGCAAAAGCTGCCGTCGCCTGTGTAATTGAGACTGCCATTGCAGCTGCCCGACCAGCATGCTTTGTTAGATTACGCGTCGTCACTTCACTTACTTTTGCACCTGCAGCTAACATGGTTTCTTTAAAAGATGCTGTTCGGTAAAGTAAATTATCGGTATATAGTTGATTTCCTAATAGCACCACATGTTTATGACCTAATGATATTAGATGCTGCGCTACTAGACGCCCCCCTATTTTATCTGAGGCATAAACAGCATCAGCATCAGATAATTCATCATGGTTTTCTAATACTACTAGCGCAATTCCCCGTTTTTTCAAACTTTGCGCAATGGCAACTGGTTGTGTCAGTTGACTAACAACAATAATCCCGTGAGCGCCTGAATTAACCAGTGTTTCAATCGCTTGATCAGCAGCTCCCCGATCAGCCGTCATAATTGATAATGACGTATTTTCAGGTAAATGTTCTTGCATTTTTTGAACAATATTCCCAAAAAATTGTATCTGTAAACTAGGTACTACCACACCAATCAGCATGTTAGCACCTCGTTTTAAACTGCGTGCGCTGGCATTCGGCACATAACCTATTTCATCGCGCGCAGCCAGTACTTTAGCCTTCGTTTTTTCAGAAAAACGCCCGCCCTTACCATTTAATACTTGTGAAACAGTAGCAATAGATACACCAGCTAAACTGGCTACATCTCTAATTGACACTTTTCCCATTTAAACACCTCTATTCCATTAATCAAATTGTAACGTGACTAGCCATTCTTTTACAATTAAAAACAATGGATTATTTTTAAATTTAGCTAATATATATTAAAACATTTTACCAACATTTAAACGATTTAAAAACCTTTTTAACTTGTTTATTTAAAATACTTGTTTACTTTAACCAGAAGAACAGTATAATATACTCTTGTAAGTCACTCAGGGTAGATTAAGATGCGTCAAGTGCTGTGGAAACGGAATGTGGGCCACAGACGAAGGATTTTCCGCGATATCTTAATCACATTCACTGCAATAAGTGAAACCCTCCAATTTAAAAGGAGGTGTTTTCAAATGAAAACATTATCATATGGATTACCACAATTACGCACAAAGCAACTCGCTATGCTGGGCATTTTGATGGCATTACAACTTGTCATTAGCCGTTTTTCATTGGGGACTGCAACAATCAAAGTTGGGTTTACTTTCTTGATTGTTGGGATCATCGCTAAATGGTACGGGCCATATTGGGGGATGTTAGTTGCCACATTTATGGACGTTATTAGTAGCTTAATGAATGGTTACGGTTATTTTTGGGGATTCACGATTTCAGCTATCATCGCAGCTGGTATCTATGGCTTTTCGTTTTATAATCGTCAAACTATTTCCATCCTTCGTGTTGTAGTAACTGTTTTCTTCGTATTACTTATCGTCAATGTGATTCTCAATACATTATGGGTCACATTAATTGGTAATATTCATAATATGCAAACTATCATGTCTCTACTGTGGTTACGTATTATCAAACAAATTGTCTTTTGGCCAATTCAGAGTATCCTATTGTTTTTATTACTTAATAATAAAACAATTGAAACGCTCCATAAAAAAATCTAATACGAAAATATTTAGGATAGCTATAGGTATCCTAGTTTAGAAAAGCAGTAAATTCACCAATTTATTTTTGGTAAATTTACTGCTTTTTCATATGTTTTAAAAAATATTTATCCCATGATAATCATCAAAATTACTAATTATAGAAATTAGAAATAGTTTTTAACCTATTATTAGTAACTTCGATGCACGGTGAATCCAGCATGACAACACGCCGCTTCAAATGAACTTGCAAATTTATTACGCACAGCTGGTGTTGCAAATACCAATTTGGTTTCAGTATAAATATCACCACAACCAATCCGATAAACACAACTGTCATATACTTGGCCAACAAATATTTCAGGCTGACATGTTAACGTATTTTCTAATGAATTAACTAATTGCTCAACCATATGATCCGGAATATCTCGTGTATTCTTCAGTAAATGATGAATGCTTGCACAGCCTGTTGACTTATGATGATAACTTGTTTTAATTTCTGGCATGATTAACCTCCACTTATTTTACCAACAACTTATACCTATTAACTTCTATATTTTTATCATAACTAATCATTTTTGTTTTTTCAAGCATATAAAAATATTCATACTCGAAAAGAATATTACTGGAGATTTATGGTATAATTAACCCTATTAATCAATATACAAAACGAGGAATTTTTACACTATGACCGAATCCATTTCGAAAACACAGTATCTACAGACTATATTGGAATTAAGTGGCGGCGATGAATCAACCAAAATTTCAAATAACCAAATTGCTGAACACTTAAATGTTACACCTTCATCCGTATCAAATATGCTGGCAAAATTACAAGAAGCCGGTGAAGTTAATGTCGTGCCTTATTATGGTGTTACTCTAACAAAACCTGGTCGTGAAACTGCCCTACGTTTAATTCGTTCACACCGATTAATAGAAACTTTTGGTGCGACTAAACTTGGATTATCAATTTCTGAAGCACACTCAAACGCCGATAACCTAGATCACGATGCTGACGATCAATTCATTAATGCCCTCGATAAATATTTAGGTTTCCCAAACCTAAGCCCACATGGTCTCGTTATCCCCGACATCAAACACCACTACTCACCTAAATCATTACGTTCATTACGTGAAGCTAGTGACGGTGAAACTGTTAAAATTAATAGTTTTACTGAAGACTTAGAACTCTTGCAATATACAGAGACACTTAAGTTAGGACTTAATACAGTTTGGACAATTAAAGAACGTCTACCATTTGACGGGCCATTAGTGCTAGTATCAAATGATACAACGTTACAAGTAACCCAACATGCAGCCGACTTCATTTATGTTAATGATTAACTAACAATTATAGACAAAAAGGACACTAAGCAACCATTTTTTAGATGGTTAGCTTAGTGTCCTTTTTATAACGCTGTTTATTAACATAATTGATAGTCTGCGTATATGCAACGTCACAGTTTTGGTTTATTTCTCACCAAAATTATTTATAAAATACAAAAGCGTTTGCAATTCGTTTGTTAAGTCCACGTTTTGTACACGAACGCTATTAGGTACATCTAAACGTAATGGCGTGAAATTTAAAATGCCACGAATACCAGCATTCGCTAAACGATTAGCAACATCTTGTGCCACATCTGCTGGTACTGTTACAATTGCAACATCAATACGTTGGTCCATAATTTGTTTTTCTAAATCAGCTAAACTATAAACTGGAATACCTGATTGAATGGTATTTATAATTTCTGGTTTAACATCAAATGCTGCTGCGATACGCGCATTAGAACTTTGATGAAAGTTAAAGTTTAATAATGCTTGTCCAAGATTTCCAACACCAACTAATGCAACTGAAGCCAACGTATCCTGATTTAAAATTTCACCAAAGAAATTCATCAAAGCTTCAACATCATAACCATACCCACGTTTACCTAATGCGCCAAAATAAGAAAAATCACGTCGAATTGTTGCAGCATCAAATTTTACCGCTTCAGATAATTCGTTTGATGAAACGCGAACAGTCCCAGAATCAAGCAACAAATTTAAATAACGATAGTAAATTGGCAATCGCTTTGCCGTTGCTTTAGGAATATCATGTTCAACCATTTGGTTCGACCTCTTTTTTCAAAATTTAACAAGTTTCACAAGCAAAAAATAACATTGTGAAACCAATACTACCTATTATCATAACATATGCAGTAATTTTTGTGAACTAAATAACAATTAATAATTCACAAATAAGCGTTATTTTGTAAGCGGTTTCTAAATATTGGTATATCTATCGGCTAGTGTTTTAGCTTTCCCTTATTCTTACGGTGCTTTCTTTTTGCATGCTTTTCTTTGGCTAATCGATCTTGTCGTGATACCGTTGGTTGCGTATTAACTGCCTTCTTAACCGTCTTTTTTGACTGCGTATTTTGAGTTGGTTCGTCATTATTTTTTGTATCGTTAACTACTTTACGAGCCTTATCACTAACTGTATTTTTAGTTTTAGAACCCTTATGTGCTTTATCTGCTGATGAAGTTAATGCCTTCGTTTTATGCGATACGATCGTTTTAACACCAGTAACTGTTTTAATATCAACAGCAACTAATTTCTTTAAATCACGCTGGTCATGATCATTACCAAATGAAATCACTAACCCTGCTTTACCCATACGGCCAGTACGACCAGCACGATGTGTATATGTTTCACCATCACGTGGCAAATCAAAATTAATAACTGCTGGTAAATCAGGAATATCCAAACCACGAGCAGCCACATCAGTCGTTAATAAGAATTTTGCTGTCCCCTTACGAAAATTATCCAACGATTTAGCACGTGTTGTACTGGAATCACCACGTACCAAAGTTGCCATTGCCACATGTTCATGGGCTAAGAAACTAGCTGTAATTTTTAGTTGCTTTGTCGTATTAAAAAATACCATTGCTTGGAAATGTTTTTGCGTTGCTAACTGACGTAAACGCTTTTGGCGTTGATCACGTGCTGTTGGCCAAAATTCATGCTTAATTGCTGTTGGAATTTCTACATGTCGCTGATCAATGCGTAAGAAATCTCGTTCAAAAAGACCACTCGCTTTTGTCTTATCAACTTCTGTTGCCCCAAACAAAGCAACTTGTACGTCTTCGTCTGCAATTGTATCCCAGATTTGATCAATTTGATTTGCTGTATCATCACGTAGTAATTCATCAGCTTCATCAAGAATCACCGTTCGTAAACGCTTTAACTTTAGTTTACCGTTACCAATGAGTTCGCTAACACGACCTGGTGTCCCAACCAAAATTTCAGGATGCTTTTTTAATCGATCTAATTGATGTTTAACATTAGCACCACCCGTTAATGATAATACCTTTAGTGACAAAATATTTGCCCAGTCACGCACAACTCTTGTTGTTTGCATGGCTAACTCTTGTGATGGCGCTAAAATTAATAATTGTTCACCATCATTTGGTACTATTTCTGGCAATAATGGCCATGTAAAAGCTAGTGTCTTACCAGTCCCAGTTGGTGCTAAAGCATCAATTGATTGTCCTTCTGCTAAAGGCTTAGCAACTGCCTCTTGTATCGGTGTTAAAGTTGTAAATCCAACACTTGTTAAACGTTCTTCAAAACGGGAATCCATGTTTTCTCCTTAATATCTAACCAGTGCTACTTGTCTGCAGGAAATACAATACCTGCATCTTGTCGTAAGTCAAATAGTACTTGGTTAACAGTTTGACTTAGTGTCAATAATGTTTCGTATGCTTCCTTAGTTTCTGTTTTATTAGTCATCATATTAGCAAACAGCTCTGCTTCGGCAATCATTGGATTAACCGCAGGTGCTTGACTTAATTCATGGGCGACCTTATCTGCATCATAATAAGTAATATCTAATACTTCTGCAATATCACCAATCACTAATGTATCACGTAACCCTAAAATTTCTGAATTTAAATGACTGTTAGATCCTTTACCAAATTGTACTGTAACATCAAAATCTTGGTAACGTAAGATTGCTATCCCACGACCATCGGCACCATTGCGTAATGGCGTTGCAAAATAATGACTTGATTGCGGCTTTCCAAACAATTTAATTGTTGCGTAAATTGGATAGATTCCTAAATCAGTTAAAGCACCTGCACTAAATTGGCGACTCAAAACATTCGGTTCATCACCTGCTAAATATTCGTCAAAACGTGATGAATATTTTTCATAAACAAAAGTCGCCCCTGAAATTTTTGTCATTTTGGCAACTTGCTCTTCAATAATTTTAAAATTAGGTTGTTGAATATGACGTGCTGCTTCAAACAGGCGTACATTTTCATGTTCTGAAAGTAATTGCATAATTTGTGCATATTCACTCGGATTTGAAAATGCTGATTTTTCTACAATTACGTGAAGATCATGCATAATAGCTGTCTTAACTTGTTCAAAGTGAACACTGTTTGGTGATGCAATGTAAACAACATCAATACCACTATTATAAAAAGTTCCTAAGTCAGTATAAACAGCGTCAACATTAAAATCTTGACCAAATTTTTGACCAGTCGATTCGTGACGAGAATAAATAGCTGTTAATTCATATTGACCTGACTCATTAGCTGCTTCAACGAATTGCTTAGTAATCCAGTTTGTTCCAATGATTCCCAGTTTGTATGTCATAATACATCTCCTTTTAATCCGTTCTGTACGATTAGCCACTGTTTATTATACCATTTACAACAGTGAAAAAAGTTGCCTTAAACCATATAAACGATAAAACGCAACTATTTTTCATTATTTAAATAACGTTAATACCCAAACTATTCTTAAAATGCTCTAACGCCCATTCTTGGCCATGTTCAGTAAAAGTGGCTACCCCATCTTTTAAAACGGTTAATTGATAATTTAAATTGTATCCATAAATAGCTGTATGTAAAACACATATGTCCGTACATACTCCTACCAAGCATAAATCATTAATTTGTCGTTCTCGTAAAAAATTATCTAGGTTTGTATTCTGAAACGCCGAATACCGATTTTTGTCAAAACGATAGACTTTTTCATGATGTTGATTAGCTAGATACCACGATTGTAATTGTCCATAATATTGCTGGCCCCACGTCCCAATAATATTATGTGGCGGAAACATTTTGTACTCAGGATGATAAATATCGTTTTCAAAATGTGTGTCTGTTGGCAAAATAACATAATCGTCATTATCTAAAAATTTTTGTGCTTGTTCCACAATATATGATTCCAATGCTTGTCCTGATTTACCACAAGTTAGTGTTCCTTCATCAGCAACAAAATCGTTTGTATAATCAATAATTAGCAGTGCTTTTGTCATGTCTTGTCACCCCCATACATTGATTGTATCATGCTTTTAGGGAGAAAAATACTTTCGTTGTCACTACAAATAGCATTAAAATAGGCCGTCAAGCTGCCACCATTTGAAATGGTGGCAGCTTGACGGCCTTCAATATTTTAAAGATTAGTATCTACTACCATAACCAAGATAAAGTATGGTTATGGTAATTTTATCCTATCTCTAACCATACAATTAATCTTTACGCTCAAGTACAGTAACTGATTCAATATGTGTTGTTTGTGGGAATTGATCAACAGGTTGTACATCGCCCTTAATTGCATAACCATTTTCTTCAAATTGCACAATGTCACGTACTAATGTTGCTGGGTTACAACTAATGTAGACAATCTTCTTTGGTGCCATTTTTGCAGCAGCATCAATTAATTCAGGTGTTAATCCTTTACGTGGCGGATCAACGAAGATCACATCCGGTTGCAAACCATCTTGTTGCCAAGCAACCATCTTTTCTTCAGCCTTACCTAGCTCAAATTTAACATTATGCACATTGTTCAAATCTGCATTACGCTTAGCATCATCAATCGCAGCAGGGACAACTTCAACCCCTAGAACTGACTTAACCTTATCAGCAATCGTCAATGAAATTGTTCCAATACCCGAATAGGCATCAATAACGGTTTCATCACCAGTTAATTCAGCTTTATCAGCTGCTAACTTGTACAAAACTTCTGTTGTTTGTGGATTAACTTGATAGAATGAATTTGGACCAATAGCAAATGTCTTATCAAACAAAGTATCTTTGATGACCTTGTTTCCCCATAGGACGTGGTTAACATCCCCTAAAATAACATTTGTTTTATCTTGATTAACATTTTGAATAATTGACGTTACTTCAGGTAATGCATTCTTGATCTCTGGAATAATAATATTAGCACCTGGAATACGCTTTGAACGAGTTACCAAGACAACCATCATTTCGTGTGAATAGTAACCACGACGAACCATAATATTACGAATAACACCTTTATGATGAACCTCATCATAAGCAGCCACGTGGAACTTACGCAAGATATCACGAATAATCACAATAGCCTTATCAATTTCTGGATCTTGAATATAGAAATCTTCAATAGGCATCAAACGATGTGAGCCACGACGGAAAAATCCGGTCGTTAATTGACCCTTAATTTCACGTGCAGGAATTTGCGCCTTATTACGATAACCGGTTGGATTTTCCATACCAATTGTTGGTGCAACATTCACATCAACGTGTTGTTTACGGAATAATTCACTAATTTGTTGTTGTTTAAATTTTAATTGCGCATCATATTTCAAGTGTGCTAATGGTGCAATCCCTGTTGTTAGGGCTGCACTATTCACATCATTATTACGGTTTGGTGATGCTTCCAGTGTCTTAACAACACGTCCAAAAGCATAATTAGTTGTAACTTTAGTAATACCTACCCGAATTTTTTCTCCAGGTACTGCATTTGTTACGAAGATGGGAAAATCATCAACTTTAACCACACCATTACCTTGATATGTTAAGTCAATAACTTCAGCATCAAATTCTTGATTTTTAACCACTGGGGCTTTCTTCTTCATTACTTTCTCCTTCTTTGGCCTTTGCGACGACCAACAATCATTTTATTGTATCACAGGCGACTACAAACAAAAACACTTAACTACCAATTAATAGCCAAGTGTTTTTAAAACTACATTTTCTTTAATGCCGCAATCCGTTCTGACATTGGTGGATGGGTTGAAAATAAATTCGTTAGTTTTTTTGTTTGCAAGGGATTTGAAATATAAAGCGCTGCACTTTCAGGTGAAACATTTTCATCTGACATAGGTTCACTATTAGAAATCTTATTTAATGCCTGAATTAAACCTTGTGGATTTCGTGTTAATTCGACTGCACCAGCATCTGCTAAAAATTCACGATTTCTAGAAATCGCTAATTGCACCATCGTGGCTGCAATTGGTGCTAAGAATAACACCAAAATCGAAGCAACCATCGCCACAATATTGCCCTCTTTATCATTACTACGACGATTACCACCAAAATACCAAAAATGCGTTCCAAAATTGGCAAGCATGGCAATTGCTGATGTCATCGCCACAGCAATTGTTTGCAATCGAATATCATAATTACGCACGTGTGTCATTTCATGCGCCATAACCCCTTCTAATTCTTCACGAGTTAATGCTGATAAAATACCCGTTGTTGCTGCAACTGCAGCATGTTCTGGATCATTACCTGTCGCAAACGCATTAGGACTTGGATCATCAATAATAAATACTCGTGGCATTGGCACATTGGCAACTAAAGCCATATCTTCAACAATGTGCCATAAATCAGGCGCTTGATCTGAATTGGTAATTTCGTGTGCATGATTCATGCTCATCACAACATCGGTTGACTGACTAAACATATATCCGGCATAAACAACTCCCGTGATGAGTGCAATCACCACGCCAGGAATCCACGCACTTAACAAGTAATACCCTAACGCAGCACCAACAATTCCCATGAACAAAAAGAAACCAACAAATAGCACAATCGTTTTGCGCTTATTCTTTGCAATTTGTTCAAATAACATTGCTCATTACCTCGTTATAGTCCTTTGTCATCAAATGACACATTAACAACTTCACGTTCTTCAGCCGGTGTTTCTAAGAATTCACTTGGCTTAAAGTTGTGTAATTTAGCAATTAAATTTGTTGGGAAAGACTGTAACTTTGTATTGTAGTTTGCTGTAGTTGTATTAAATAATTGACGAGAATAAGCAATCTTATTTTCAGTGTTACTTAATTCTTCCATTAATTTATTATACTGATTAGATGCCTTCAAATCAGGATATGCTTCTGCTACTGCAAAAATTGACTTTAAAGTACTGGTCATTTGATCAGACAAAGCCATCGTCTTTTGGTGATCATCAGTTGGTACTTGTGTGATGGCATTACGTAAATTAACAACCTTTTCTAAAGTACTCTGTTCAAATTTAGCTGACCCTTTTACCGTTTCTACCAAATTAGGAATTAAATCATTACGGCGCTTCAACTGTACATCAATTTGACTCCATGATTCTTGTGTTCGCATACGTGCTTGCACAAGTCCATTGTAGATTCCCACCCACAACAGAATTAAAACTACTACTATACCGAAAATTATCCATCCAATCATCGTTTTCTCCTATCTTGATAAACTAGTTTCAAAACACTACTTTATTTAAATATATTGTACCATGTATAAAAAAGACTTGAAATTTTAAAATTTTTTATTCAAAAAAAGCCGGGCATTTCTGCCTCGACTTCTGCTATTATATTTACTTAACGTATTCTGCAAGAGATGCTTGAATAGCTGCTAATTTTTCGTCAGCAATTGTTTGCGTATCACCTTTAGTCCCAATATATAGCTTAATTTTTGGCTCAGTACCAGAAGGACGAACGGCTACCCATGAACCATCAGCTAGCCAATACTTCAACACATTAGCTTTAGGTAGCGTTAGTGTTGTTTCGATACCTGTTTGTGTATCCGTTTGTACTTGTTGTGTAAAATCAGCGACCTTAATAACCGTAATATCACCCAATGTGACTGGTTGTTCCGAACGGAATTTAGCCATTAAATCAGCAATCTTGTCAGCACCATCAATTCCCTTAAATGTTAACGATTGTGTGTTCTCAACAAAGTAACCATACTCATTAAATAAATCTTGTAAACCATCATACAATGTCTTACCTAGTGATTTATAATAAGCAGCAACTTCTGCCAATAAAACAGTTGCCTGAACCGAATCCTTATCGCGTGCAAACGACTTTACCAAGTAACCATATGACTCTTCAAAGCCAAACAAGAAAGTATGTTCCTGCGTGTCTTCATAAGATTGAATTTGTTCAGCAATATATTTAAAGCCAGTTAACACATTGATTGTTTCAATATTGAAGCTCTTAGCAATATCTGCCGCAAATTCTGAAGATACAATTGACTTTACCAATACCCCATTGGCTGGTAATGTTCCCGCTGACTTCTTAGCTGTTAGTAAGTAATTTAGTAGTAACGCACCAATTTGATTTCCTGTTAATAATTGGTAGTCACCTGAAGGCAAGCGCACTGCAGTTCCCATACGATCAGCATCTGGGTCAACCCCAATGACAACATCAGCTCCTTGTTCTTTAGCCAAGGCAATACCCATAGCTAAAGCAGCCGGATCTTCAGGATTTGGCAAAGCAACTGTTGGGAAATCACCATCTGGCTGTGCTTGTTCTGGAACAATTGTCACATTTTTAAATCCCGCATTTGCTAATGCTTGACCAGCAATTAAAGCACCCGTTCCATGTAATGGTGAATAGACTAATTTCATATCATGACCAACTTCATCAATCAGGTCTTGATTGACTGTCACATTTTTAATTTCAGCCAAATAAGCATCATCAATGTCTTTACCAATTGTCACTAGTAAGCCTGCTTCTGCCAACTCTTCCTGTGACTTAACAGGTACAGCAAACATATCTGCTTGGCGAATAGATGCCGTAATGATATCAGATTCTTTTGGTGGCATTTGACCACCATCTTCACCATAAATTTTGTAACCATTGTATTCTTTTGGATTATGAGATGCCGTAATCATGATACCTGCGTATGCATTAACGTGACGGACCGTAAATGATAATTCAGGTGTTGGTCGTAATGATTCAAAAACATAAGCCTTAATACCATGAGCGCCCAAGACTTTTGCTGATTCAATAGCAAATTCATGTGAAAAATGACGTGAATCATATGAAATTGCAACCCCACGTTGCTTCACATCATCATTCAAAGAATCCATCAATTTAGCAAGACCTTCAGTTGCTTGACGAACCGTATAAATATTCATACGGTTAATACCAGCCCCTAACAAGCCACGCATACCAGCAGTTCCAAATGATAATGGTTGATAAAAAGCATCCTCTGCTTGCGTATCATCATTAGCTAAAGCCATCATCTCAGTTTGCAAATATTCTGGCATATCTGTGTGTTCTGCCCATACTTGATAATTTTCTTGCCAAGTCATTTTAAATGTATCTCCTTTATTTGTTTCACATTCCCCAACATAGCTATGTTTAATTGTACCATAGGATGATTATATTTATTTATTGAACAAAAACGCTTCCCTCATTTTGTGATTATTTTTAGTTGTTCGCCACCAATAATCACTTCATCCACAATATTTAAAAATAACCCATGCTCAACAACCCCAATTGTTTGTTCTAAAAAATAAGCTAAACTTTTAGGATGATCAATTCGTTCTAAAGATAAATCAATAATATAATTATCTACATCCGTTGTTAATCGACTCCCCGCTGCAGTACGCCTAAATGATGGATGCAAATCAGCCTCTGCAAAGCGTTTTAAAAGCTGATGGCTACCATAAGGGACAACTTCAACTGGTAGCGGAAATTGACCAATTACATTATGATATTTAGACTCATCAATAATCCAAATGTTTTTATGTGCATTTAATGCAACAATTTTTTCAAATAATAATGCTGCCCCACCACCCTTGATGCCATTAAAATTTAAATCAACCTCATCAGCACCATCAATTGTTACATCAATATAGGGCACTTCATCTACTGACGACAATTTAATTCCCAAAGATTTTGCCAATGCTGAGGTCTTAGATGATGTTGTCACACCAACAATATTTAAACCTTCAGTATTAATTCGTTTAGCTAACATTTCAATAAAAAAGCGAACCGTTGAACCAGTACCTAACCCAACGACCATATTATCTTCAATTAAGGTAGCCGCATATTCCCCTGCTTGTTTTTTATATAACGTCTGTTTATTTAACATGTCTACGTTCTCCTAATTGTCCCCTGATGCCCTTATTTTAAAGCTAAATGATTTAAAAAGATACAAAATAAGAATAGCAATCTCCACATTTTAAATGGTAGATTAACATCCTTAATATGATTCCCCAAATTTTACTTTTCAAAAAAAAAATGATAGCTAATATCACTATTAGCTATCATTTGATTTAAAATTTTCTAAAACGTGCCCGACGTTGTGCAAGCAATTTTTCAGCCGGCATCTCTGCTAATTTAATGATTTCTTCATCTAATTTAGCCCGAATCAACGAGAACACACGAGCATGTGAACGACTTTCTGGAATGATATATTCAATGACCTGTTTACTTAACAAATCATTAGGTGTCAATCCCATTACTGCAGCCGCTTCATCATGACGCTTAGCATCTTTCCAAAGAATTGAAGCAAACCCTTCTGGTGAAAGAATTGAATACGTTGCATTTTGGAACATCCAAACTTGATCAGTTGTTGCCAATGCTAGTGCACCACCAGAACCACCTTCACCATAAATAATTGCAATCATTGGCACTGGTAACTTTAAGCTTTCAAGAATACTTTGGGCAATTGCATCCCCTTGACCTTGATCTTCAGCTGTTTTACCAGGAAAGGCCCCTGGCGTATTAACAAACGTAATGATTGGACGACCAAATTTAGCCGCCTGCTTCATCAAACGTGTTGCTTTACGATAGCCATAAGGTTCTGGTGACCCATTACGCTTAGCAAGCTTATCATTAATATCCGTTCCTTTATCAATTGCAATAACAGTAACTGGTCGTCCGTTTAAGTTAGCCAGCCCGCCAATGATACTTTCATCATCACCAGCATAGCGATCACCATGTAATTCAAAGAAATCGGTAAAAATACCATCAATAATTTCACGTGCCATAAACCGATCTTCACGTGAACGCTTGACAATTTGTACAGGGGTTAACTCACGTCTAAATAAATTTACCATGACTAACGACCTCCCTGTGGTTTATGAAATTTAACAAGTTGTGATAAAACGTGTGTTAAATCTTTACGTTGCACAACGGCATCAATAAACCCATTTTCTAATACTGTTTCAGCACGTTGAAAATCTTTTGGTACCTTCTCATGAATTGTTTGCTCAATAACTCGTTTACCTGCAAAGCCAACCAACGCATGCGGTTCTGCCAATGTCACATCTCCTTGCATTGCAAAAGATGCTGTCACACCACCAGTAGTTGGGTCAGTCAAAACGACAAAGTATGGTAAATTAGCTTCTTGATGCGCTGCAACAGCGGCTGAAACTTTTGCCATTTGCATTAATGAGTTAATACCCTCTTGCATACGAGCACCACCTGAAGCTGCAAATAGTACAACTGGCAATTTTTGCTTAGTAGCCGTTTCAAACAAACGTGTTATCTTTTCACCAGTAACGGTTCCTAAAGATCCCATCATAAAATAAGAATCCATAATGCCTAGTGCAACAGTTTGATCGTCTAACACTGCTTTTCCTGTCAAAACAGACTCTTTCAAATCAGTTTGTGCCTTAGCACGTGCTAATTTATCAGCATAACCTGGAAAATCAGGATCAGCCAATGTTAAATCAGCATCCCATTCTTTAAAATCATCAGTCATTAAGTTAACACGTTCATATGCTTGCAAACGGAACCCATAACCACAATTAGGACAAACACGTTCTTTTCCTAATTGCTTAGAATATAATTGTTCACCACAATAAGGACATGCTAAAAACAAACCATCAGGTATTTGTGCATCAACATGCGCATCTTTTTTGATTTTAGGTAGTTTGACATTCGCTTGATTAAATAAATCCATCTCTTGCCTCCTACTTGTCAGCTGTTAATGTCTTTTGCCATGCTGGTAAAAACTCTTGTTCTAGATATTGCGTTGTAAATAGGCCTTCAGCAACCCCTGCATCGTTTAGCAAAGCTTCTTGGAAATCAGCATTGGTGTTAATGCCATCAATAACCATTTCATTCAAAACACGCTTCATCTTAACGACGGCTTCCTCACGAGTTGCACCATGAACTAATAATTTTCCAATCATTGAATCATAGAACGGTTGCACGATATCACCTGAATAAACAGCTGAATCAATGCGAATACCTGGACCCCCGGTTGGCAAAAATACAAAGCTTAATTTACCGGCACTTGGCGCAAAGTTACGCTCAGGTTGCTCAGCATTTAAACGCACTTCAATCGCATGACCGTTAACCTTAATATCAGCTTGTTGCATCGCCAATGGTTCACCAGCTGCCACTTGAATTTGCATCTTAATTAAATCAACATCTGTTACCATCTCTGTAACTGGGTGTTCAACTTGGATACGTGTATTCATTTCCATAAAGTAGAAATTACCATCGTGATCTTCCAAAAATTCAAGGGTTCCAGTATTTTCATAATCCAAAGCATCAACCGCACGCGTCGCAATGCCACCTAATTCATCACGCATAGCTTGGGTAACACCAACAGCTGGACTTTCTTCCATTACCTTTTGGTTATTACGTTGCAAGGAACAATTACGTTCTGGGAAATACAAGACTTGTCCTTGTTGATCACGAATGACTTGCATTTCAATATGACGCACATTTGTCATGACTTTTTCAACATACATGTGGCCATCACCAAAAGCTGCTTTGGCTTCATGTTGCGCATCATCAAATTTATCAGCTAATTCATCTTCAGCATAAACAAAGCGCATCCCTTTACCGCCACCACCAGCAGCAGCTTTTAGTAACAAAGGATATCCAATGCGTTCGGCAATTTTTTGAGCTTCACCAGCATTATGAATAAACCCTTCAGAACCAGGGATAACTGGTACACCAGCCGCACGCATAGACTCACGCGCGTTCGCTTTGTTACCCATTAACTCCAAAACTTTCGGACTTGGACCAATCCATTTAATACCGACTGCTCCAACCATCTCGGCAAAAGCTTCATTTTCTGATAAGAAACCATAACCCGGATGGATTGCTTCGGCACCAGTCAAAAGCGCTGCACTTAAAATATTTTTCATATTTAAGTAACTGTCTTTTGATCTAGGACCACCTACAGCAATTGCTTCATCAGCTAGTCGCACATGTAGGCTATCCGCATCAGCTGAAGAGTAAATAGCAACAGACTTGATGCCCATTTCTTTCAGCGTTCGAATAATACGAACCGCGATTTCACCACGATTTGCCACTAAAACTTTTTTGAACATATTAATCTCCAACTATAAACGTTAAGTCGGCTGTCGTAACACGTTTGCCATTGACATAAGCCGTTCCTTTACCTTCGCCAATTGGGCCACGCAAACGTGTAATTTTCACTTCCAAACGTACTTGATCGCCAGGCCGAACCATCTTACGAAAACGTGCTTTCTTAATACCACCAAAATAGGCAGTTTTCCCTTTATATTCAGGCATTGAAAGTAAAGCCACGGCACCAGTTTGTGCTAAAGCCTCAATTGTTAAATTACCAGGGAATGTTGGGTCACCAGGGAAATGTCCTTGAAAAATTTCTTCATTAATAGAAACATTTTTGATAGCGACTGCACTTTCACCGGGAACTAATTCCTCTACAGTATCCAACATTAACATTGGGTAACGATGAGGTAAAATTTCTTGAATTTGTTGTGTATTTAATACTGACATTTCAAGGTCTCCTTATGCATCAGGCTGGATACGGAACAAAGCATGTCCATAATCCACGACATCTTCTTCTTCAACCAAGATTTCCTTAATTGTTCCTGCCACTTCACTTTTAACCGGCGTCATTAACTTCATTGCTTCAATAATTGCAACTTGTTCACCGATATTAACGTGATCCCCAACTTCCTTAAACGCAGCAGCATCTGGCTTAGGCTTTAAGTAAACCGTTCCAACCAATGCGGCTTCAATCAAAACACTGTTATCAGTCCCTAAATCGGCTGTTCCTTCAGTTGATTTTGATTCTGCCACAACTGCTGGTTGTGGTGCAACAGTTGGTTGCATGGTTCCCACAACTGGTTGTGACATTTCATTCTTACTTAAATGCAAATTAAAATCTTCAGCTTGTAGTGAAAATTCACGTAATGAACTATTCTCTAAATCTTGCATCAAAGTACGAATTTCATCTAATTGCAAACCCATTACTTTTCGCTCCACTTCTTAAAAATAACAACTGCATTATGACCACCAAAGCCATAGTTAGCTGACAGTACATACTTTGGTGCAACATACTTGTTTTCGTCATTAACAAGTGTCACACCCATCGTTTCTGGGTCTTGTTCAGTTAAGCCAACGTTAACTGGTAACTGTTCACGAACAATGGCACCAATAGCAGCAATTGCTTCAATCGCACCAGCTGCTCCTAGTAAATGACCAGTCATTCCCTTAGTTGATGAAACCAAAACGCCGTTTTTACCAAAAACTAATTCCATTGCTTTTGATTCGGCAGCATCATTAGCACCAGTAGCAGTTCCATGAGCATTAACATAATCAATATCACTTGCTTGAATACCAGCATCTGCTAATGCCAATTTAACTGAGCCGGCAGGTCCAGATCCATCAGGTGTAGGACTTGTTAAATGATAAGCGTCAGAATTTGAACCATAACCAACTACTTCAGCAATAATTTGTGCACCGCGTGCTTGGGCATGCTCCAATGATTCTAAAATAAGAACCCCTGAACCTTCACCCATAACGAAACCATGACGGTTAACATCAAATGGTGTTGACGCCTTTAATGGATCTGGTTCGTTTGAAAGTGCTGTTAGCGCAGCGAATCCTGAAATTCCCATTTCATTAACAGAAGCTTCAGCACCACCAGTAATCATCACGTCCATCTTACCTGATTGAATTCGCCAAAAAGCTTCACCAATCGCATTAGTAGCACTTGCGCAGGCAGTTGAAACGGTATAATTAATTCCTTGTGCATTGTAACGCATTGAAACATTACCTGAAACCATATTTGGAATAGCATTAGGTACGAACATTGGACTAACACGTTTTGGTCCTTTGTCATGCATCTTAATAACTTGTTGTTCAATGGTTGTTAAACCACCAATTCCTGTTCCCATAATCACACCGAAACGGGCAGGATCATCAACACCATCTGCTAATCCAGCTTGTTCAAGCGCCTCACCAGCAGCATGAACAGCATATTGTGAAAACAAATCCATTTTACGTGATTCACGCTTACCAACACGGGCAGATGGATCAAAATCTTTCACTTCACCAGCTACAGTAATCCCCGTTTCAGTTGCATCGAATTTTGTAATTGGTGCAATACCAACTTCACTGTTAAAAATACCATTCCAAAAATCTTCAGTACTATTTCCAACAGGGGTAACAGCCCCTAAACCTGTAATAACAACTCGAGTCATCTTGTTCTCCTTTATTTGTTAGCATCGCCATACGTATGAAAAAAGTAAGTAAAAATATAAAATAAGTGCAAAACATACGTATAAGTCGCTTTAAATATATAAACCACCATCAACCGTAATTGTTTGGCCGGTGATGTAATCGTTTTGAGCCAAGAAAACAGCTGTATTTGCAATTTCAGTTGCTTCACCAAAACGTTTCAATGGCACTGCCTCCAACACTTGATTTTTCACTTTATCAGATAAAGCATCAGTCATGTCAGAAACAATCATCCCTGGTGCAATCGCATTAACACGAATACCACGCATTGCACCTTCCTTAGCCAATGTTTTTGTTAATCCAATAATACCAGCCTTTGAAGCAGCGTAATTAACTTGACCAACATTTCCCATTAAGCCAACAACAGACGCAATATTAATAATTTGACCAGTTCGTGCACGAAGCATCTTTTTGAATACTGGTTGCGTTACATTAAACGTACCATTTAAATTCGTATTAACAACTTGTGCAAAATCGGCTGGTTTCATTCCCATGGCTAATTTATCATTAACAATTCCTGCATTATTAACTAAAATATCAATGTTTTTAATTTCAGCAAATAACCCATCCAATGCTTTTTGAACGCTGGCATCATCTGCAATATCTGCTGTAATTGCCATTGTATTATCGCTAAATTCAGCTAAAACTTCAGCCTTTGGCGCTGAGCGTCCATGCAAAATAACATTTGCACCAGCTGCATCAAAAGCATGCGCAATTGCCAAACCAATACCACGAGTAGAACCCGTTACTAATACTGTTTTTCCTTCGAGATTCATTACTGCGTCTCCTATTCTGTTGCTGCTAGCATTTCGCGTACTTCCTGATACGTTTTAAAGTCAGTTACTTTGTAACGCTTAACATCCTTACCAACAATTTTTCGAGCAAATTTATATAATGTATCGCTTGGTCCAAATTCAATCAAAGTATCAATACCGTCATCCACCATCGCTTGCAATGCTTGTGCAAAATAAGTTGGTGAAACAATTTGTTCTAATAAAGTTTCTTTAACGTCTGTAAACTTTTGACCTGTTGTATTTGAATAAACATCAAATGCCATTGGTGCAAATTGTTCATCTGCCAAGCGTTCCGTCAACTGCTTAGCAGCTGGATCCATCAATGGTGTATGAAACGGTCCAGAGACTGGTAATTCAACCATCCGCGCAACACCTGCTTCAGTCAAAGCTTGCATCGCTTGATTGACATCATCTGCAACACCACCAATAACTAATTGATTAAAAGTGTTGTAGTTAGCTGGGTAGACTTTTTTACCAGCTGCTTGCAAAGTTTTGATTGTATCAACCACAAGGTCTTGATCATCAGTCATAACGGCAACCATTTTACCTGGATTTTCTTCACCAGCTGTTTGCATATATGCACCACGATCTTTAATAATTGCCATTGCTTGGTCAAAGTCTAAAACATTTGCTGCTACTAACGCACTATACTCACCCAAACTTAGGCCAAGTGTTGCCTGAGGTGTTGGCATAACATCAGCTAGTGACCGATAAATTGCCGTACTCATTGCTAGGATAGCTGGCTGTGTATACTGTGTTTGCTTAACATTTTCCTCATCATTAACAATGGTAGACATAATGTCATAACCCAACACCTTGCTGGCTTCATCAATGGTTTCTTTATAAACAGGTACTTGCTCGTATAAATCAGCACCCATGCCAACCTTTTGAGCTCCTTGCCCGCTCATTAAAATTCCAAGTTTCATATGTCCTCCAAAAAAGTTAATTCAAAAGGTCTTCTGCTTGTGACCAAGTGTCTTCTAAGATATCAGCAACTGGTTTTAATTCAGTAATTAAACCTGATATTTGCCCAGCCATAAAGGCACCTGTTGTCTTATCACCATCAACAACGGCACGACGTAATGATCCATTCTCTAGATCTTCAATCGCATCATCATCTGGTTTAGGCTTTTGAATTTCAATACGTTCTTGTTTAACAAAGTTTTTTGACATCTTTGTCTTCAAGACACGTGCACGATTACCCATGATTTCACCAGTAATCAACGTATCAATATCTTTCGCCTTAACAACAGCGTTTTTAAAGTTATCGTGAACTTCTGATTCTTCAGATGCCAAAAAACGTGTCCCCATTTGGACACCTGAAGCACCTAGCATAAAGGCAGCAGCAACACCACGACCATCACCAATACCACCAGCAGCAATAACCGGAATATCTACTGCATCAACTACTTGGGGTACTAAGGTCATCGTTGTTAGACTACCAATATGTCCACCAGATTCCATACCTTCTGCTACAACAGCATCAACACCTTTTTTCTCCATCATTTTGGCTAAACCAACTGATGGAATAACTGGAATAACAAAAATGTCATGACTGTGTAACTCTTCAATAAATGGCGATGGATCACCAGCACCAGTTGCAACGACCTTAACACCTTCTTCGATAATGACATCAAATACTTCACGAATGTGTCGTGATAATAGCATGACATTAACCCCGAAAGGCTTATCCGTTACTTCTCGTGCACGGTGGATTTCTTCACGAACTTTATCAGCTTTCCAATATCCTGTACCGATAATGCCTAATCCACCAGCTTCTGAAACGGATCCAGCCAAGTGACCCGTACCAGCCCAAGCCATTCCACCTTGAATAATTGGATACTTCATGCCCAACTTCTCAAAAAGTGGGTTTTTTAGCTCAAAGCTCATAATATCGTCCCTTCTAACTAACAGTGTTGCTTATGCGTTTACTTGTTCTGCTACCTTGTTAACCAAGTCTTGAACAGTTTGAACTTCTTCTGCAACAGCTAGCTTAATATCAAATTCATCTTCAACACGGTTCAAAACTTCAAACAAGTCTAATGAATCAGCATCAATATCTTCGCTCATGTTAGTTGTTAGTTTAACTTCGTCTTCTTCCAAATCAAATTGGTCAACCAAGATTTCGCTTACTTTGTTAAAAATTTCTGTTTCAGTCATGTTATTTTCCTCTTTTTCTGTTATTAATTCGTTTTATTATAAATTATAGTTGGATGATTAATGCACCAGCAGTTAAACCACCACCGAAGCCAGCGAGAGCGATTTTTTGTCCATCATGAACGACGCCTTCAATACGTAATTCATCTAACAAAATACCGATGCTTGCTGCACTGGTGTTACCATAGTTCGCAACATTAATCGGAAACTTTTCGATTGGTTGCCCAAATCGTTTTGCAATACTAGCAATAATGCGAGCATTTGCTTGATGTAATAAATACACATCAATGCTATCAGCTGTTAAATTGGCTTTGTCTAAGGCCTCAGATAGAACTACTGGTACTTGGCGTGTCGCAAAGTTATAGACCTCACGTCCATTCATATGGAAGTAAGGATCTGCTTGTGATAACTCACCAGTAAAATAATTACTATTGCGTTGATGACCGGCTGTTAAAAATTCTGATTGCTCACCATATGTCTTTAACGATTCGGCCAACAGCCCAACTTGAGCTGACGTTTTTTCTAACAAAACACCGGCCGCCCCATCACCAAATAACACTGCTGTTGATCGATCCTGCCAATCAACTAACTTACTAAGCACCTCAGCACCAATCACTAGACCACGGTGATACTTAGTGGCTAACAAAGCACTCGCCATACTGATTGTATAAACAAAACCAGAACATGCGGCAGATAAATCCCAAGCAAAAGCATTATTTGCTCTGATATTTCCCTGTACTTGTTGCGCAACACTTGGTGTCAAATTATCTGGTGACATGGTACCGACAATAATAAAATCAAGTTGGTCCGCCGTTATACCCGATTTTGCTAATAATTTATTTGCAACACTGGTTGCTAAATCACTTGTATTTTCATCGTTAACAACATGTCGTTGATGAATTCCTGTCCGCGGATAAATCCAATCATCAGATGTATCCATAAACGTTGCTAATTCATCATTTGTTACGACTCGCTGCGGTACTACGTGGGCAGACTCAACAATTGTAAATTGTTCCATATCGTCCTCAATTAAAACTGTATTAGCTCATGAAGATATTCTTGTAAGTCTTCGATAGCTTCTTCGACTACCGGTGCCTTACTTTTTTCTAATGAATCAAACAACGAATGTGTCATGCCACGATGAAACGCCTCATGAGCTCGAAATACGGTACGACCTTTATGCGTCAACCCAATTCGAACCACGCGACGATCCTTTGTATCACGATTACGAACGACATAACCTTTTTTTTCAAGTTTATCAATCACGCTCGTCATGGCACTTGGTGTCAAATGCATCATTTGTGCTAATTGAGAAGCTGTGCGTGTGTCATACATAGTAATCGCTGCAATCGTGTGCATATCTTTAATAGAAATATCTTTAAATCGTGATTTACGCAGAGAAGCTTCCTCAATCCACATCACATTATTAAATACATCTACTAATGTCTCATTCATTTTTTCAAAAGAACGCTCTTCATGTGCACTCATACTTATTTCTCCGCGCTATTAGCTGTTTTTTCTTCAGGTGAAACGACAAACATAAGTTCAGCACTTGTAGCCAACTGATCATCAACCGTTGCCTTTACTTTTACCGTTCCCATATTTTCACGTAAGTTACCAAACTCAACATGTAACTTTAAAACATCACCTGGTCGAACCATATGTTTAAATTTAGCATTGTCAATTCCCGTCATATAAGCTGTTTTACCAACAAATTGTGGAGATGACAAAATTAAAATTGAAGCGGCTTGTGCCAATGATTCAATAATCAAAACACCTGGCATTACAGGATTCCCTGGAAAATGTCCTTGGAAAAACTGTTCATTGATCGTAACATTCTTAGTTGCAACCAATGACTCACCAGGAGTCATTTCATCCACATAATCCATATATAAAATAGGATAGCGATTAGGAATTAAATCCATGATTTCTGTCGTAGATAGAACTGCCACAGTTATTCTCCTTCCAAAATTTATTTCGAACATCGAAATATTCGATATTCAAATCTTATTTCTTTTTAGCTAAAATGTCAACTTATTAGACACCCTTATGTTTTTTATTCAATAAATATGCGTAATATTAGCTATTTTGTAAGTTATTTACTTGTTCTGAATTTAGACAGTTGAATAAAAAAATAGCAGATTACCAAGGGCTTGGTAATCTGCTATTTTAAAATTTTCTATTACTTATCAAACTTAGACTTCAAATTGTCAATTGCATCTTCAGTCTTGTCCTTCAAGTCTTCAGCAGCATCTTCAACTTTATCCTTAGCGTCACCAAAGGCACCACGCGCCTTACCAGCTAAGCCTTGTGCCTTACCCTTAGTCTCAAGCTCTTCATTATCTGTTGCAGCACCAGCAACTTCTTTAACCTTACCTGAAGTTTCGTCTACTTTACCTTTTAAGTCATCTTCAATTGCCATAGTTAAATTTCCCCCTATCAATAGTAGCTTTATGATAACTAATATTAATTAATATTGCAAACAATACGCATCATTTTATTATTTAATATAAAATTTTAATTAAACTGATATTTTTAAAGTTTTTTTAATAAATACTTGAACTAAAAATCATCTAATAAAATCAAATACAACATCATTCAATTCACCAGGTGATTCAATATGTGGCATATGACCAACCCCTTTAAACTCATAAGTCATCCCCTCATTTTGCTTTGTTAAGGATACACAACGTGCACCATGCGCCGATGACCACATAGGTGATTGCTCCCCTGTTAAAAATAACTGTGGTTTATCGATGTTCATTAAAACATCACACCAGTTCTGTGATAAATGATCAACTACCAATGGTAAATTACGCTCAAAGTTAAACGGATGTAATTGATTAGTCTTCTCAATTTGTTGTCTAATCATTGCATTCACCGGCTTTTTGGTCATTTGTATTTCAGTCACTCCCTGTACCTTAAATGGTAGATTTTGCCAGTCCAAATCCAAAGCACCAAATGGCCAATAATCTGTATTTAATGCTTTAGGGGACTGATCAACTGTAATAATATGTGAAACGAGCCGATTTCCCCACAAAGATAAGTAGGCCCAAATAACACTTGCTCCCATAGAATGACCAACTAAAACAATATTTTCCAAATGTAAATAGTCAATTAAATTGGCGAGATCTTGTCCTAATCGAGCAATTCTTAATCCTTTAATGGTCTGACTTGATGAACCATGGTTTCGATGATCTAAAGTAATGACACGATAACCAACCTTCTCAAAAAACACTTTTTGTGCATACCATTCCTCTTTAACACCAGAATAACCTGCTAAAAATATAATGGGTTGGCCTTCACCACCAGTATCCGTATACGCTAAAGAAATACCGTCACTTGTCCTAAATTTCATTATAAAATGCCCTCTAACAGCGCACAGTAAATTGTTAAAATCAGTAGATCAGCTGAGCCACCTAAACTTAAATTTTTTTCAATAAATAAATTATCTAGTTGTTCTAAATATAGCCTACCACCTTCTGTTTGGCTGCCCCCTAATGAAAAGAAAAAATCAACTTTCTCTTTAACCCATGGTAAAACATTTACATTTCCTGCCCGTTTAATTAAATTAGAGTCTTGAGAACTTTTAACAATCAACATTAATGTATTTAATAACCGTTGATTGCGCGTCCCATTACTACGCCGTAGGTAAGGCAAAGCAACCTTAATAACCGTCGGGTAACCGGCAGCTGCTTCCTCTCTAATGCCACCTTTACCGTACTGTAAAAATTGCTTTTCACCCGCCGTTAACTTTTTTTTAGCTGATAAATCGGCAAAATCATTTTTTAATAGATGCGTTAACATTTTTTCCACGACCATCATTAATTTTGTTGTGTCATACGGTATTTTTTGCCGTTCTAAAACACCGGTAGCAGCTACTAAAATCCCCAAAGAAAATATAGCGCCTTTATGTGTATTCACATTATTGGTCGCTGCAAACATCTCTTGCTCTGCCGTTATTCCCAAAGGACGTATTTGCTCAAATAACTCCGACAAATCACGCTTATCAAAATTAATTGCTTGCTGGTACACAGCTTCAAAATATGGGCGCAATGTAATAGCACTATCAATGAAAGTAAATACATCCATATCATCATGGGCGCCAACACTGGCAGGGTCTACTAATCCTGGTTTAGGCGTAACAGAAACTTCATACAATAATGCTTGTAAGGCAGCATTCACAACTTGTTGATTATACATATTCATAAACCTCAAAATATTGATTAGCTAACGAATTAATTGCCGCTTTCATGGCCCCAATATCATGCTTTTGTGACCGTGCACATACCTTAGCTGGTTGATGACAAATAAAACACTGCCGTGATTTAAATCCTAACGCCGTTCGCGAAAGCTGTTTGTGCTTGTTGTTGCCGCTCATGACATCAACATCAAACAAACGCCCCACCACAAAGTCAAGCTCAAACTGAATGGCTTGTCGTTTAATTGTGTTAATGTCATTATCTACAATGATGAAACCTTCTGGACCAGTTATACGATCCACATATAACATGTCAATGATACCTTTTTCACCTATATAATCTGTTATTAATTTTTGCCAACCTGCTTTGAATAAACGAAAAATAGCCTGATTATTTTTCACTTCACCAGGTATATTTAATTTGACTGACATAATGACTTTATTAGTATATTTAGTCATTAATTTTATCTGTTGGTCAGCACGCCATTCTTTGTTATTTAAGACATCTACTAACGTCACTGACGTTCCCTCATTAAAAATATCAATCATGTCGCTGCCCTCCAAATAATATATGTATGGATAAGTTGTATAATCACAACTTATCCTGATTAGAAAGTTACCTCGTAAAATAATAATTATTAATCTTTAACTTCTTTAACAACATCAATTAATGAACCATCACGATATTCAATCATGGCAACAGTTCGATCAGTAAATTCTAATGCCTTAGGCTTACCAACAATCTTTTCAGCCATTTGTTGCATTTGTTCAATTGTATAAACCGGCACACCTGGAATATGACTTAGTGCATCAATCAAATCTTGACGCTTTGGATTAATTGCAATGCCAACCTCTGTTACTAATACATCAATTGAGTCACCTGGTGTGACCACGGTTGTTACGTCTGGTACAACGGTTGCAATACGACCACGGACCAATGGTGCCGAAATAATCGTTAACTTCGCTTTAGCTGCATCCTGGTGTCCACCAATTGCACCACGAATAACACCATCTGAACCTGACATAACATTAACGTTAAACTTGGTGTCAATCTCTAAAGCTGACAAAATCACAACGTCAAGTTTATCTACCATAGCACCTTTGTTTGCAGGATCTGCATACCAAGAAGCATCAATTTCTTGTTGCTGCTTGTTTAAGTGCATTGACGATGCTGCACCTTTATCAAAGTCCTGTACATCCATGACACGGTCAACAAGGCCTTCTTCAAGTAAGTCAATGGTTGGCTTAGTAATACCACCCAAAGCAAATGATGCCTTAATTTGATTATCAATCATTGATTGACGTAAGAAACGCGTAACAGCTAGGGCTGCCCCACCTGATCCTGTTTGGAATGAAAAACCATTCTTAAAGTAATCAGAATGTGTAATAACTTGGTTAACGGTCTTAGCAATCTTTAGTTCTTTAGGATCCTTTGTAAAACGAGTTGCCCCCGAACCAATCTTATCTGCATTACCAACGGCATCAATCTTAACGACATAGTCAACCTGTGTTTGCTTAATTGAAGCTGGTGTATTTGGATATTGCTTTAGATTATCAGTGATTAAAACAACTTTATCGGCATATTGCGCATCCATCAATGCATATCCTAATGAACCAAAAGCTGTTTCACCATCCATACCATTAGCATTACCCATTTCATCAGCATTTGGAACCCCTAAAAAGGCCACATCAATCTTGATTTCACCAGACTCAATAGCTCGCGCACGATTACCATGTGAACGGAAAATGACCGGATTCTGTAGTGCCCCGTGTGAGACAGCATCCCCAAGTGATCCACGCATACCAGATGAAGTAATATTAGTTACAACACCCTTCTCAATTGCTTCAACCACAATATCATTCATAACATTAGTTAGTGAAGATGGTGCTAATGTTAAATTTTGATAACCTGCATCAATAATAATTCGCATGACTTTGTTAAAAACATAGTCACCTTCTCTAAAATGGTGATGGAATGAAATAGTCATGCCATCCTGAACCGTTTGTTTTACAACTTCTGCAAGCGAACTAACAACTTTACTTTCATTAGCTGTTGCGTGCACTTTTGGTGCAACACGTTGAATTTCAGGATTACCAAAATTGGTCGTCTTAAAAGGCTTATAATTCAAGTCACTCATTAATGTATCTGGTAACTCACGGTTTACACTATTCTTCAATGTTATTTCCCTCCTCATCTACAAGATGTGCTGCTTTAGCCAGGCGCATCACACGTTCTGCACGTAATACAACTGGTCGATCAACCATTTGACCATTCATTGAAATAACACCAGAACCCTTAGCATGTGCTTGGGCAATTGCAGCAACAACGTTCTGTGCATTTTCAATTTCTTGCTTAGTTGGTTGATAGACCTTATTAACCATCTCAATTTGCCGAGGGTTAACTAATGACTTACCATCAAAACCAAGTTGGTGAATTAATTTAGTTTCACGATAGAAGCCTTCTTCATCATCCATATTTGTAAAGACGGTATCAAAGGCTGCAATGCCGGCTGCACGAGCGGCATGAAGAATCATGTTACGAGCGAATAATAATTCTTGGCCATCAGCGTAACGGTGTGTCTTCATATCGGTTGTATAATCCTCTGCTGATAACGCAATACCAATCATTCGCTTTGAAGATTTAGCAATTTCGTAAGCATTTAAAACACCTTCAGCTGATTCAATAGCAGCCATAATATTAGTTGAACCCACTTCACGGCCGAACTCTTTTTCAGCATCAGCAATCAAAGCTTCAAGTTGCAGCATCATATCAGCAGATTCAACCTTTGGTAATCGAATAACATCAACACCAGCTTTAACCATAATTTTAATATCAGTTTCATAGTAAGGCGTGTCAAGCCCATTAATACGGACAACAAGTTCAGCATCACCATAATCAACCGTTTGTAGTGCCTCATAAACTAAATAACGGGCTGCATCTTTTTCACTCATTGATACGGCATCTTCCAAATCAAACATGATTGAATCAGCGCCATATATACCTGCATCTTTGACCATTGCCGGATTATTACCTGGTACGAACATCATCGTACGACGCAAACGTTCTGCTTGTTGTGCCATTAGAGTACCTCCCACTTTGGTTGATCAACAATGTCTAGTGCTCGTTGGACAGCTGCAATCGTACGCGCCTTGATAACCATATCAAGAGCCCCTTTGTCAACGATCTTAACATCTGCATTCTTAACATCATATTGACGTAGTACGTCTGTTACAGTTTGACGAATTTGATCACCAAATTGCTTTTCTACATCTGATTCAACTTCAAATTGAATACCTGAAGTTCCTTTTGAAATCATAATTTGCACATCAGATGACTCTAATGTTCCGGCAATTGCCGTCTTATTAATTTCCATGAATTTTTTGTCCTTTCTTAATACGATCCTGTAATACGGCCATATTTTCTTTGATAAAGTCCATCGTCGTTTTCGGTAACATATTAGCAATCAACTTTACTTGATTAGTTGCAATTGCTTGTCTAACAGTTGTTGCGGAAATCACCTGTCCAGTGCTACTTTCCTTTCGTGGCACAACAGATACCGCTATATTATCAGTAAGTTCACGTTGTAAAGTTTGATTATAAATATTGGTTGTATGCGATAATGGCTCACTCCCAAGATAACGACGTGTAATATTTAATTCAGGTGCAATCTTTTCTTTAAATAAACGAGCATCTAAAGTTGTTTGATATGCAATCACATCATCGGCCGATTGCATAAAGTAAGCTGGGAATGTGGTATAACTAACCATATAATCGCCACCATTAACAATGGTGACATTTGATAGATCAGCAACACCAGCTGAAACTAGTTTGACACGTTCTGTTGTGGTAAACAGAGAAGCATCTTGACTAACGATAAAAACATACACTGAATCATTCTCTTTAGCGGCCTTTTCAATCAAATAGCGATGCCCTAAAGTAAATGGATTAGCATTCATAACAATTGCTGCAATTTTCTTATCGTAAGAACTTACAACATGCGGTATATCGGATAAGTAGTCATTAATATTGGGTCGTCCGCTCTCTAACAATACCCCTTTCGTTGTACCGGCTAATTTTTCAAATCCAACATGTTCAAAACTTGTCACATATTTCGGCTTTGTAAAAACAGAAATATGATAAATGCCACGTTGCATCAATCGATTGATTAATTCAGTCAAAATAGTATTGAATCTCGAACCATTTGTGACACCTTTTTGGCATACTGCAACATATTTAATAACTTGCCCAGCAATTGATCCAGTAGCGACTAATGTTTCGCCATCATATATGCCAATCGTTTCATCAATTTTTGCAACTTCATTTTCACTGAAATCTGTTATGCCACAATCGGTTAAAAATGCCTGCCATTTTTTCTTAATAAGTGGATTTGTTAAATATAGATCTTGAACCTGCATTGACTACACCTCCTCAACCATTCATTTTATAAGAATGTTTGTAACATCATAATAATTGGTACCACAATAATGAATAATACGGAAGTTGATACAACGACATTAGTTGCAAACTTGACATCCCCATGATATTCATTTGCCATAATTGGTAGCACTGCCAAAGTTGGGGTAGCTGATTGAATAATCAATGTTTGTTGGAAAACAGGATTTAATTGAACACCAAACAAGTGGACACCTAACAAAATTAAAACAACCATAATGATAGGTGACAAAATAAAGCGACCACCTAAAGTTAAAAGAACATGACTATCAAACTTCATATTCTTCAAACCAAAGTTACTCAACATAATACCAATATAAATTAAAGATAATGGGGTCACTAAACTACCCAATTCTGGTACAAAAGTTTGACTCAAAAAGGTTAATGATTCATATGCATGCTTTAATGGTGCTATATAAACAAATGGTAAAGATGCAATAAATCCATATAGTGGTACAGGTAACAAATGTGATAAATCAAATTTTACTTTCTGTCCATTTTCACCAGTTGTTGGATCATCTTGTGCAATTACCCAAACACCAAGTGTCCAAACAATGATTGTATTGATAATATAATAAACCAGTAAATATGGAATTGAAGTTTGTCCAAATAATGCAGTATTTAGTGGCATACCAATAAATACTGTATTAGCACCATTAATTGCTTGTATCATCAAGCCTCGACGGCCACGTGGTAGCTTCAATATCTTCACAACATATGATGTTATCAAATACCCAATCAAAATCGCTAAGATAACATAAATTAGCCCGGCTGCTAACTTCGATAGTTGGGAAGAGTTAAAACGTTCCAGCATGGAGTTAAAAATCGAAACTGGCAATGCAATTTTCATAATCAATTTTGATAATGAATTTGAAAAGCCCTCTGAAAAATAGCCTTTACTCTGAGCAAAATATCCAACGGCCATTAGCAAAATAATTGCTAGAACCGATTGGATCGCATTCCAAAACACGTCCATATCGTCACACTTTCTATTTTAACTTCCTATTTAAATATAATTTTATTTAATTATTTGCATATTCCATAACAGCTTGGGATACCGCCTGTACAACACCTTCATCGAATACACCTGGTACAATACTTTGCTCACCTGGTTTTGTAATTAAGCCAGCTAATCCTTCTGCAACTTTAACTTGCAAAGGCATATCCACCTTTTTTAAGCCACTGGCAAGTAATCCTTTAAACAAACCTGGAAAAGCTAAAATATTATTAACTTGATTTGGCCATTGTGATGAACCCGTCGCAACAATAGCAGCACCTGCTTTTTTAGCATCCTCAGGATCAATTTCTGGCACAGGGTTCGCTAAAGCAAAAACAATGGGATTTGTAGCCATGCGCTTAACTTGGTCAGCGTCTAAGACATTAGCATCAGATAAGCCAACAAACACATCTTGGTCTGTAATAACTTCATTAAGCGTCTGACCATTAGCTTGGATAACCTGTTTAGCTAAATCACGTTGGTAATTGTTGTAGCGCATATCATCTTCACGAATAACACCATTGATATCAACTAAGGTAATATGTTTAATGCCTGCAGCTAATAAAATTTTGGCAGTTGCAACACCTGATGCACCAACACCATTAATCACAACTTTCAAATTCTTTAATGGCTTATCTACGTATTTAGCAGCGTTAATTAACCCTGCTAAAACAACAATCGCAGTCCCCGTTTGATCATCATGGTAGACCGGAATATCTAATTCATTAGCTAATTTTTCTTCTATTTCAAATACACGCGGTGCAGCAATATCCTCTAGATGGATACCAGCAAATGATTTTGCCATATTCTTTATTGATTTCACAAATTCGTCAACAGGTACCTGATCTAAAGCAAGCGGGACAGCATCTACATCTGCAAAATCTTTATATAGTAAAGCTTTGCCTTCAATAATTGGTAATCCTGCCGATGGCCCGACATTTCCCAGTCCTAAGACAGCTGATCCATCGGTTATAATGGCAACTAACTTTCCACTCATTGTATACTTGTTTTTTTGAGTTTCATCTTTTTCAATTAGTTTTGCTAAGTCTGCTACCCCTGGTGTATAAGCTTCACCAAGTTCAGTTCGATTAGTAACATCAAAGGCCGAATCAATCCCCAAAACACCGGTATGTTTTTCGTGCAATTTAAGCACTTTATTCATATCAACCACGATTTACACCTCTAATACATCAATTTATAAAACTTGAATTTTTGAACGTGCGCATGTTCTTTTGTTAACATTTATAATTGTAACGCTTGGTTTTAAAAAAATAAATACATAATTTTATATTTTTAAAAAATAAAGAAAATATTTTAAAAATGATAAATGTATTTGCGCCGTATTCACAATAAAAAAATAAATAGGCGGCTGATTTTCATTGTGAATAAAATCAGCCGCCTATTTATTTTTTTATTATCTATCTAATATTAATTATTTTGATCCGTTAAAATACGATTTGCAACGGATTCTGTTGTAATTAAATCAGTGATGAGCCCCCCACGCAATGCTCCTAAAGCAGCATTTGTTTTAAACTTGCTCTTAACGATCGCAACTCGCCGTGGCGTTGCTAAAATATTAGCTAAGTCAATACCGAATGTTTTATCAGCACCCAAATTTAAAAAACGTCCATCAATGTCGTAAGGACGACCGTACACCATACCAACAATCTCATCAGTATTCACATTAGGAAAAATGTCATTAATACCTTGATGCCATGCCGGAATTGAATTAACTGAAGACAACGTGCCTAACCCTGTAAAGATAAGATTCATCCGCTTAGCAGCAGCAAACGTCTTCCGTATAGAAATTTCATTTGCCAATCCCTGCCGCACATCATCATTAACAATATACAATGGTCCCACCATTGTTAAATAATTAGCTGAAAACTTATATGCCGCACGTTCTACCATGCGTGTCGTTCCGACAGATGAATTATATTTCATATTTTCACCCATAAATTGTGTGAACGTCACATTTTCTAAAACTTTACTTTGGAATTTTGAAATAACCTCATAAATCGTCCCACCCCAAGCTGTCCCAACAATATCATTGTTGTGAATTAATGATTGAATATGATCAGCTGCAAAATTAATCGTGTTTTGAATTGTATCATTCGGGTTTTCTGCAAAACGAATCACATAAACATTTTGAATATTAAACGCTTTTTTTATTTCTTGTTCCAACTCTACATTACGTGTTGTCGGCATGTTAATTTCTATTTTAACGATGCCACTATCACGCGCATCCTTTAAATATTTGTTTACCAAATAACGACTAATACTATACTTTTCTGATATTTCAGCCAAACTTAATTGGGAAATATAAAAATCTTGGGAAATATTTGCTATAAAATCCTTCCTATTCATCTGTTCTCCTATTACCCCTCATTATTTAATTCTACTATAGCATATTTCAAAATAATCAACATCTTTGAAATATTTTAAAATCAAAAACTATAATCGCTTACAAAATTTAATAATGACGCACGAATAAAACCACCAATCTAACCATTTTAATTTGGCAGATTGATGGTTAATAGACGTCTTCATCATATTGTTTTGGCGCTTTACACATCCACGACTTTGTTTTCATTACCATACATCATAGTCGTTTCGCACACCAGGTTTATAATGATTATTTTTAGAATTAGTTTAATCCCAAACGTTTATAAATATCATCCACATGCTTCAAGTGCCAATGATAATCAAAAGCATCATCAATTTGGTCAGGTGTCAAATTCTGGGTAATTGTTTCATCTGCATCAACCAATTCGCGGAACTGACGTTGCTCATCCCATGAACGGGCTGTCAGTGGTTGCACTGTATCATATGCAGCTTCACGAGATAAACCAGCATCAACTAATTTCAACAATAAGCGTTGTGAATAAATTAAACCATACGTACGTGTCATATTTTGTTTCATTGTCTCAGGGAATACTTGCAAATTCTGCAAAATATTTGTCATACGGTGCAACATATAATCCACAACTGTTGTGCCATCAACCAAAATAATACGTTCTGCACTTGAGTGAGAGATATCGCGTTCATGCCATAGTGTCACATCTTCTAGAGCAGTGATTGAATACCCACGCAAAACACGTGACAACCCAACAATATTTTCTGAACCAATTGGGTTACGCTTGTGAGGCATCGCTGATGATCCTTTTTGACCACCACGGAAACCTTCCTCAACCTCATGAATTTCAGAACGTTGCAAGCTACGAATCTCAGTTGCCATTTCTTCCAAGTTTGAACCAATAATTGCCAATGTTGTCATATAATCAGCATGCAAATCACGTGGTAAAATTTGTGATCCAATGAGTTGTGGTGTCAGTCCCAACTCTTTCATTGCCACTTCTTCCACTTGTGGTGGAATGTTCGCAAATGTCCCCACTGCCCCTGAGAGTTTACCAGTTTCAATCGCCTTGGCAACATTATCAAAGCGTTCAATGTTACGTACAGTTGCTTGATAAAAACGGGCCATTTTTAGGCCAAATGTTGTTGGCTCGGCATGGACACCATGTGTACGTCCCATCATAACTGTTTCTTTATACTTTAAAGCTAATTGTGCCAACGTTTCTTTTAATGTTTGTAAATCAGCCTTAATGACTTGATTTGCTTGTTGTAGCCGTAATGCTTGGGCCGTATCAACAACATCAGTTGACGTTAATCCATAATGAATCCACTTTCGTTCATCACCAAGTGACTCAGAGACATTTCTGGTAAACGCTACAACATCATGCCGAGTTGTTTTTTCAATTTCAGCTATGCGATCAACATCAAATTTTGCATTTTGACGAATTGCATCTAAATCTTCTGCCGGTACATGTCCAACTGCTACCCAGCCTGCCGTAGCTGCAATTTCAACATCTAACCATGATTGGTATTGATTTTCAAGCGACCAAATGCGTCCCATCTCAGGACGCGTATAACGATCAATCATTTTTTTATATCCCCTTACACCTTTTAAAAACGCGAACAAACTATTATTTATATTAATTATTGTATCGTAAATACGAATTATTTTCAGCTATTTTCCAAATAAAAACTGCAGTCAATAATGACTGCAGTTTTTATAAGTTCATTACTTATTACTACTCTTTGCTGCCTGTGCTGTTGCAGCAGCTTGTGTATAAGTTGACAAAACATTTTGCAAGGTAGAGTCTTTAATATTAACATCTGCCTTACCTAATTCTTCACCCACAATTGCTTGGACTTTATTAGTATCAGCCATTGTTTGATCCACCAAAATCATCTTCATCTTTGGCTTAAGCGTCTTAAATGACTTCTTTGAAGCTTGTGAATTCTTCTTGATAATAAAATATCCTTGTGATGATTGTGATTGGACTGGTGTCTTCGTGTACTCACCATCCTTAAGCTTAAAGGCAGCTGACTTAAAGTCATCCTCCAAGTTAGTATCAGTCGAATCAAAGGCAGTCATCTTACCACCATTTTTCTTGGTATTCGTATCAATTGACTTTTCTTTTGCTAACTTAGCAAAATCGCCGCCCTTATTTAACTCATCAATGACCTTTTTAGCATCATCTTCAGACTGTGTCAAAATAACAGAAACATTAGTTTTTGGTTGATAATCATTATAAGTTTTACGTAATTGCTTTGTTGAATAGTTTTCATTAGCAATAACTGCTTGCTTTTCTAATGCTTGAATTTCTAATGATTGTCGGAAGCCATCTTCATCCATACCATTTTGTGACAATGTCTGTGAGAATTGCTCACCATATTGTTTTTTGGCATCCTTAAATTGGTTTTCAACAGACTTCTTTGAAACTTTATCACCATACTTGTCATTCAAAACTTTTTGAATAATCATATTGGCTAATTCTTGTTGTCCTGCTGGGGACTTCTTCAAATTTTTGTAATACTCAGCTTGTGAAACGTTACCCGCATCAGTCGTGACGATTGATTTGGGACCGATTCCCCAGGCTGCTAGACCAACTGCTACAGCAATTGCTACTAGCACACCTAATACTTTTTTCCACATGGGTAGTGCCCTCTTTCTTGATATTAATAATACAACTTTTCTAGTTTATCATATAAATACAACTGTTACTTAAATTAAATGATATGTCGCCCCAATTGCATAGCGCCCGTTATCTAACATCTGATCAATTTCCATATGCTCTTCAAAATCTGCATGCCAATAAATTAACTGTGCTTTGGGAATACGCCATTGTAATGATTTTAATTGTGCCAAGAATTGTTGTTCAACATGGGTTTGCCGATTTAACATATAACGAATCACCAACCGCATCCAGTCAATCCCTGTCACTTTATCCAAAAAAGCCACCATCGTAAATGGCATTGGACGAACCACCATCAATGGTTCATCATTATGACTAGGCTGATGCTTAATCAACATTTGATATAGACCAGGTGTTTCCGAACTCATTTGTGGACGCGGAATTTTATCCCAAAGTGCTTCTGTCATCACAGATTGGTCTAAAATGATACCATCATTACTTTGACTGCCCATGCCAATTAAGTAAATAGTTTGACCATCATAAAAGTAATTAACAATTGTCCGTGAAGCGTCATCGACAATACTACTTGGCAAATATTTTTCTTTTGCAATAACCTGCACATCAATACCATTCTGTCGCAAGCTATTAATCAATTTAATACGATTACCAGGCACAAAAACCTGCATTGGTTGTTCAATTTCAATAACATTCATAACATCAGAAATCTCTAATGGTTCATAATACTTCTTGTTCCCTAACTGTGGCATAAACATTAAATCAGTTGGACTATTGTTCATTAGCACAGTTTGAATACCTTGCGCCTGCAATTCTGCTGCTACCATTGCCATAACATAAGAAGCGGCAGCGCCATCCCCTAAACGAAAACCACCTGCCCCAATTACTAAGGCGGTATATTTACCTAACCGAGTACTTTCATTCTCTGATTCAAAAGTTGAATAATACTGATTCGCAGCTTCTTCAAATTCACCTGCGGATGGTTCAAACGCTTTATAAGTCGGCAAAATACCATTATCCCACCGATACCGACGAACTTCTTCATATTTTGCGTGCCACAAGCGCGCAATTAACCCATCTGACAAACCATAATATTTTGCCAACTTAACAACATCTACTTGCCAAGGATTATTTTTTACTGTTTCTTCTAATTTGTTAATCTGTCTTAATTTATAAAAATAGAACGCGTTAATTTTCGTCATTTCAGCTAATTCATCAACCGTGTATCCTCTTCTTAATGCTTCCAAAAGAACAAAAATACGATTATCCCGAGGATGAATAAGCTGTTCAATAATTTCATTATCTGTCAACGCATTTATCACGGTTGGTGAGAAGTTACGATTATTGAAATGAGCCGCTCGGATGGCTTTTTCCAACGCTTCTTCAACACTGCGCCCCACACCCATTGTCGTACCAACCGATTTTTGCACTGTATTTAAACGGTGCTCCGTTTTAACACCATTAGATTCAAAATCACCAAATGAAAAAATTGGAAAACGAATGACAATGTGATCCATTGTTGGTTCCAATAATGCCGTATGGTTAGCTCCAATTACTGGTGTTTTAACTGATTCTAGCGTCTCGCCCAAAATCAATCGCGTGACCACTGGAATTAGCGGATACCCTGTTGCGGCAACCAATAAAGCTGCTGTACGATCAAAATATGGTGTCACACGGGTAATAACGTAATCATCACTTTTAGGATCAACCGCAAATCTAACTTCCAATAAACCAATAACATCAAAACCACGGATAACTTTAAAGGCTGCTGACCGTAATTTTTGATAGACTGGATCTGGCAAAGTTTGAATAGGCGTAATCGCAATGGAATCTGCAGAGTGAATCCCCACCGGATCCATGTCTTCAACACCACCAATCAAAACAGTCGTATCTCGTTTATCACGAATTACCAGCATTGATATTTCTTGATGACCACGAATACTTTTATCAATATTAACTTGATGCGTAATTGATCGGTTAAGTGCCGTTTCAACTGCTTCTTCTAAGTCATCAATATCAGTGACTTGCAATCGTAGTGTCTGTCCCATTGGTGCAATTGGGCGAATGACAACTGGCAAGTCGAAATCTCTAACAGCATCAAATGCCTCACTAACATCACTAGCTAAACGCGATTGAACTGTTGGAATATCTAGCTGTTGCAAGCGTTCATGTAAATATTTTGTATTTTGTGTTGCTTGCATCACCGGTAGTGACAAACCTAAAACTTTAGGTGCACCATTACCCATTAACTTCAAAATGTCAGCCCCTAGGCGCGTTGCTGTTGAACCACCCACTGATGTTACCATAGCCGTGATATGTTCTTTAGCAATAACAGCCATCAAATTATCAATCGTTAATGCTTTTTCAATGACCTGAATATCGTGACGACTAGTCGTAAACGCATATGGATTGTCATCGACAATAACGACTTCATGACCATATTTTTTGATAACATCAACAACTTGAAACGTTGCAACATCACCTTCAGTTTCACGACCAAAATCATTGGCTGAGCCACCTATAATAAGCACTCGTTCTGTCATATGACACCTCCTCCTCGCCGTGCCATCACCATTTCCATAAACTCAGCAAAAGCTTGGGTCTCTTCTAATGGTCCTGGTGCAGCATCTGGGAAAAATTGCACACTGAATGCTGGATAATCGCGATGCCTTAATCCTTGAATTTGATTATCCGTAATATCAATGTGCGTGACAAATAGCGGCGTATCTTTAATAGAAGTATTATCAACAGAGTACGCTTGGCCTTGCGTTGCAAAGATAATATCATTTGTAATTTGCTCACGAATTGGGTGATTCATCCCATGATGTGCTGATGCTAATTCGGTAACTTTGGCGCCATTAGCAATGGCAAATAACTCATGGCCTAATCCAATGCCAAATAACGGAATTCGTTGCTCAAACTCACGGATAATCTCAAGCGCCGTTTCTGGTACTTGATTTGGATCACCCGGTCCCGATGAAATCACAATGCCATCTGGATCAAGATTAGCAACTTCATCAAGCGTTGCTGAATAAGGCAAGACGGTGACATTCGCATCAAAATCACTTAACATTCTTAAAATACCACTTTTAAGTCCAAAGTCTACCACAACAACATTGGCGCCTCGTCCTGGATTAGCATAGGCTTTGGGTGTTGAAAGCTGTGCCACTTGCTGATTTGTCAGCACCATTGCCCGCAATTGATCGAAAGCGTGATCGTCTGGTTGATCAACAATTGATGCTTTTTGTATGCCAGTTTCACGTAAGTGACGTGTTAAAGCGCGCGTATCAATTTGTGAAATACCAGGTACATTATGCCGTTTCAAATAATCATTTAAACTTAGTGTCCGTAAACGATTAGTTGATATTTCAGCTATTTCACGAACAACAACACCCTTTACAGAAGGCACAATTGATTCATCCGCATAGTGATTAATACCTGCAGCACCAATAGTTGGTGTTGTAAACATAATAATTTGATTGTAATAAATTGGATTCGTGATAATTTCTTGATACCCGGTCATAGCTGTATTAAATACTAATTCCCCAAAAGTTGTTGCAGGTGCCCCAAAAGCTTCACCTGCATACACGGTACCATCTTGTAAAATTAAATAACGTGTTGTCATGACGTTGGTATCGTTTAGTCAGAATACTAAACGATTCCTCCTTCCCGGTTAACGGTCAAAGTTACTGGATTTCAATACCATCCATGCCATCAAATTCCTTCATTTTTACTCGAATACTTTCAGAAGTTGCTGTCGGAATATTTTTACCGACAAAATCAGCTCTAATTGGTAGTTCACGATGACCGCGATCAACTAATACAGCTAAATTAACTGCTGCTGGGCGCCCATTATCCATAATGGCATCCAAAGCTGCTCTAATTGTACGACCTGTAAACAAAACATCATCAACTAAAATAATGCGTTTATTATCAATATTTTCCTCAAATGATATTTTTTCGCCCGTATTTTGATTATCGTCATCCCGATAATGTGTGATGTCTAATGGAATAACCGGAATTGTTGCACCTTCTAATTGTTGTAGCCGTTCAGCAATTCGTTGCGCAATAAAGACACCCCGTGTTTTAATACCAACAATTGCCAGATTTGTGACACCCTTATTTTTCTCAATGATTTCATAAGTAATTCTTGTAAGTGCTCGTTGCATCGCCATTGCATCAACAATCTCTTTTGCCATAATTTATTCCTTTTCTCTCATTAATTCACACCTAATAAAAAAGAGACACTACTCTCCTAATTCTAAAAGGGTAACGTCTCGTTAGATTTATTTATCACATTACCTTCTAGCAATCTCACTGAACTACCTTAAGAAAGTTTCAATTCTTTTATATCTCATTTTATCATGTTAAACACTATTTGCGAACACATGATTTACTTATTCTGCGTATGGTTGTAATTGACTTAGTGCCTGTTCAAAATAATCTGGTAAAGGTGCTTCAAATTGCAAAGCTTCTTGCGTCGTTGGTTGTGTCAAACCAAGTGTTGCTGCATGCAAATATTGCCCATTTCCAGCAAGCGTTTTTTTAGGTCCATATAAAGGGTCGCCTGCAACAGGATGACCAATATAGTCCATGTGAACACGAATTTGATGTGTTCGTCCCGTTTCTAGCGTCACTTTCAATAAGGTATACCCAACAAAACGTTTAACCACTTCAAAATGGGTTATAGCGTCACGTCCACCGGCCACAACCGCTTGTTTTTTACGATCAGCTTTTGAACGACCTAAAGGTGCTGTAATTGTCCCTCTATTTTCCGTGAATTCACCATGTACCAGCGCATAGTATTGACGTAAGTTTTTTTTAGCTTTTAAATCTGCTGACAATGCCTCATGAGCTTTGTCATTTTTAGCAACCATCAAAAGGCCAGACGTATCTTTATCAATACGATGAACAATTCCCGGACGGATAACACCATTAATAGTTGAAATATGGGTATGATACATTAAAGCATTTACTAATGTACCATCTGGATGACCCGCCGCTGGATGAACAACCATCCCCTGTGGCTTATTGATGACTAATAAATCATCATCTTCATAAATAATATCTAAAGGAATATTTTCTGGCTTAACATCTAATACAACTGGTTTTGGAACAGTAAAAGTAATCACATCACCCTCATGAACCTTATACTTAGCCTTTTTTTCATCCCCATTAACTTTTAGCACACCATCATCAATCCATTTTGAAATTTGTGTACGTGTGTAGTCAACAAAGGTATCTGCTACTACTTTATCCAGACGACCAGTCTGATCTGTAATCGTCAATGTTTCTTCAGTCATTTACTTACCTTTAATTTCCTTTTGTAGTTGATTTAAGAATTTTTTATTCATCCAATAACTATATCTTTCATCCTCGTAACTAAAGATGACCGTTCTTTTTGTAAATTGAACATGTTGCATTTCTTTAAAACGCACTTTTTCTGTATGGACACCAATCATCGGCATGATTAAAATAGCATCCGCTGATAATGTAACGCGTCGTCTAAAGTACGTTAATAACGCAATAAATAAAAAAACAATCGTAGCAAATATCGTCCAACTATTTAAATGTGTTACCTCAAGTTGCATTATCAAGGCAAACATTGCAATCATGATAATCCATAGCCAATTAATTAGTCCAAGTAAACCAGCCGGTTGGTAGTATCCTTTCATTCTGAAATCCTTTCCGATTTGTGTCTTATCAACTAATCATCTCATAATATCTCTGCTTTTTAGTATAATAAACTTAGAGGTGCTTGTCATGTTAATCAAAATATATTCTGACGCTGCTAGTCAAGGTAATCCTGGCCGTAGTGGTGCTGGCCTAGTTATTCTATATAACGGCCAACAAATTCAAAAACATCACTATCTTGGTATTATGTCTAATCACGAAGCTGAATTTGCTGCTGCAATTTGGGCTTTCAAAGAGTTAGCAAAAATTGCTACGCCAAATGATACTATCATGTATTATGCTGATTCTAAATTAGTCATTGATAGCATTAAGAAACGTTACGCCAAACATTTTAGTGAACAATTAACGCAGCTATTAAGACAACAAGATAATTATCAACTTTTAATTGCAAATTGGATTCCAGAAAAACAAAATCATGGTGCTCACCAACTTGCTTGGCAGGCTATTCATCATGCTTAATTTGACCAATGCCTGTCCAGGCACTAATTAACGAGCAAACAGGTGATAACAAAGCAAAGAAAGTAAACGGCGCAAACGAAGTTACTGAAACACCTAGTGTTTGTGCTGCAAAACTACCAGCAACACCCCAAGGTACCAAGTAATTAATAACTGTCCCTGAATCTTCTAACGATCGTCCTAAAGTCAGTGGGTTAATTTTTAAACGTGTAAAACTTTCCTTCCATAATTGACCAGGCAAAATGGTTGCTAAGTATTGTTCACCAATCAAAAAGTTAGCTGAAATACCTGTCATCACAGTCCCTGTAATAACACCTGCTTGCGTCTTAATACGTGTTACCAATGGTGTCATAAAGGCACTAAGAATTCCTTGCTCTGTTAATAGTCCACCTAAAGCCAACGCCAACATAATAATAATAACTGTTGGCATCATTGACAACATACCACCACGATTTAACAAACTAGCAAGCATATCATTTTTTATTGTTGTTGTTGAACCATTCATAATCACATCCGAAAATTGTTGTAGCGAATGATTAAATATAAATATGATACCCGTTACTGCAATGTTCACCAATAACGTTGGAATTGCTGGTATATGACGCCAAGCCATAATAAATAACAAAATTAATGGCAACATTGACCACCAATTTGGTGATAATAATGAGGCCAAGTGCTGTAATTCATGAACATCACTAGTGACCTTTATTTGTTTGCTTAAGAATGTAAAAATTAATAATGATCCAAGCAATGCTGGAATTGTCGTCCACATCAAGTTCTTAATATGTGCAAACAAATCAGTCCCTGCAATTGATGATGCTAGGTTGGTTGAATCTGATAGTGGTGAACTCTTATCTCCAAAGATAGCACCCGACAAGGCTGCTCCAGCAACAATCCCAGGATCAAATCCAATTGCCGTCCCAACGCCCATCAACGCGACCCCTACTGTGGCTAAAGTCGTAAAAGCTGAACCAACCATTGTACCCATAACTGCCATAATCAAAACCGTGCTAGGTAAAAACCATTCTACATTGGCCAACTTCAAACCTGTCCATAGTAATGTGGGAATTGTATTGGTTTCCATCCAAAGACCAATTAACATACCGATTAGCAGGAATAAAAATAATGGTGCTAATGCTTGTTCAATCCCTTTTAACAGTTGTCCTTGAATATCCTGCCAAGATGTTTGACGCGTTCTAGCGTACAACATGACAAAGATAATACTTATCACTAGCGGTACATTGGGTGATAAACCAAACCCCAAAATACTAATACTAAAAATTAAAATGACTGCAATTAATAAAACCATACTTTGCTTAAACGTTACTGACTTATTCATATTTCTTCTCTCCTTCATCGCTGCTTATTTATCAAATAATTACCCTAAAAGAGATAACGACTAAGTCCACCAACGTGATTGATATGCTTTAATACCCCAATGTCTTGCTCCTTTCAGCAATAAAAAAGTCCCAGTAACAAGTCAATTGACTCATTACTGGGACGAAAAGTTTCCGCGGTACCACCCAAAAATTAGTTAGTACGCAAAAACTAACTCTCTTTAAGATATTTACGATGTTTAAATAGTTCAATCATTCCACCTGCGCTACTCACAGCTACCGTAGCTTCTCTGACATACAATGAAATGTTCTACCAATGTGCATTATTGTACGCACCTATTAGTAAAGTGTCAACTAGCAAATTAGAATATGCGAGTTTGTGCTTTTAAAAATGGTTCGTAAATAGTCTCCTACTCTCTAAAAAGTTCCCCAAATACGATATTTTACAACACTTCAAAAAGTACACAAAAAAGCCGTCACACAGGCATTTAGCGCTATGAAACGGCTTTTTTAGGAAATTGCGATTAAGCAAGTCCATATTTCTTATTGAACTTATCAACAGCACCGTCCACAGTAGTAAACTTTTGCTTACCAGTGTAGAATGGGTGTGAATCTGAAGTAATTTCAACACGAATCATTGGGTAAGTAGTACCCTCAAATTCGATAGTTTCGTCAGAAGTACGAGTAGAACCTGACACAAACTTGTAACCAGTAGTTGAGTCAACGAAAACCACTTGGTGGTAATCTGGATGAATTTCAGCCTTCATTATTTTCTCCTTATCGCCCTGAATTTATAAAAATCAGAGTCAGTTTATTTAACTAAACTATATTAACATAAAATTTTATAAAATGATAGTTTTTCACTAAAAGCTATCATTTTATTTTATTCTTCTTCAGCCTTCAAAACAGCCATAAAAGCTTCTTGTGGGACTTCAACAGTTCCAACTGATTTCATACGTTTCTTACCACGTTTTTGCTTGTCCAATAATTTTGCTCGACGATCAGGATCACCTGTATGAATACGTGATGTAACATCTTTACGATAAGCCTTGATAGTTGAACGTGCCACAATTTTAGAACCAATTGCAGCTTGTACTGGAATTTCGAAATTACGACGTGGAATAATCTCTTTTAACTTCTTAGTAATGACACGTGAACGTTCTTGCGCAAAATCACGGTGCACAATAAAACTTAAAGCATCAACTTTATCCCCATTCAACAAAATATCAATTTTAACCAAATCAGATTGACGATAACCTGATATATCATAATCTAATGATGCATAACCACGGGTGTTTGATTTTAATTTATCAAAGAAATCAAAAATAATTTCAGATAGTGGCATGTAATACTTAACATTTACACGGCTCTCATCTAAATAATCCATCGTATCAAATTCACCACGCTTAGCTTGCGCCAACTCCATAACGGCCCCAACGTAATCATTTGGTACCATAATCTGGGCATGCACAAATGGTTCTTCAATTGTTTTAATCTCAGCAACATCTGGTAATTCAGACGGGTTGGCAACATCAACCATCTCATCATTAGTAGTAAACGCATGGTATGTCACTGATGGTGCGGTTGTAATCAAATCCAAGTCAAATTCACGTTCAAGACGTTCTTGAATAACATCCATATGTAATAGACCTAAGAAACCCGTTCGAAAACCAAAACCTAATGCTTGTGACGTTTCAGGCTCAAACTCCAAAGAAGCATCATTTAATTGTAATTTTTCAAGTGCATCACGTAAATCATTGTATTTGGCATTATCAGTTGGATATAGTCCTGAGTACACCATTGGGGTCATTGGCTGGTATCCTGGTAATGGTTTTTCTGCTGGTTGCTTAACATGTGTTATTGTGTCACCAGGTCGTGCATCGCGAATATTTTTAATAGATGCTGCAACATATCCAATATCCCCTGCCATTAAATAATCACGTTTAATAGGTGTTGGTGAATTAACGCCGACTTCTGTTACTTCATATGAGGCACCAGAATTCATGAATTTAATCTTTTCACCTGGTTTTAAAATACCTGTTTTAACACGAACAGTTAAAATAACCCCTTTATATGAATCATATGCCGAATCAAAAATTAGTGCTTGTAACGGGTCTGTCAAACTACCTTCTGGAGCTGGAATATCCGTAACAATTTTTTCTAATAGTTCTGGAATACCAATCCCCTTTTTGGCCGATGCCAACACAGCATTAGACGCATCAATACCGATTACATCTTCAATTTCAGTTTTTACAGCTTCTGGATTAGCAGCTGGCAAATCAATTTTATTAATAACTGGTAAAATTTCCAAATCATTTTCAATTGCTAAATAAACATTTGCTAATGTCTGTGCTTCAACTCCTTGCGCAGCATCAACAACCAGGATAGCACCATCAGCGGCGGCTAATGAACGTGAAACCTCATATGAAAAATCCACATGGCCTGGTGTATCAACTAAATGGAAAATATAAGTTTCACCATCATTAGCCTTATAATGCACCTCAACAGCGTTCATTTTAATTGTAATACCACGTTCACGTTCCAAATCCATCGTATCCAATAACTGATTTTGCATTTCACGCTCAGTAACTGTGTGCGTTGCCTCTAAAATACGATCTGATATTGTTGATTTACCATGATCAATATGAGCCACAATACTAAAATTACGTATATGGTTTTGGCGCGCCTGCATTTCTTCTATATTCATTATTTGCGCTCCTATGTTGTATTTATTCTGTCCTTACCATTATACAAGTATTCTTAATATCATGGTAGTACTCCCTGATCCATTATTTTTTATTTAATTTATCGGTCATTTCCTTGGCCTTGTCATCGACTGATTGGTTAAATTTTTTTTGCCGATACTGTGTATAAATAAAGCCAGCTAACAAAATAATGATAATGATCCATTTAAGCATTTTTCCATTCTCCTTTGATAAATAGTTAATATTTTTTATTTTAATTCACTCTTCAATTGTATTTTACAACATTTTCAATTACACTCAATTTAAACAACTTATTAAGGGGGCATTCTTATGGCTGATTTGCCAGAAATTAAACATGAAACGACCAATAGCGAGGACATGGTGCCATCAAGACTTTCTAAACAACCACAACAATCACAAAAACCTGTTATTTCTTATTTTGTGCGTAAGTTATTAGCCGCTGCTGGTGTCATTTCAATTATTTTAGGAATTTTTGCATTTGTTTTCAATACAGAATGGTTACTTGCTGTTTCGATTATTTTTGGTCTTTTTTCAATTTTCATTGCTTTTATTGATCTCATGTTATTTAGTAATAGTGTTTATCTACGTGGTGCCCATTTAATGAGTGCCCTACTAAGCGCTGTGATGGGTCTTGTCTTATTATTCCGTCAAGATTTCACACAAGATTTTATTGGTTTGGTATTCGGCTTTTGGATTCTATTTAATGCCACAAGTAATTTAGCACAAACTTGGGTTCCCGAATTATTAATTGGTTGGCAACGTTTAGTTGGCTTGATTATTGGTGCTGTTGGTCTTGCTTTAGGATTATTCCTAGTATTATTTACAGGATACACGCCTCACAACATGCAAATTATCTTGGGTGTTTACACTGATCTATTAGGTATTTTCTTCTTACTTGTTAGTTTTTTCAGTCATAAAAACGACTTGAACAGTAATAAATAAATATTATCTACCAAAAAGGCAGTCTCAATGAGACTGCCTTTTTATATCAATGATTAATTATAAAATTGGTGTTAATAATCTCGAGAAAAATTGTTTAAATCGTTTCCAGGAAGACTGTGCTGCAAAATACTCTGATGTCAAAAGTTGTGAATCAAGTAAATCCTTTTCAAAAATTGCTTCCATTTCTAATGCTAATCGTTCACTATACAAAAATGCATTGACTTCAAAATTTAGAGAAAATGAACGAATATCCATATTAGCACTACCAACCGATACGATACGATTATCAATCACGATTGTTTTGGCATGTAAAAATCCTTTGTTATATGCATAAACTTCAATACCATCATTAGCCAAGACACTTGCATAATATTCTGTTGCTCGATAAACAAACATATGATCAGGTTTTGATGGAATCATAATTCTGACATGCACACCCGACTTAGCCGCAATTGCAAGCGAATCCATGATTGCTTGATTTGGAATAAAGTAAGGTGATTGAATCGTAATACTTTCATGGGCCATTGAAATCATACGTAGGTACCCTTGATAAATCTGATTTGATTCTGAATCCGGACCTGAAGACACAATTTGCATGGCAACATCACCACCCGTATCATGTGACGGGAAATATTCCTCACCAAACTTCAACTTTTGATATTTATTGGTAGCATTCCAATCCATAAAAAAGCGACTTTGCATGGCCAAAACAGCATCCCCAACAACACGTAAATGTGTATCACGCCAATAACCAAATTTTTCTAAACGACCTAGATATTGATCACCAATATTAAAGCCACCAATATAACCAATATCACCATCAATAATAACTAACTTACGGTGATCATGATTATTAACATGCAAGGACATGATTTGCCATTTTGGCATTAAAAATGCTTCTACATGCCCCCCTGCTTCACGCAATCGTTTATATAATTTGTTATTTTTACCGCCAGACCCCCAGCTATCATAAATAACACGAACTCGTACGCCTTCTTTAGCTTTTTCAGTTAATAAATCAACAAATTCATTACCTAACTTATCATTATAAATCGTATAATATTCAACATTAATATGATGCTTAGCCGCTTTAATATCAATAAATAATTGCTTAAATTTTTCATGACCATCTGTTAAAATGTTTACTTCATTTTGATTCGAAAATATTGCTTGCTCATTTTGTAAAAATAAGCGAATAAAAGCTTGTTCTTCCACATAGCGTTCTGAATCAGATAATGCCATAACTTCTTTTTGCTGATTATCAGCAATCTTATCAATACCCAAAACTTCTTGTGTTTGCATATTAAAAATATGATGCCCTGACAATTTTCGTCCAAACAAAAAATAAATTAAGAATCCGATTCCAGGAAACAACAATAACACAAGCATCCACGCCCAAATAGAAGTAATATCACGATAACGATCTCTAAATACCGTTAAAATAGCTGCAAAACTATTAACTACGAAGATGATTTCAATTAATATCATCAACCAATGTTCAGCCATAACCCATCTCCTTTTGAATGATAGTCTTTATTCTATCAGGTTTATATGCCAATAATATATCAAACATTAAAATTAAAGGGTTACTTTAATAAATTATGTTTTTTCAAATAAAGATGTGCGACCTTATCAGCAGACTTGTGTTGAACCGTTACTTGATAATTCATATTAATCATATCTTGATTTGTTATTTTATTATCTAAGCGCTCTAGACTCTTTTTTACACTTGGATATTTTTTTAAGATGTTTTCCCGTACCAATGGTGCTCCTTGGAATGGGGGAAAATATTTTTTATCATCAACTAAAGTTACTAACTTATCAGCCTTCAATTGTGGATCTGTTGTATAAGCATCCGTGACATCAATTTGGCCATTAGCTAATGCATTATAACGCAAACTAGACGACATACTTTTCACATCTTTAAATTGTAATCCGTAAGCTTTTTTCATACCTGGATATGAATCCTTTAATTCATAAAAATCATGATCAAAACCTGCTGTTAATTGTGATGACATCTTTGCTAAATCACTAGTTGTTTTTAAATTATATTTCTTAGCATCACTTTGTCGTACTGCTAATGCATATGTATTTTGATATCGCATTGGTGCTAAATAAGTTAAATTAGCCTGATTATATAAGGCTTCCTTTGCATCATGATAGGCTTGTCTTGGTTGGTGGCTAACAGTTTTCCCTTTGATAAGGTTTTGTAAAACAGTACCAGTAAATTCTGGGTAAATATCAACATCACCACTCTTAATCGCTTTATAAATAAATGTTGTGCCACCAAAATCCGGTTTCAATTGCACGTCCAAACGTGCATTATCGGCTTCAATTAATTCTTTATACATATTTATTAAAATTTCTGGTTCACCGCCTAGTTTACCAGCAATTGTAATACGTCCTTTAGGCTGTGTTAGTGCTTTACCAGTAAAATAACCACCAAGTAACAAAATTGCAACGATCGCTAGGATGCCCATTTTTTTCAAAGATAATTTACCAATTATTTTAATTAACCATGAAAAAGCCAATGCCAAAACAGCAGATAAAATTGCGCCTAATAATAGCTGTGCATTATCATTTGTCTGGATACCAATCATAATAAATGATCCTAATCCACCACCACCAATTAATGCTGCTAAAGTAGCTGTTCCAATAATCATGACCATTGCAATGCGCAATCCAGATAGAATCAGCGGCATAGCCAATGGTAATTGAATTTTAAATAACTTAAAATATTTTGAAAAACCAAAAGCTTCAGCTGCTTCCAATAAATTCGCATCAATTTGCGTTAATCCTGCATATGTATTTTGAAAGATTGGCATAATTGCATATAACACTAATGCTATAACAGCAGGAAATGTCCCAATACCAACAAATGGAATTAAAACACCTAATACAGCTAAACTAGGTATCGTTTGAATGATACCTGCAATTTGTAAAACAACTTCACCTGCTCGTCGATGATTCATTAAGATAATAGCTAAAGGAATTGCAATCACTGCCGCAACTAAGATTGCAGCCAAAGAAAGTAGGATATGCTCTTCTAAAGCGACAATAATGTCGCTTGCATGTGTCATCACAAAATGCAACAAATCATTTAACATTTTACGCTCCTTAATATTTGCTAATATACATTAATAAATGACGTTGATTAATGATATATTGTTGGTCAATAATAGCACTATCATGACGATACAACATAGCTGCCAGTTCTTGGAGAGTTTGTGTACTTTTAAGATGTGGTCCCTCAACGGACACATCAGTAGTAATCTTCTGTCCTAGGCCAGCCTCAAGTAAATCAGCAATTAACGTTATTCGTTGATTGTTAAATAATGATGATACTACTGCATTAGCCGGTTGATTAATAATTGTTTGCGGCTTACCTACTTGTTGCAGCTCCCCATTAACCAATACACCAATTTTTGACCCCAAGCGTAACGCTTCTTGCATATCATGTGTGACAAAAACAATTGTTGGCCTAAATTCTTGATATAAAGATAGTATTAAATCTTGTAATTGTTTACGTGATAATGGATCTAATGCACTAAAAGGCTCATCCATTAAAATAATTTCTGGCTTAGTAATTAGCGCACGGACAATACCAACACGCTGTTGCTCCCCACCAGATAGTTCACGTGGCATACGCGTTCCATATTGTTCATATGGTAACCCGACTTTATCTAATAATATTTTGACTAATTGTTGCCTTTGACTACGTTTAACGCCATTTGCTTCTAACAAAATACCTGCATTTTGACTAATCGTAAGATTGGGGAAAAGTGCAATATTTTGTAAGACATAGCCAATATGTCGCCTCAAAATTGTCGTATTCGTACTTGCTACATCTTTATTATCTATCAAAATTTTACCGTGCGTTTGCTGTGTTAGCCGATTAATCATTTTAAGAATTGTTGTTTTACCACTACCACTTGGGCCAACTAATACAAAAAATTCACCGGATGCAATCGTTAAATTAAGATGATTCACAACTTGTTTATCTTGATACGTTTTTACAACATCCTCAAATACAATCATTGTAATATTCCTTTCATTATATATGTTTTAACTAAATTTAGTGCTTTTATCATAATATCAGTATATAAAAAAGACTGGGTAAACTAAACCCCAGTCTCAATCTGATTATAGCAAACTAATTGCTTCTTTTAATTGTTTTACCTTATCTGCAATATTTGGTGCTTGCATAATTTCACTCACTACGGCCACACCAACAATATTGGTATCTGTCAGCGTATTGATATTGTGTTCTTTAATACCACCAATTGCAAAAACTGGTATATCAACAGTTTTCGTAATTTCTTTTAGCGTTTGCTTACTAGTTGGCTTTGTAATAACTTTCGTTTGCGTTGGAAACATTGCACCAGTTCCTAAATAATCAGCACCTTGCTGTTCTGCTTCAACCGCACGTGCTACCGTTTTCGCTGATACGCCCAATATCTTATTTGGTCCTAATAATTTACGGGCCACATCAACTGGTAGTTCATCATCACCTATATGCGCCCCACTAGCATCAATTACCAAACAAATGTCAATACGATCATCAATAATCAACGGTAAGTGATACCGATCCGTTATCTTTTTAACTTTAATAGCTAGTTCATAATACGCACGTGTGGTTAAATCTTTTTCGCGTAATTGCACAAAAGTTACCCCATTAGCACATGCTGTATTAACTCGTTCTAAAAATGTTTCCTCGTTTTCATCATAGCGTGATGTCACTAAATACAATTCTTTTGCCATTAATAGTCCCCTTCATTTGATCCATCCAATTTGGATTTTGTTCACCCAGTAATGATAATTGGTTTAGAAATTGTTGTCTAAAATCAGCAATTCCTTTTGTTGTGGCGGTCATTTTAGCTTGTTCACCCGCAATATTTAAATAACTAATCGCCAAAACAGCAGCAGTCTCAGGCACAATTTGTTCACCTAATAAAGCTGCTAACAGTGCACCTAATACATCACCTGAACCCGTAAAACAATCCAATTCTAAAACACCATTCTCTAAAACCCACACATTATTTTGGGCTACAATAATATCTTTTGCTCCTGTAGCAACGTAAATTGAAGTAGTTGGTAGTGTTTTGAGTGCTGTTATTAACTCTGTAAATGCTGCAGGTGTTTGATCGATTTGGTTGCCATCCACACCACGACCATTTGTTTTCAATCCTGCAATTGCTCGCATTTCTGAAATATTACCACGCACAATTGTTGGTTCATACGTCATAATCGCAGTCGCTATATGCATTGCTGTCCTAGCACTTGCGACACCTACTACGTCTAAAACAAAAGGTTTATCATGATAGGCTAGCTTACTTGCAGCCAGCAAACTCTCTTCTTTAGCTACGGATAAGCTACCTAAATTTAACAAAACACTGTTTGTTTGTCTTGCCAAATCTGAAAAAGCCCGAACATCTTCAGTCATTATAGGTTTTGCACCAATATAAAGTAATGCATTGGCCACTGTTTCAACGGAAACCGTATTCGTTATACAATGAACTAACGGTGCAGTAGTCAATGGCATGGTTACTTTTTCCATTATCGTATCACCCTTTTCCCATTAAACACTTGCATCATATCTTTAAACAAAGAAATTTTCTTAGCTTGCTGCCAAATTAACCAAGCAGCTACCGCCCCCATTAATGTTGCCCCTAAAAATCTTGGCGTATACAACAACCAATATAAATCTGTTTTAGTACCTGTAAATAATACCATTACCGGATAAGAAACTAATGAACCAATAATCCCCGTCCCAATAATTTCGCCAATAATTGACCCGTAAATATTCCGCGTTAGGCGTGCACCAACACCTGCTAACAATGCACCGAAAACAGCCCCCGTTAATGCCAATGGCGGAATCCCCATCAAAAGCATTCTAATAATACCACAACATACGGCCATAACGGTTGCATATAATGGCCCCATTAAAACACCGGCCAATATATTAATAACGCTAGACATCGGTGCCATGCCTTCAATACGTAAAATAGGCGATAATACAACATCCAAAGCAATCATCATTGCTAAGTAAGTTATTTTCCTAACTTTTGAATTCATCTTAATTCTCCCAAAAATTTTACTGCTTATAAAAGTCAGACAACAAAAAAGGCCTTTTTGCAATAAAAAATCACAAAAAAGCCTTTATAAATACAATTACTCATATTGGTATTTTCACAATTCCTACGCTTAAATAACTAAAACAGGTACGAAGGGTCTAGAGCAATCCTCTTTCTCAGCCATAAATGGCTCCCCTTTGTGATTAATATTCTATTATATTACCATCATAACACATCAATCAACAAAATACTGACTAATTAATATGTTGGTTAACGACTTGTGTTATATATTTCCAAAATAGTTTATTAGCATTGGACTCATGCTCTTGTTTTAAACGTATAAAGCCAAAATTACTGGTTGTATTTAACCGCACCTTACGCTTAATCAGTTGATTATCATTACTAATATCAACACGCTTATCCATAACCAAAGCAATTCCCATACCATTTGAAACCATGTTTAATATTATATCAACACGTTTTCCTCGATAAGCAACAGCTGTTGTTAACTGCTGTCGTTCAACCATCATACTAAGTTTATTAAATACTAATGATTCTTCACCATCCAACACTAAAATATCTTCTTGTAAGATATCATTGATTGACAGTACTCTTTTGGCCGATAAGGAATGATTTGCTGGCAACACAGCCACTAAGCTATCTTGATCGGTTAACAGTGTTTCAAATTTATTGTTTAATCCTGTAATATATTGGCCAAAAATAATATCTGCTTGATTGTCTAATAATGAGTCAACAAGCTTACGATCTTTAATTTCAGAAAAATGTAATGTTACTTCTGGAAAATTTTGATGAAAAGAGCTCATTAATGAAAACCCTTCGTAATTTGAAAAAGCTGACATCGTATGAATTGTTAAGACATTGTCCGACTCAATATTATGTTGATTTAATGTTTGTTGTAATGCATCAAATTCATGAATGATTTTTTTAGCATACATTTCTGTAATACGGCCTGATTCAGTTAGCGAGATACGGCGATGTTCACGTATAAATAATTTTGTTTTTAATTCTTTTTCCAAGGCTAATATTTGTTTAGAAACATTTCCTTGTGTTGTATATAATCTTCTAGCTGTCTCAGAATAATTTTCGGTTTTAGCTAAGTCTAAAAACACATTAAATTTATGAATATCCATAATAGACTTCCTTATACATTACTATTTGGAATAGTTTATCACAATTATAACCTGTATGGCATCTCAATAATATTAAAAGTGTTTAAAATATTTTAATTTAAAATAACTTTCATGCTTGTATTTATAATGAACAAGTAGATTACTCATAATAAAAAAGCAATAAATCACCAAAATTGGTAACTTATTGCTTTTTAGTATGAGACATTTATTTTTCAGAAATAGCAGCGATTCCAGGCAAAGTCTTACCTTCTAAGTACTCCAATGAAGCACCACCACCAGTTGAAATATGACTTAATTGATCAGCAACACCTAATTGTTGTACAGCAGCGGTTGAATCACCACCACCAACAATGGTTGTTGCCCCATTTTCAGTCACTTTAACAAGTTCTTCACCAATAGCCAATGTTCCCTTAGCAAAGTTTTCCATTTCAAATACACCCATAGGTCCATTCCAAACAACTGTCTTTGCATCTGCAAGAACTGATTTAAATAGCTCAATTGACTTAGGACCAATATCTAGCCCCATGTATCCATCTTTAATGTCACCTTCAGCAACATATGACTCTGCATTATTTGCAAAGTTATCAGCTGCGACAGCATCAATAGGCAATACTAACTTATCACCAGCATCAGCAATCAATTGCTTAGCCAGTTCAACCTTGTCAGCTTCAAATAATGAATTACCAATTTTTTCACCCTTAGCAGCAGCGAAAGTGTAAGCCATTCCACCACCAACGATTACCTTATCAGCTTTTGCCAATAGATTTTGGATGATTGTAATTTTATCAGAAACTTTTGCACCACCAATAATGGCAACAAATGGACGTTCTGGATTTTCAACTGCACCACCCAAAAACTTAATTTCTTTTTCCATCAAGTAACCAGCTGCTGTTTGTTCAATATTAGCTGCAATACCTGCATTAGATGCATGTGAACGATGAGCCGTTCCGAATGCATCATTTACAAATACGTCACCTAATGAAGACCAGTAAGCACCTAATTCAGGATCATTCTTTGACTCACGCTTAACTTCCTCACCATCAACAACATCAGCATAACGTGTATTTTCAAAGATTAATACTTGACCATCTTCTAATTGGTTAATGGCTTCTTCTAGTTCAGGACCTTCAATGGCAGGAACAAAAGTTACAGGTTGACCAAGCAAATCAGCCAAACGTTGTGCAACTGGCTTCATTGATAATCCAGGCTTATCATCTTCACTCTTAACACGACCTAAGTGTGAAAACAATACTGCACGTCCACCTGCTGACAAAACATGCTTAATAGTTGGCAATGCTGCTACAATACGGTTATCATTAGCAACTTCTTGTTGACCATCAACTTCCTTTAGCGGAACGTTGAAGTCAACACGCATCAATACTTTTTTACCTTTTAGCTCTAAGTCATCAACTGTTAATTTCGTCATAAAATTCCTCTTTTCTCTACTAAAAATAACTAAGAAATTTATATAAAAAACGGGTGGTTCAGACTATTACTAAACCACCCGTTTTCAATAATAGTTATTCCACTATTAAAGTGTTGCCAAGTGCAACAAAGTACGGATCATGTTTGAAGTGAAACCATACTCGTTGTCATACCAAGCAGCAGTTTGTACTAATTGCTTATCACCAACAGTGATAACCTTAGTCAAAGTTGGATCAAATACGGCACCGTGTGTGTCACCGATGATATCTGATGAAACAATTTCATCAGCATTGTATCCAAATGAATCATTTTCGTACTTCTTAACAGCTTCGTTGATTTCTTCAGCTGAAACAGTCTTTGACAAAACTGTTGTCAATTCAGTAACTGAACCGTCAACAACACCAACACGTTGTGCGTGACCATCCAACTTACCAGCAACTTCAGGAACAACCAAACCGATAGCCTTAGCAGCACCAGTTGAGTGAGGAATAGTATTTACAGATGCAGCACGATTTGAGCGCATCTTCTTACCCTTAGGACCATCCAAAAGCATTTGAGTACCAGTGAAAGCGTGAACAGTAGTCATCAAACCAAGTTCAATACCAAATTCCTTGTTCAAGGCGTTTGCCAATGGTGCAAGTGATTGAGTAGTACATGAACCAGCAGATACAATGTTATCATCTGCAGTCAATGTATCTTGGTTAACACCGTACACAACCGTTGGAATGTTACCAGCAGGTGCTGAAATCAACACCTTCTTAGCACCAGCATCCAAGTGAGCTTGTGACTTTTCTGCTGAAGTGTAGAATCCTGTTGATTCCAAAACAACTTCAACACCATCGTTAGCAACCCACTTCAAGTCAGCTGCGTTACGCTCAGCGTATACACGGATCTTCTTACCGTCAACGATAATACCTTCTTCATCAGCTGAAACTTCAGCTGCCAAAGTACCATGTGTTGAATCATACTTCAACAAGTATGCCAACATAGCAGGGTTTGTTAAATCGTTAATTGCAACAACTTCAATGTCATCTGCAGTATCCTTCAATTCAAGGATGCGACGAAATGCTAAACGACCAATACGGCCAAAACCGTTGATACCAATCTTAACAGTCATATTATTAAGATCCCTCCCAAAAAATTCTTTTTTTGTTACGTTCCTACATGATATATTATACGACTTTACTTATATTTTCGCAAACAAAGTAAGTCTCTGAACAAATGCTTAATTTCAAAATTTATTTCCAAAAAAATTATATTAGATTGATTATAAAAAAATTGTTTAACAATAGATTATTATGTTTATAATCTGATTTAAGTTCCAAAATAAACACTCACGAATAAGAGTTTTCTGAAACGTTTAATCAGCTATTTACCGATTATTTATCATTAATTAATAAAATTTTCACAATCTATTTTTCAAGCACAAGACGGTGGGCCTCTTTATCATCTACACCACCTAACCTAATCAATCCATAGCGCATTAGTAAATTTATTCCCCTAACATATCGGTGTAATTTTCCCATGAATAAATTTTCAAGTATCGTTACAATTGTTAGTGCCACAATCCACAAACACATAAATATCCCCAAAACAATTAAAAAAGCAATCATTGCATTACTCATAGCCACTCCTCCTGTTAGTTTAAACTTAACTAATGTAACTAATTAAAGTCCTACGTGTTTTTCCTTAGGACTAAATTAATTATAGATTAGATTAAAACTAAAATCAACAGTTTTATTAGGTTTAATTTAACAGGCCGCTGTGACGGTATAAATCCACGGTTTCTTGTGCAAAATCCAACGGGTAACCTAAATACTCACATAACATCCACGCTTCAAATGGCTGATTTTCATACTCTTGTGCAATCTTTATCATAGTTTCTTCGCTAGTCATATACTTAATAACTGCTTCGCGAGCAACAACTTCATCATTATGCGCTAAGCTTGTATTATAGTCTAAATGATTCCCAATGTCTGAAATCGCATGATGAAATTCCTCTACCAAAGTACGCGCCTTTTCAAAAATGGGTAGCGTTTTATCAATAAATATATACGCTTTATCTTCCTTAAGATAGGCAACACCATCTAATCCCGAATTTTCTTTTAAAGGCATTGTATCTAAAATAACGGGTGTCATCCCTAACTCTAATAAATCATTTTCTACTCTTATCAAGAGATTATCATAGCTATCTGTTCCCATTCCGATCCTCATAATTAGCAATCAGGCCCTCAATGTATGACTTAGCACGATCAATGACACGTGCTCGCTCTTCATCTGGTAAACCTGAAATGTCTATTCCCCAATGTGCTGCCATTAATACTGGTTCATCAGTCATCATCGTTTTTGAAACTTGACTTGGTTCTTCAACAAGATCTGATTTTGCAATTTTAAAATATTCGGCCATGGCCTCGATCTTATCAATTCTTGGATATGTTTTACCATTTGACCAATCCGAAATTGTTGCTGTTGATACGCCAATTATTTCGGCCAAATGTGCTGCTGTTATCTCATTTTGTTTAATATAACGTTTAATGTTTCGGCCCATCGTGGCCTTTCCTTCGGATGATGCCATTGTATTCACCTTTTCTGTTATAAATTTATATTATTATAGTTTTTATTATAAAGGTAAACTTAACTAACTGCAAGGTTTAACCTAATGATACTTCATTAAGCATTTTATTTCTATTGCTAATACGAATCTATTGGTTTATAATTGTTATTTGTTATGGACCTGTAGTGTAATGGATATCACGTTGGATTCCGGTTCCGGAGATGAGGGTTCGATTCCCCCCAGGTCCATTTTATAGATGCTATAAACGTTGATATAAAGGTATTCACATTGTGCCTAGTGCCGAATTGGTGTCCAATTTATTTGACTGACTAAATCATTAAAGATTTAGTCAGTTTTTTTAATTTTATTTTATTAGCAGCAACCAATTAAATTAAAAACATCACTAAACTACAAAAGAACGATCAACACCACCTTTATATCATACTCTAAATTAGTCAATTATTTTGTATAGCCGAATTATAGGGGATAAATTACCATTTTTAATCCTTTAATTGTTGTATTTAAAAAGCATCGACCTATTAATATCGATGCTTGATAATCGTTTCATAATTTCATGAATTATTTAGTCAACAGCTTATTTAACCAGCGTACTAGCGCCTGTTGCATAATCAATTTTTACACCCTGCTGAACATTTGGCACAAAGACATTAAACTCTAGCTGTCCATCACTTGACTTAGCTTCCATATGATTACCAGACGGTACTAAGTCATTATTATGATAAATTGGTGTTACGCGATAACGAACCCTTTTATTACCATCTAGTGCCCGACGAACCTGCGTTTCATAGTAATTTTGACCAGTATTTTCTGCGTTACCATTCGATGCTTGATTAGCCCAGGCAGTTTGTGTTGCTATATTTTGTGGATTTGCCTCAGATGGATCAAATGATTTAATATTACCGGCCAAAGCATATCCAATTAAATGTCCCCGGTTATACAAAGTATTATATGTCCCTCCGATTGTTGCTTGATGCCAACCAACTGGATTAATCGTTTTTGAATTCCCTGTTTCATCTCGTGAACGATATTGTCGACTACTTTTGTTTAAATAGGCATTAGCTACTCTTGGTCTTCCTAGACCATCTTGGGATGATAATTGCACATATGGTGCTACATTAACGTTTGCATTTAAATCTGTTTTATCATCGTTAACGATATATGAACCGGTATTATTAAAGGTTACTTTATTCGCTTTTAATTGCGCAACAACATCATTTGTTAGAACCGTCTTGCTTAACGATTCACTTGGATATTTATCAAAAACAGTACCATAATTGATGCCATCTTTAAGATTAACTGTTGGTTGACTAATCTTATTACTTGATACACTACTTTTAGTGTCGGCAGGCTGTAGCTTGTTATCAATATCAGAAATAACACCTGTCTGTTGTAAAATAGCGACGCCAATAACTACCACAACAGTGCTAATGGATACTGTCTTTGTCCGTTGTTTTTTCTTGTGAACCATATGAATCTCCTTTTTATAACCTGAATAAGTATATCACGTCATAAAAAGTTATTACGTTTTTCATATTTTTAATTCACTTAATTCTGAACAGGCTGATTGTTATACGTTAAAATCGTCAACCCATCAGCACTCAGTTCCATACGTGCAATCGAGCCATTTAATGGACGCTCATGAACTTGAATTTTACCTTCTCCAAAGCGATCAGCTAAAGAAATCAAAGTATTACCATGACTAATTAACAAAACACTATCACCATCATCCAATATTGGATTATTTAAAATACGTTGAAATCCCTGATTTACGCGTTGCCAATATTCTTCACTATTCTCCGCATCATGCCACGGATCAGCCGCCTTTAATAAATCTTTGGTTTTATCCACACCATATGCATCAACAATTTCTTTATACGTTTTCAGACCAACTGAAGCGCCTGCGCTTGTCCAAGCAACATCCATATTAGAGCCCTCAAAACTACCATAAAATTCTTCACGAAAGTTTGAGGCTGTAATTAATTGTAAGTGCTGTTTATTTTTATTTCCATCAATAATTATTTTTGCCGTATCCATCGCTCTAGTTGTATCCGAGCTATACGCTGCTTTTAAATCTACATTAGATAAAGTTTGTGCAGCGATTTGAGCATCTTTAATACCCTCTGCCATTAATGGCGAATTACCCCATCCTTGTAATTTATTATAACGATTAAAGTATGTCTTGCCATGACGAACAACATATAAGTGCAACGTCTTCATAATGTTTCCCCCTATACTTTACAATAATTACTTGCGTTTACGCTCCATAATTCCTTTACGTCTTAATATTTGGTTAGCTTGTAAATGATCTCTGAAAATTGTAATGGCTTGTTTAGCTTTGCCACCAACAAATTCAAAAGTTTTACCATCCGTTGTTTTTACAAAAAAGCCACGATAATAGAAATTTAAAATAATTTCCATGCTGACAGATTCTACATTACGCCATGGAATTTGAATGTATCCACCACCAGTGTTAGCGCGAAACTCAATGCCACGATCGCCATAAAATATTCGACCTTGTTGAATATTAACTGGTGACATCATCGCATTAGCATTACCTGTTAACAAAATATTTGAATTTAATCCTTGCACCATTTCATTTCTCCCATTGAATAAAAAAAGATGGGACAGTTTATCATCCACTGTCTCATCTTTTATTTTAACAAATTTATTTAAAATTAGTTTATGCCATGATACCAAAGGCATATGCCAAAATACCAACAAAGAACAAACCAAAGATAATCGTAATAGCAGATACACGCTTACGTAGCAACCACAATACAATGAACATCAACAATAATGGTGCCAAGCCTGGCAATAATTGATCTAATGTATCTTGCAAAGTTGTTACTTTATAAGCTGTCAACGATTGACCACCCTGGATTTGACCAACAACATCGGCAATCTTTGAGGCTGAAACATCACCACCATTAATTGCTTTTGCCAAACCTGGAATGTCTGCTGCAGCACCATCTTGTACCTTAACCTTTGACATTACCATTGGGAAGTTCATCGTTGTCCAACGAGGAACTAGCACTCCCATGATAAACATACCTAGAATTGAGGCACCAGTGGTAATTTTTTGCATGGCACCACCAGCCAAGTCTTGCGTAATATTCGTCCCTTCACGGTATCCCAATTGTTGTGAATACCATAGGAACAACATACGAATAAGATTCCAAACAACGAAGAAAATGATTGGACCCATAACTGAGCCACTTTGAGCCATACCAGCAGCAAACGCTCCTAGAACAGGGCGCATAGTTCCCCAAAAAATTGGATCACCAACACCAGCCAAAGGTCCCATCATTCCGACCTTCACACCGTTGATTGCTTCATCGTTAATTTCTGCACCATTAGCACGTTGTTCTTCCATTGCTAATTGAACACCCAAAATTGGTGATGCAACATAAGGGTGTGTATTAAAGAATTCCAAGTGACGCTTTAAAGCGCTAGCTCGATCTTCTTTTGTTTTATACAAACGGCGGATACCGGGAATCATTGAAAATGCCCATCCAACGTTTTGCATACGTTCATAATTCCATGCAGCTTGCAAGAAAGTTGAACGCCACCAAGTATTAACAAGATCACCTTTAGTCAAGTGAACTTCATTCTTTGTTTCTTCACTCATGATGTACTTTCCTCCAAGCTTAGTAATTATTTAAAATCGTATCAATTGGGTCGCCGTTACCTGAGCCACCTTTTCCAGAACCGCTATTTCCTGAACCACCGTTAAAACGTGGTGATAGTTGTAGGTAAATCAAAGCCAATACAAGACCAATCATACCCATAGCAATCAAGTTTAGTTCTGAAACTGCTGATAATGCAAATCCCAAGAAGAAGAATGGCCATAGTTCTGCAGTAGCCATCATGTTAATAACCATTGCATATCCAACGACAACAATAAATCCACCGGCTACCGCCAATCCCTTAGTAATTACATCAGGAATTGCATTCAATGCATCATTAACAGGACCAGCACCAACGGCCATGACGATAATAACAGGAATTGCAATACGCAATCCTTGTAGACTCAAAGCTGTCCAGTGAACTGTTTCAACACCACGCAAACTTCCCTTTTCAGCTTGCTTGTCAGCAATGTGAGCCAAAGCAACAGTCAATGTACGAACACCAATTGTCAAAACTTGACCAGCTACAGCCAAAGGAATAGCAATTGCCATACCAGTGTCAACACTAACCTGTGCTGGACCAGTAACTAAGTAGGCTGAAACAGCTGATGCTAAGGCAGCATCGGGTGCGACAGCAGCTCCAATGTTCATCCAACCTAGCGCCAACATTTGTAATGTTCCACCAAGAATAATTCCTTCAGTCAAATGACCATTAGCTAGCCCAATTAATGTGGCGGCTACTAATGGTTGGTGAAACTGAAATTGATCTAAAATCCCATCCATTCCTGCTAGGAATGCAAATAGAACTACGAAAAACGCTGAAATCATGCGTTATCCTCCCGAATAATTTTCTATAAAAAGTAATTATGACTTTTTCAATAAATCAAAGACGTCCTTGCCTTGATCAGCAGGAACTTTACGAACATCAAACGTAATACCATTATCACGTAGGTACTCTAAAGTTTTAATATCTTCTTCATCAACGGCAACTGCATTGGTTAGCATCCGCTTACCTTCAGAATGAGACATTGAACCAATATTCACTTTGTCTAATTTAACGCCACTTTCAACTGCTTTAGCAACATCTTGTGGTGTTTCAAACAAAAGCAAAGCTTTAACAGTAGCAAAACGAGGGTCATCCCAAACATCAGCCAATTTTTGAATTGGCACAACGTTAACCTTAACCCCTACTGGTGCAGCTTGTGTTAACAAAGTTTTACGTAATTCATCCTTTGAAACACTATCTGACACAACAATAATTCTATTTGGCGATACTGACTTAGTCCATGCTGTTGCAACTTGTCCGTGCAACAAACGTGAGTCAATTCGTGCTAAGCGAATATCCATTGTTGCTGAACCCGTATGAATGACTTCATCCACATCGCCTGCCTCAACAATTGGTTCATCATCAGCACTATCTGAAACTTCTACTGCTGAATCCTTGGTTTCAGGTAGAGTTTTAACACCATCTCGTGCAACTGGCATCAAGTAACTTGCAATTTCAGCAGCTGTTTCCATTGTGAAACGAGCCCCATAAGCTTCTACTAACATTGGCAAGTTTAGCCCTGTAATAATGGCCATTCGGTCCTCATGTAAGGCTTGAATACGAGATGCAGCATTAAATGGTGAACCTCCCCATAAATCAACGAGGAACAAAACTTGTCCCTCTGGTTCAAATGTTGCTAAAGCATCTTCGAACTTCTTCATCAAATCTTCTGGACCTTCATTCGGCATAAATGTTACAACTTGAACATTTTCCTGTTCTCCAAAGATCATTTGACCAGATTGTCGGATACCCGCAGCAAATTCACCATGACTAGCAATAATGAAATTTACCATAATTGCCACGCTCCTTAATATATATATATTTAATTCAACATACAAAACTTTTGTACGCTCTTTATTATAAACTATATTGTATGTGCTTGTAAACGGTTGCAGTGATGCCTTTTATTGTACTTTAGAAATAGTGACAGTTAATTTTTTTAGTCCTATTTTTTTGGTTAGAAAATACCTGAAAATGATATAATACTTTGATAGTCTTTTGGAGGTATCAAACATGCCCTGGCAACTTAAACAGTCATCTAAACTTGTTATGACTTACACATTTTTATTCTTTATTTTAGCGCTATGTTTATTTGCGCCCTATTATTTCACCAATACATCATTAATTTGGCAATCAGATGGTATTGCACAACATTACCCAGCCTTAGTAGAATGGCAATCTGATCTTAAAAACATTATTTTTAATCATGCTTTCCCAACTAATTGGTCTTGGAAATTAGGCCTTGGTAGTGATTACTATCAAACATTTTCTTACTATACCTTAGGTGACATATTCACATATGGTATTGCTTTTATTTCAGAAAAGTACTTATTAACTTACTATAATGTAATGATCATTATTAGATTATATTTAGCAGGTTTAGCTTGCTTGATGTTTATCCAACATTGGTTTAAATCATCCCCAACTTGGCAGTATCAAATTGTGGCATTCACATACGTTTTTTCTGGATACACTGCTTTTTCTGCTTTTGAGCATCCTTTTTTTATTAATCCCTTAATTATTTTTCCGCTACTTATTTGGTCAATGCATTATGCATTGACTCAAAATAAATATGTTCCTCTTATTTTGATGGTATTTTGGACGATTTGGAATAATTTTTATTTTGCTTTTATGTTAATAATTGGCCTTATTGTATTCTGGATAGGATATCATTACCAACACAAGTCTTGGCTAGCCTGGCAATCACATCTCAAAATTCTTTTTGCAGGAATACTTTCCCTTATGCTAGCGGCACCACTATTTTTACCTAGTGTTGATGCCGTATTAAATTCAGCTCGTACCAACAATGGGCTAGCTAATGGGTTAACTATCTACCCACTTTATTATTATTTAGCATTACCTGGTAACTTAATTGCCAACCTAACTACTCCCTCATTTTGGTTGACTGGTGGGTTTAGTGCTATTAGTGTTATGGCCATTGTTTTTTCACTACGACGTTGGCACCGTTATCAATTATTCAATATTTTATGGGTTATTACCTTTTTAGGTTGCTGTACCCCTATATTTGCAGCAATTTTAAACGGCGGTTCATCTCCATCTAATCGTTGGCTATTTATGTTATCCTTACCAATTAGTGTCATGCTTTTCCAAATGCTTAGACACTTATCAGAATTAACATTTCATGATTATCTTTCATTTTTCATAGTTGGTATTATTGCAACAATCTCGTTACTTATCATCAGTAACTTCAACTTGAACATGCGATACGGTATGATTATTGCTATTTATTTTGTCACATTAATTATGCTATGGTTTAGCCAATCATCATCTGGGTTTAGACCAATATGGTTAGTTATTTTAGTATTAGTGAATATCTTTTTCATAACGTCTAGAAATCATACGAATAATACCAATCCTGCTAAAACAGATTTATTATCAAATGATACTGTAAAACAACTGTTAACACAGCAAAAAGAATATCCTAAAAGCAAGCAAGGCTCATTCACAAGGTCCTATGTTGATAACCAACTAAACAATATGACCGGCATTGCCCCTGCAACCAATTTACCCATTAATGGTCCACTAAATAATATTGAAAGTTATTGGTCATTACAGAATGGTGCTGTTGGCCAAGGGCTCGCTCCTTTGAATATTAGTACGGCCAATCCAAATGACATTACTGGTAATTTAGATTCTAGAAACGTGCTTAGTAATTTATTAGGTGTAGCTGATCGCTTTGAAAATCCAGGTACACTAACACCTCATTCTTATATTGCTGACAACAATAAAATTATTAATGGTCAGACACTAGCCCACTCTGACAATGCGTATCCATTATTATATTTAACAAATAATAATGTTAATCGAAATTTTTACAATAGATTATCTGCAACACAAAAAGAAGCTGTTTTAGCTGATAGTATTGTTACACGTACGGGTAAACAACACGCTTCAGCCTTTGCGAATTCTGTCGTTACTGGTAAAGTTCGTACTGATTTAACAAAAGCTGCTACCCAAAAAATGCACATGACTTATACGACTCATCCTGAATTATTACCAGAGGGGTTTTATTTAAGACCATCTAAAGCGCTAAAAGGCACTGAATTGCATTTAGAAATTTCTAATCTCCAATTCAAACCATTTACTTTTAAGCAACAACAAAAGGCCGCTTTAGCTAATTATCAATACATGCATAAACAAAACAAACAAAACCCACAAACATTAATTGATCGGCAATATAATAAACAAGCTTATACATGGAACTGGTATAAAAAAAATATTAGCACGATTGGCAATGGCATTAGTGGTTATACATTGACTGCAACCTATAATGATTTTACAAATTCATTTAAACAAACTGGTCAAGCTAATTTATCATTTTATAATCCATTAAAACAAGTTACCCTCAATCTTGGACAAGCTACGAAAACGAATCAAGAAACATTCATACCGCTTACTTTTAGTAAAGCTGGTCATTATAGTTTTGATGTCCAAATTAAAGGGATTCCAACAGACAAAAGATTTGATAAAGTTGCTAGTACTATAATTAATCGGGCCCCAACTTATCAGTTAACCGATAATCAGATTAAAACACGTATTCGCGTCAATAAGTCGCAAATATTGGCAACAACTATTCCCTATAGTCATGGTTGGATAGTCAATGGTCATAACAAGCTAATAAAATTAGATAGTGGTTTCATTGGCATACCCCTTAAGGTTGGCCAAAACAATATTAAACTAACTTATCATACGCCCGGTATGAACTTTGCAAAATATATGTGCCTGTTTGGTTTCATTATTTTATTAATTTTGTTATTATGTCAGCTACGAAAACATCCAAAATCAATAAATTAACAATTAATTCAACAAAATTTTGATTAACATTAACCCCCGCAAGTTAGAAAATGACCTAACTTACGGGGGTTAATGTTTACAAAAAATTTTAAATATCAATCATGTGTCATACACAATCTGGTTACTAACCGCTATCATAATTCAAAAGTAACGATATATTATTATATTTTTTATATAAAGAAATTAAATAAAAACTGGTTGTGAAAATTCCAGTGCATACAGAAATTTTTACGACCAGTTAATTGCTTAAGCTTCCCCAAACTTTTAATTTAAGTTCCAGGAAGTTATACATATTCTTTTATTAAAATTTATCAAGTTTAAACCATTCTTCTACTGTTAACCATTGGTCATTTTGCTTGTTTTTGATTTTATAATCTGTAATATCATAAAGTGTTTTGCGATCACCATCTAAAGGTGACCAATAAGTTTCATCAGCACGATGAATAACCTCCCAATGAAAATATGTTTTAGCCTTATTATTTTCATCACGCACTAAAACACCATCTACTAAGGTTATATTTTTTTCACCAATTTGTGGTGCATCAATACCAAAATCTAACATTAATTGTTGATGATTATCACTTGTAATCGGCTCTTTTGTCATACATCATACCTCCAGTAATATTTTAGCAATCCAATAAATCTTATTTTATCATGACATCTAAAATGGCCAAGATACAATTATCACGAAACTGATAATAAGAAGCATAATTAAAATTATTTTTATCTTATTTTGTACTAAAACTGCCGCATATTCACGTAATAAAGCGGATGGTAAAAAGTAGTATGATGTTGGTGCCCCTGCACCGTGCGCCTTCAACTTCGCCATATCAGCATATGTCATACTACGTAAAACATGATAATTATTTGTTGTAAACAATACATTGGGTTTACGCTTTTCATCAGACCAGTCATCATCAATTTTAATTTTAGAATACTTCATATTTTCATAGGTTGTGGTTGACTGATCTTCTATAATAATTTGATTATCTGGAATATTTTGTGATCGTAAATACTTTGCCATCGCAAATGCTTCACTGACTGGCTCATCTGGACCTTTTCCACCGCTAACAACGAATTTCACCTGTGGATTATCCTTAAGATACATTAGCCCTTTATCTAATCGACTCTTTAATAAAGGTGTGACCTCTTCTGAACGAATACCTGCACCTAATACAATGATATAATCAACATGCTTTTTATATGGTAACATTTGATTTATGACTGAATATATCAAGTAACATATAAATAATGATACAAAAAATACATCAATTAATAAAAACGATTCAACGATTATTGCTAAATATATATTTTTAGAAAATAAATCAAACTGTAGCATAAACAATAGCACACCAAGTATAACGAAAATATTAAGTCCAAACCCAGCTGATAATTTTGCTACTAAACTACGTCCCTCTTTTAGATACATAATTCTAGTATTACGTACTAAAAAGATACTACCTATAATAACCAAAAGTGGTATTAAAACATAAAATCCAAGCAATATCGCCATTGAAAAAAAGTCATTTTCAATGTTAATCTGATTTATAAAATTTAATGACTCAATTAATGTCATAAACAGAAAAACATCAGCAAAAAGTAAACTCCAAAAAACTTTCTTTTGCCAGTGTAAAATTAGCATCATTATAAAAATAACAATTAGTGATATGACATAAATGTCCATTACAACTCTCCCATATTTTGTTTTATATATAGTGTATATTATACACAATGTATATATGTTTTATTATACAAAAAAACGAGAAAACTATATATAAGTTTTCTCGTTTTTAATTATGCCGTCGATGGGGGTCGAACCCATACTCCCTTGCGAGAACTGGATTTTGAGTCCAGCGCGTCTGCCAATTCCGCCACAACGGCAACATATTAAGTATTACATTAAATAGGGCGGTAGATGGGGATCGAACCCACGCGTGCCGGTACCACAAACCGGTGTGTTAACCACTTCACCACTACCGCCATGGCAGGGGTAGAGGGAATCGAACCCACGCCGACGGTTTTGGAGACCGTTGTTCTACCGCTAAACTATACCCCTATGACAATAATGTAATACTTAATTATACGGTCACAACGGGATTCGAACCCGTGATCTTTCGCGTGACAGGCGAACGTCCTAACCAACTAGACCATGCGACCAATGGACGTTACAGGGATCGAACCTGTGACCCCCTGCTTGTAAGGCAGGTGCTCTCCCAGCTGAGCTAAACGT